>QKCY01000507.1 GCA_003245525.1 Victivallales bacterium | reverse complement strand
TCCACCACCAGCGGGCCGCGTCCGTCGCGGCGCTGGCGGACCGTCCATACTTCGCCCTTGGTGGACTCGGCCAGGTAGGGTGTCTCGCCACGGGGCTGGCCATAGGCATCGAGGCTAGCCGCATCCGGGTGGAAGATCACCGTGCCGCCCTGGCTGGCGAAGGCGCGCAACGTAACCAGGGCTTCGTCGCTCAAGGCAGGCAGATTGGCCACCACGATGGCCTGGTAGCGGCCCGGATCGTGGTCCGCCAGCCATACCGGATCGATCTCCTCGAACTGGATGCGGGCGGCGTTGAGCAACCGGTTCAGGCTATCCCAACGACCACGGGCCGCCCAGGCGCTGCCCCGGTTGGCCGCCGCCAGATAGCAGGTATCGCTGCTGGTCAGCACGGCGACGGGGGCCAGAGTCCGGGATTTCAGGAAGAGCGGCGCGAGCCGCTGGCAGAAGGCGCTGGTTTCGGCGGCGGCAGTGAACCGCTCCGTGGGTTTCCCCTTGGAGTCCATCATGCCGTGGATGCCCTGCTCGCGACCCTCGCCGCCGGGAATCCAGCGGAACCACTGGATGGCACGACACTCACGGGCCAGGGCCACGTTGCTCTCGATCAGGAGATCGCGGCGGGTCACCACGGGGACGAAGTGGTTTGGCCCCGCATGGTACTCCATGATGAGGAAGGGGATGCCATAGGCGGCGGCGGCGGTACGGCAGTGGTCGAGCTTGTCGAGCAGGCCCTGCCAGCGGCTGATGTCGTAGATGTCGTAGGCCAGGTAGTCCACCTGCCGGGCCAGCTCGAAGTTGTCCCAGCCCTGCATGGGCGAGGTGGTGTAGAAGTTGTCCGCCACCTGGGCGCCGGGCACCACCTGCCGGATCAGGTCGCCGGTGGTCTTGAAGTAGTCGGCGAAACTCCAGCAGGTGAAGCGCCGCCATTCCAGCCAGTTGGCCAGCTCGGCCTGCATCTGGTCGTTGGTGCGGGGCGGCTCGATGGTGGCGAAGGAGGCGTGCTGGGTGTGCCATTTGGCGTTGAGGTCGGCGAGGTCCGCATAGCGGCCCTGGAGCCAGGTCCGGTAGCGGTCGATGGTGCCAGGGCTGTAGTCGTAGACCTTGCCCGCGTGGTAGCCGAATTCGTTGTGGACCTTCCAATAGGCGATCCGCTCGGCGTGGGGCATGTCGCGGACCACTTGGGGCACCCTCCCCTCCCACCATTTCGCCACGCTCGGAGCGTTGAAGTTGACGTGGGTGAAGAGCCCGACGGACATGGACTGCGTGCCGTCGTTGGCCTCGAAGGGTCGGGCCACATCCTTGGGCATGCCGCCGCCGCTGACCCCGCCGATGAACACCAGGTTGTGTTCGGCGGCCCAGTCGCGGCACTGGCTGGTGTAGGGCACCATGGTGAAGCCGCCCTTCAGATACATCTCCCGCTGTTCGCCCGTGCCAGGCGCGAACCAGGCGCCGGTACGGTAGACGGCGGTCTCCACCGGTTGCGGCGCGGCCCCGGCGGCGAGAACGGCAAGCAGAAGCAGACAGGTGGCGCGGCTCATTGGGCACCTCCTTTCCCGGCAAGGACTTCGTTGAGGCTGAGATTGGAGAGCCGGATCATGCCGTGGTTGCGGATGCCAAAGTTCAGGTAGTAGTCGGGCATATCATGGGTGGTGAAGGTGATGATCCGGGTGCCAGTGGAACCGGTGGGTGGCGACCAGCGAGCCCAGCCCACATCGTCCCGAATCGTCCCCTTGGCCCGGACCAGGCTGTAGAAATAGGATCCCCCTTCACCCTCGGCCCCGCGCAGGATCTCGTAGTCGAACTGGAGGCGGTAGGTGGTCAGGGGCTTGACGACCAGCTTCCCGGGATCGCTCCAGAGGAACTCGTTCCAGCCGTTGGCATCCGCATCGAAGAGGATGGCACCATCCACCAGCCGGGCGGGGTGGTCGGTCTGGTTGTTCTCGTCCTTCACCAGCATCCACGTCCCGTCGGCGGCGAACGGCGGTTGCAGGACCGGCTGGAGTTTGACGCTTTCCCCAGCCGCCACCGGCGGCCAGGCTGGGCGCGGGGGCAGTTCAAAGGGGAACTGCCCGAGATAGAACACCAGATCCTGATCCAGGGGCACCGACGGGTTGCCCGCGTGAATGTAGACGCCCAGATAGTCGATGTTGTCCCGGCGCTTGGGATCGGCGGGGAGTTCCAGGTCCAACGGGACCCATTGTCCGACCGGCAGCGGCTTGTCCCCATCCCTCAACTCACTCTCCAGAGCGGCCCGGTTGCCGCCCGGATTGTCGGGATCGCAGATCTTGACATGGAGCCAACTGCCCGGCTGTTCGGCCCGGATCCACAGGCGCTGTTGCTGGGACCCCGAGAGGTCCAACCCCGGGGCGGGACGCCAGTAGGCATCCAGCCAGTCATTGGCCTGGTGCTGGGTCAGCCGGAAACGCACTTCGAGGGTATGGGTACCCGCAGCCAGGCCGGGAGCGGGCACCACCCGGACCATGCAGTGCCCGGCCGCCGTGTTCTCCCCGGCAAAGCTCAAAGCCTGCTGGCAGGTAATCAGGGCGGGCGGCGCACACCAAGCCAACGGGGACAGACAGGCGACGGACAGGGCAAGCAGACGTCTCATGGCCAGGGCTCCTCGGCAACAGGAAAGGCAAACCACCGTCCAAGGACGGACAGCGGCACAGCGGAATCCCCCTACTGTACTCCGCTTCGGGCCATTGCCACTGCGATGCCGCCGCGAACCGGGCTACTGCCAGCCGCGGTCCACATGATCGGGATAGAACCAGGCCGAGGAATTGGCAGCCTGGCCTTTGCTCCACCATTCGCCGTGCCCGTCGCAGAACACGTAGTTGCCGCCGTTGTTGTGCCGGGTCGACAGCCAGTTGGGGAACCAGCTCAACTGGTTGACAAACTGGTGGCAACTGTTGATGTCGCCAACCGACATGGTGCCGGAGGGCTGGACCGGCTTGGTGTCGGCCACCCCGCCAATGTGGTAGTTGTAGGCCAGGGCCGACAGGGCCTTCACAGTGCCCTGACTGGTCCAGTTGCTCCGGGAGCAGGAAGACGTCCAACTCCCCGGCTTGTCGGGACACTCGTAGGTCGGCCAACTGACCACGTAGTTGTAGATCAGCCTCTTCCAGGTGTTCTCCTCGGCCCCGCTGTTGGTCGTTCCCATGCGGGCCATCGGGAAGGTGCCATCGTTGTCGCCCGCGTACATGGTGACCGCGAGCCCCAACTGCTTCAGGTTCGACATGCAGGAAATCTGCCGGGCCTTCGCGCGCGCTTGGCTGAGAGCAGGCAACAGCATGCTCGCCAGAATGGCAATGATCGCGATAACCACGAGCAGTTCGATCAGGGTGAAACGGCGGGAGGGGTGGCGGGCAGGCATGGATCGGGCTCCTGAGCTGGTGTTTCCAACGCGAAACCGATGTTGTTCTACCCTACATGGGTGGAAGGGCGAGCGCAACTTCTTATTGGGTAAGAGGTACTGGGAAGTGGACGCCATGGACGGGGTGGACGAAGTGGACAGGCTTGGCGGCAGACACGCCAGAGGAATGGCCAAGGCGGGAGCGCTGTGGACGAA
Organism: Victivallales bacterium; assembly: GCA_003245525.1. Lineage (GTDB taxonomy): Bacteria > Verrucomicrobiota > Lentisphaeria > Oligosphaerales > Lenti-02 > Lenti-02. The sequence continues at coordinate 25,617 of QKCY01000507.1, read as the reverse complement.
GTGGACAGGCTTGGCGGCAGCCGTGCCAGAGGCAAGTCGCTGGCCAAACCCTGTCCACCAAGTCCACTCTCCTGGCAGCAAAAACGCCGGCTCCCGCTTGCATTGTCAGTATTTCCGATAATCATATCACCCATTCTGATACCAAACGTGGTAAGAACCATGATCCAGTCCTTGGAACGGGCCTTCTCCATCCTCCAACTCCTCGACCGGCACGAACCGGCAGACGAGGGGCTGGGTGCCCAGGACATTGCGACCCAGATGGGGCTGAAGTTCCCCACGGCCCACAGCTTCCTCAAGTCGCTGGTCGAGCTGGGCTATCTGGAGCGGGTGCCCGGTACCGGCAAGTACCGGGTCGCGGCGAGACTGGCCCGTTTGGGCAACCGTCAGAGCCGCATCCGCAACCTGGAGTCTGCGGCAACCCACGAGATCGAGGCCCTGGCCGAACGGTTCCACGAGACGGTAAGCCTGTCCCTGGAAACGGACTTTCACCGCCGGGGCCTCGTCCTGGCCGAGAGCACCCAGGAACTGCGGGTGGTGCAGCGGCAGGGCGACAGCGCTTTCTACCCCTACCCCGTGGGGCGGATGCACCTCAGCCGGTTGAGTCCCCAACGGCTCGAAGCCTTCGTCGCCGAACGCGGCCTGCCCACGGGCGAATGGCCCGGCGTCACCACCCGCGCCGAACTCGCCGCCGCGCTGGAACGCATCCGCCAGACCGGCAGCGAAGTGAAACGGAACGAGGCCATCGGCGCCGCCGCCATCGCCGTGCCGGTGCTGGGTCTCGAAGAGGAACTGAATGCTGCCTTGTGCCTGGTTCTGCCCCTGTTGCGGCTCGACGAGGCCAAGTGCCGCGAGATCATTGTCGCCTTGCAGGAATCCGCGCAACGGATCACAACGGCCATGCAGGAAGGTTGATGGCCGCCACGTTCCACCCCGAAAAGCGGGAAAAGGAGAGTCGCCATGTATCCGCTGACCCCGGTCAAGGTCTACGCCCACCAAGCCCTGCGTGACAATCCCGACGCCATGACCAGGATGCGCCGTTTCCTGGCCAGCATGAAGTACGCCGAGACGGCGGTGGATTGGTACGCGCACGAGGAGGCGATCCGCGTCTCCCAGGAACTCGCCGCCTGGACGCCCGACTACAGCTACGCCAACTGGAAGCACTGCCAACCGGTCGTCTTCACCAACTTCGCCATCACCGGCACCCTGGGCGAGGACCCGGTGTTCAAAGCCAAGCCCGAAGGCGTGCCGCTCTTCAATCTGCCCCATGTGCTGGGCTACCTGCCTCACTTCACCCTGCACCACTCCAAGGAGAAGGATGCCGAGTCGGGCATGGTCTGCTGGCCCTCCAACTTCCTGGCCTCGGCCGATGGCTGCTCCCACGGCTGCGTCTACTGCGGAACCGGCCGCAGCGGCAAGGCGCTCGTGATTGCGCTCAACATCCAGGAATACCTCCAGAAAGCCATCCGCAAGGTGATCGAGGACAACCCCTGGCAGAAGTGCTTCCTCATGATGGGCGGCGCCGACCTCGCCACCCTGGAACCCGAGTACGGACTCTACGAGGACTACCTCAACCTGCTGGGCGAGTATCCAGACCGCTACGGCTATTTCCACACCAACGGCGACAACGTGGACTGGGTGAAGGACCTCACCCGCCGCGACCGCGTGATGGCGGTCTGGAGCCTGGCCAGCAACGAGGCCGGGGCGATCCTGGAGCCCTGCGCCCCCTCCGCGTCGAGCCGGATCGACGCCATGGCCCGCCTCAACGAACTCGGCGTGCCAGTGCGCGTAAAGCTCAAGCCCGTCCTCCCCATCCGGGGTTGGCAGGAGAGCTATGCGGGCACCATCGAGGAACTGCTGCGCAAGGCCAAACCCGAGACCCTCGGCTTCACCAGCCTGATCTGGATGGACTACGAGCGGCTCACCAAGACCTTCGACGTGAGCCAGCTCGATCCCACCTTCGTCGAAGCCGCCCGCGAGGCCCAGGAATCGATGAAGGGCAAGACCCACGGCCCCTTCCCCCACGAGAAGCGCGCCGAGCTGTACCGCTTCCTGGCCCGCGAAGCCCGCAAGTACGACGCCAAGCTCCCCCTCTTCATCTCCACCGAAACCACCGAGATGTGGGACGACCTAGCCGCCGAGCTTGGCCAGGACCCCAGCCGCTTCTTCTGCGGCTGCAACCCGGTCCAGGGCCCCGGCCCCCACTTCGTCCCCTCCGAACTGAACCGCTCCAACTACGCCAACAACAAGGAGGTCCGCGCCGCCGCTCGGGCTGCGGTATAACCAACCTGTTCCTTGGCCCGAGCGGTTCCCCGTGAGCGTGCAGGCGCGGGAACCGCTCGGCCTGTTTCCCCCTCTGAAGCAGCCAGACCAGGAGAGCCAGACACCGGGGGTTCACACGAACTCCCGACGCGACTGGAGAGAGGAATCTGGCACATCCCCGACGGGGAGCGGTCGCGGCCCCGCGACCACGGCGCAACGCGCCGGGATCGTTCCGGACTGCCCCAGGCCGCGGCGGGACCAAGACACATACAAGGCGGCACCGGGGGTTGGCAGGGCGTGGGACGGGTGGCCGCGAGGCCGCGGCCGCTCCACGCATGGGATACACCCGGCTCCTGGCGCGACTGGAGAGAGGAACCTGGCACATCCCCGACGGGGAGCGGTCGCGAGGCCGCGGCCGCTCCATACGTGAGGTATGCCCGGCTTTCGGCGCGACTGGAGAGAGGAATCTGGCAGATCACCGACAGGGGGGGCGGGAGCGGGCGCGGCCGCTCCACACGTGGGATATGCCCGGCTTCTGGTTCAGCCTGTTGGCAACCCGACAGCGGGGGGATAGAGTCTGGCATGGTCCAACGCAAGGAGTTGACGATGCACCGGATGAAGCATTGGTTGACGGGGCTCGTGGTGGCGGTGGTCGGGACGGTTTGGGCGCAAGCCGCGGACCCGATTCCGCTGTTCAACGGCAAGGATCTGGCCAACTGGGACTGCTTCCTCACCAAGCCGGACGTGAAGCTCGCGGACGTCTGGTCGGTCCAGGACGGCCTGTTGGTCTGCCAGGGCACGCCGCTGGGCTACCTCTACACCAGGGATACCTTCACCAGTTTTCGGTTGGTGGTGGAATGGCGCTGGGCACCGGACACCAAACCGGGCAATAGCGGGGTGCTGCTGCGCATCACCGGCGAGCACGCCTTCCTGCCCAACTGCATCGAGGCCCAGCTCCAAAACGGCAGCGCGGGCGATATCTGGGCCTTCGGCGGCGCCACCTGCACCGGCGATCCGGCCCGTATCCGCGAAGTGAAGGGGCACAAACAGCTTGGCGACTTCGTCGGCATTCGCAAGATCAAGGCCAACGAGAAGACTCCCGGCGAATGGAACCGCTACGAGATCACCCTTGATGGCGACAAGCTGACCCTGGTCGTCAACGGCGAAGAGGTGAATTCCGCCACCAGCATCGCCGTGGTCCCCGGCGCCATCGGCCTCCAGTCCGAAGGCGGCCAGATCCAGTTCCGCACGGTCGAACTGACTCCCCTGCCCTGACGTGGGTTGACACCGCCGAGCCAAGCCCTATGGTGCGCTGCACCAATTCCTTGGTGGAATCCGGAGGTCCAGCGTGCGTGGTTTGCGGTTTGCGTCGGCGGGTTTTGAGGCAGTGCTGCGGGTCGTCCCCTGGGCGTTTGCCGTGGGGATCGTGCCGGTCGTGTTCGGCTGGGGCGGGGGACACGACACGCTGAACGAGTTCGCGGCGGAGCTGTTGCCCGAACCGGTCAAGGCGGTGGTGCCGGAAGCGGCGCGACGGGACATCGCCCGGTTCTCGCACTCGCCCGACGACTTCACGCCGTGGGAGAAGCTGGACAAGGTCACGATTCACCCCGACGACTTGGCTGTGCTTCTGGCCCACAACATGAAGCACCCCTACTCCCTGCACTCGGCCCAGGGGCAGGCGGTGAATTTCATCCTGCTGACGCGGGCGTTCCAGGCGCAGAGCCCCGAGCGCATCGCCTACTGGTCGGCCTGCCTGCTGCACACCTTTGCCGACGAGGCAGCGTGCAACCACGATCCGCTGATCCATGTGATCACCTACGCCTTCAGGGAAGGCTACAAGCTGGACCTGGCCCCCACCGGCGTGCTGGATTTCGCCCAGGTCAGCCGGACGGCGGCAGACCGGGAGATCGTCCACGCCATGTTGGCGGACTACCAGCCGAGCGTCCTGAGCGACGATCCGCAGGAGGCGCTGGTCCAGATCATGCTGCACGGCCTCGCCGCCAACGAGTTCATGACCCAGCGCGGGGCTCGGATCGCCGGGACCTTCGCCCGGACGGCCAGTCCGGAACAGCTTGCCGACGGGCGAGCGGCCTTGGCCGAGCTGGGCGGGTACGGGGTCCGCACCGGGGCGGACGCCATTTGGACGGCCTACGCCCTCGCGGCAAAGGGACGAGTCCCCGATCTCACCCCCGCAGTGGAACAGCAGTACCAGGCACGGGCCAAGGCGTTCCTCGCCCAGCGGCCATTGGCCCATGACTCCCTCTTCGCTGAGTTCCTGGCCCCGGTGGGGGGTCCGGCGATTGGCGTGCTGGTGGAGCCGTCGCAGAGCATGAACCATGCGCGGTTGGGGTTCAGCGGCAAGTACCTCAGCGCCGCCATCATGCGCACCCTGCGCGGGGCCGGAACCGCCTGCCGGTTGGTGGACATCCGGGAAGCGGACTTCCCCTCGCCCGAACAGATGCCGGTGGCGATCCTCTGCGCGGGCGGGTTCAACGATGCGCCGACCGTGGAGCACCTGCGAGCCTATGCCGCCCAGGGCGGGCACATCCTGCTGATCGGCGGCGAGCACCGGGACGTGCTGGGGGAACTCTCGGCCGGTCTGGGCAAGGCTCCCGAAGCGCGGTTGCCGGTCACGGCGAAGTACGGGCAGAACAACGCCGACTACCTGGCGGCGCTGCGGGTCCAGTTCACCGGCGGGCTGGAGGCAGAGTTGGGCACCGAGCCCTACCCGTTCCGGCACAATCCCGACACCAAGGCGGGCTGGCAGAAGCCCCGGTGCGACTATGTGTTGACCACCCCCCAGCCGGAGGTGCAGATCCTCGCCCGGCTTCAGGACGGGGAGCAGACCTTCGCCATTGCCGGGTTGCTGGTCGATGCCCAGGGCAAGGGCACCGCCGCCTTCTTGCCGGAGTATCTGGTCTCCCCCTATCTGCTCACCGATTCGCCCGCCCTGGACGATCCGTCGCGGCTGGAATTGGACGAAGTGGGCCGCAGACTCCTGCTCCAAGTGGTGAAGCGGCTGTCACCGTAGAGGAGAACCGACCGTGCGCTGTCTCTTGACTGCGAGCCTGTTGTTGGCTGGAATCACCGCGTGGGGCGACCCCACGCTGCGGAATCCGGGTTTCGAGGAGGGCGCCGACCAGCCGACGGGCTGGCAGGTAGCCCTGCACGGCGAGGGCTTCGTGCTTCGCCGCGACGCCACGGGGGGCCGGGATGGCGGGGCCTGCGCCTACCTGGAAGGCCAGGAGAACCACGGCGACCGGGCCTGTTTCCTGCAGACCAGCGCCCCTTTCACTCCGGCCCAAGGCGTGCGGGTGAAGTTCTGGTACCGGGGAAAAGGCACGGCGACCGGTATCCTGCGGTTGCGCCCCGCGCCGGGAGCCGAGGTGCCGGGCGGGGAGTACATAACCACCTCCTTCACCTGCCCCCTGCCCAAGGCCGAGTGGACCGAGTTTGCGTTCGAGACCGGCGTTCCGTCCCAAGCCCGTGAGGCGGCGCAGATCCGGGCCGAGGTGATCCTCTACCAGCGGGGCACGGGAATCCTGCGCTATGACGACGTGGCGCTGGAATCCCTGGCCGAATACCACCCGCCAGCCGTGACCGTGAATACCCCCGGCGTCTGCCCGCGCCGTCCCGAGGACCGGCGGACCGTGCTGCAGAATCCCCCCGACTTCTGGTGGCCGCCGCAACCCAACAAGGCGACCTACACCCTCCAGCTTGCCACCTCGCCCGCGTTCGCGGAGGTTGAGACAACCACAGTCGAAGGGCTGCGTTACAACGTCTATGGCCACAATACGACCCTGAAACCAGGAACGTGGTTCTGGCGGGTCCGCTGCGTGGATGCGACGGGGATAGCGGCCGAGTGGTCGGAGACCTGGCAGTTCACCGTTCCCGCCGATGCCGCTCCCTTCCCGGTACCTCCGGCGGACGAACTGCTGGCAAGAATCCCCACCAGCCATCCCCGCGTCTACGCGACCGCCGCCAGTCTGGAAGCGTTCCGCGCCCCGCTCCAGACCACGCGCCAGGCGTGGTGGCAGGCTTTCTCCCAGCGACTCGACAGTTACCTCCAGGAACCCATGGTCCGCGAACCCGGCGCAGAGTTCGCCAACTACACGGCGGGCGGCCTGACCGACGAGAAAGTGAAGCTGGGGAATCGGCTGCGAGGCATGTGCTCCCGCGCCACCGGGCGGATGCAGAATCTGGCCTTCGGCTATCTCCTTAGCGGCGACGAGCGTTACGCCACGGCCGCCGTCGAGCAGGCGGTGGAAATGGCCGGCTGGGACCCCGCGGGGGTGACCAGCTACCGCAACCACGACCAGGTATTCCGCGACATCGCCTGGAAACTTGCCACCACCTACGATTGGTGCCACGACCGCATGACCGACGAGCAGCGGGCTACCGTTCGTGCTGCCGTTCTAGCGCGGGGTCGGGTGCTCTTCGCCGACTTCTCGACCGGGCGCGCGATCTACGAGTATCCCTACGACTCCCACGGCATCACGGCCTACGGTTTCCTCGGCATCTGTGCCATCGCCCTCGCCCACGAGGAAGCCGAGGCGGACACCTGGTTCCAGTTCATCGCGGGCACCTATCCGGCGGTCTTCCCGCCGTGGGGCGGCGAGGAAGGCGGCTGGGCCCAGGGCTGCGCCTACTGGAAATGGTCCCAGCCCTTCGCCTGGTGGTTCTATGATGCCCTGAAGTCGGCCACGGGGCTCGACCTCTACCAGAAGGCCTTCAGCCGCAACGATGGCTGGTTCAAGCTCTACATGCACCCGCCGTGGAGCGACCGGCACCATTTCGGCGACGGCAACCACGGTCCGCCCGACACCACCGATGCTTCGAACCTCGCCCACTTCGCCGCCGTCTACCGCAACCCCTATTTCCAGTGGTACGCCGACCAGATCACCTGGCAGACCTCCGATCTTTTCTCCTATTGGTGGTACGCGGACGACCTCCCGGCCCGTCCTCCGGCCGACCTGCCGCCGGGACGCTATTTCCCGGACATCGGCTGGGTGGCGATGCACTCCGATCTCAGCGATCCCGACGAGGTCTTCCTGGCCTTCAAATCCTCGCCCTACGGCTCCTTCAACCATTCGCATGCGGACCAGAATTCCTTTGTGCTCTACGCCTACGGCGAACCGCTGCTGATCGATTCGGGCTACTACGACTGGTACGGCAGTCCCCACGACAAGGGTTGGACGCGCCAGACCAAGGCCCACAACGCGATCCTGGTCAACGGCCAGGGGCAACCGATCTTCGACCTCACCGCCAAGGGGCGCATTCTCCAGCATTTCACCTGCCCGGTGGGCGATGTGGCCGTCGGCGACGCCACCGCCGCCTACAAAGGCCTGTTGAAGCAGGCCCGGCGTACGATCTTCTACCTGCGCCCTCGCCTGGTCCTGATCGTGGACGACCTGGAAGCCCCCGAACCCGCCACCTTCACCTGGGCGCTTCACGCCGAACAGGAAATGGATCTGCGCCCGGAAAAGGACGAGATCGTGGTCCGCCGGGGGAATGCCCGCTGTCTGGTGAAGTTCCTCGAACCGAACGGACTGGCTCTCGCCCAGACCGACCAGTTCGACCCGCCACCCACCACGCCCCGCCCCAATGAGTGGCACGCCGCCGCCACCACGGTCGCCAAGGCCGCAAAACAGCGGTTCATCACCCTCGCCATGCCTTTCCGGGCCGACGAGGAGATGCCGCAGGCCACCTGGGACGGTTCTCGTCTCTTGGTAGGGAATGACCGGCTCACATTGGGTGATTCGGGAGGAACGCTGGCTCTGTCAGCCGCAGGCACACACGGGAACGAGGGGTATTTGCTGGTAGTCTCCGCCAAGGGCATAGCGGCCACGAAGACCCGGAATGGCAACGTGGTGGGTGTTTGGCGCGATTCGGGTGCGCCAACGTGGCGCACGGACCAGCCTGCTCCCCACGCAGACATCTCCTGCACCCTCGACGGTCAGGTACTTCCCCTCGCTCTGGACGCTATGCGGACCTTCGACGACGGGGTTCTGGCTTGGGGCACGGTTCCTGGAAACCTGACGGGAGGGATGCGGGTGAACGTACAGGGAAACGCCATGTGTCATCTCGGCAACCGGGCTCTGGCCACGGGTGACGTAGCCTGGTTGGCAGCCGGACAGCCGATCACTCTGCGAAGCAGCGAGGAGCCGCTGAACGCCACCCTCTCCTTCTCCGATCTAGTGAAAGACCCGACTCCAGTCCCGGCAACCATCATCGATCCGCCGGCGAATGCCCGCAAGATCGAGGCGGAAGCCTTTACCGCTTCCGGCGGCGGGTCGGCCAAGGTCTACACCCACCGAACCTTCCTGTCCGACGGCAAGGGCCTCGAAACCGAGGTGCGCCCCGGCCAGTGGGTGGAGTGGCGCTTCACGACCGACCGCGAGGAACGGCTGGCGATCGCGGTCCAGGCGGCGATCTTCGAGGAGAACGCCCAACGTCTGCTCGAACTGGACAGCCAGCCGGTCGGGGACGGCTACCGCATCCACGAACTGCCCAACACCGGCGGCTTCGGGGCCACGCCCGACCAGTGGAAGTGTCTCCGGTTGGCCACGGCGACGGTACCCGCGGGCGAGCATGTTCTGCGCCTCACCACCCTCGCCCGCAAGGCCAATCTCGACTATCTTCTGCTCGTTCCCATCCCATGACGCCGCAGTACACCGACACACGAGAGGTTCCCCGATGCATTGGTTGCGAAACTCCAGCATAGCCTTGGCGATGGGGGTGGCAATGACGGCAGCAGCGCGCGAATACGTGGTGGCCCCGAATGGGGACGACGGGGCGGCAGGCACGCGGGAAGCTCCCTTCCGCACGATTGGCAAGGCGGCGTCCGTGCTGGCTCCCGGCGATATGTGCCTGGTGCGGGCCGGAACCTACCGGGAAACCGTCCAGCCTGCGCAGTCGGGCGAGGAGGGCAAGCCCATCGTCTTCCGGGCGTGGCCGGGCGAACGCCCGTTGCTGACTGGCACCGATCCGGTGACCGGCTGGCAGCGGGTCCAGGGCGATCTCTGGCGTGCCCCGCTGGCTTGGGATCTCAAGGACCGCAATCAGGTCTTCCTCGGCGATCAGCCGGGACAGGAAGCGCGCTGGCCCAACAAGACCAAGGCCGATCCCCTGGATTGGGAAGGCGCGGACTTCGATCCGGGTTCGACCAACGAGTTCCTGCTCTGCAAGGGCCTGCCCAGCCGCCCCGACGGCTACTGGGAAGGGGCGATCCTCTGGGTGATGGCCGGAGCCAAATGGACCAGTTGGAGCGCCCCGGTGGCAGGCTACGTGGACGCCGAGCGCAAGATCCTCATCGGCAAACAGCCCAAGCAGGGCTCCATCGACACAAACATGAGTCCGACCGACCGCCGGGGCGGGTTCTTCTATCTCGTCGGCAAGATGGAGGAGATCGACCAGCCCGGCGAGTGGGTGGTGAATGCCGCCGAGAAGACGCTCTACCTCCAGGCACCCGCCGGTGCCGACCCGAACACCCTTGACGTGTCGGCCAAGCGCCGGGACCTGGCCTTCGACCTGAAGGGCCGCGAGTGGATCGAGGTGACCGGGTTCGACGTGTTGGGGGCGACGCTGTCCCTGGTGGACAGCAAGCACTGCCTGGTCCGCGACCTGAAAGCCCGCTGGATTTCCCATCTGCGCGGCGGCAACACGGGCTACGGACTCAACGTGGACCTCGGCATCCTGATCGGCGGCGAAGGCAACACGATCCGCGACTCCGAGATCGCCTACTCGGCGGGCAACGGCATCAAGTTGACCGGCCGGCGCAATGCCGTCATCAACTGCTGGATTCACGACACCGACTACTCCGGCTCCTATGACGCCCCGGTGAAGACCTGGGGCGAGGAGATGCTCATCAGCCACAATACCATCCACGACACCGGGCGCGACTGCCTCCAACCCTCGGGGCAAGCCCATGTGATCGAGTACAACAACATCTTCCACATGGGACGGCTGGCCCACGATCTCGGCGGCAGCTACGTCTGCGGCTCGGATGGCGGCGGTACCGAGTTCCACCACAACTGGGTCCACGACAACCTGGCCCACGGCACCCGCATGGGCATCTACCTCGACAACTTCACCAGCAACTACCTGGTCTACCGCAACGTGGTCTGGAACATCAACGGCTGCGACATCCGGCTGAACAAGCCCTCCCTGCACAACGTGGTGGTCAACAACACCATGCTGGGCAACACCGGCAACTGGGGCCGCTGGGCCACGGACTGGATGTACGACTGCGCCTACGTGAACAGCGCGGTGGGCGGCACCATCCAGCCCCATCCCCAGGCCTCCTTTGTCGACAACACCTTCAAGGTCCCCGCCGACGTGCTCAACCCCGGTACCTTCGCCAGCTACACGGCAGGCGCGGGCAAGGGCCTGCCGGTGCCGGGGGTGAACGGCAACCATCCCGGCATCGGGGCCTACGAGCCCGGCGACACCTGGAAAGCCGGCCACGACTTCGCCAACCCGCCCCAGGCCGAGTATGCGTTGGCCGACACCCCGCTACGGAATCTCGTGGCCCACAGTTCCTTTGACTGGGTCCGCTACCGGGGCAATCTCGGTCCCTGGCAAGCCACGGGGGCCAAGGCCGCCAAGATCGTCTGGGGACCGGGCGGCATCGTGCAATGCTACACCACCCGCGACACCATCATCGGTGCGGGCGTGCAGTTGACCGGCGAGCCCGAGGACGGGATCAGCCAGACCATCCCCAAACTGCGTGCCAACCAGGAGTACGAGTTGAGCGCCTGGATCAAGGTCAAAGACGGCGCCCAGGTAGCCCTCTCCCTGCCCGAGCACTGCGCACGAGTGGAAAGCGCCGCCAACGACCAGTGGCAGTTGCTCACGGTCCGCTTCGCCACTGCGGCCGAAGCCGGTTCCGGCACTGTGACGATCACCAAGACCGGTTCCGGCACGGCGTTCGTGGACGATGTGGGTCTGGTCGGCGTGGTGAAGGGCATGGAGCCCCACTTGCCTGGATTCGCGCCGCTTCCGCCCAAACCGGCACCGAAACCCACCCTGCCCCGGCGCACCACGCCCCTGTCGGTGCCCCGTGGTGCCTATGCGGAGAAGCCCGAACTGGTCGCGGAAACGCCGGGCCGAACCCGTGTCGAAGGGGCTCCCTGCCAAGTCTGGCTGGCCCACCGCGAGGGGGTGCTGATGGTGAAGGTTGAGATTCCCCTCGGGCAACCCGTGGCCAAGGACCAGAAGCCGGAATGGACCAAGACCGACGGCACGGAGATCTGTTTCGCCTACCCAGACAACAACGCCCAGCATCCGACCTTCGTGCTCCACGGTTTCCCGGACGGCACCTACGACAGCTCCACCGAGGCGGGCGCGCCCGAAGCGGAAGCCGCCGCCCTGCGCGCGAAGGTCACCTACCGGGCCGCCACGACGCCCACGGGTTGGACCGCCGAATGGCTCATTCCCCTGGCGGCAGCCGATATCCCGACCAATCCGGGGGTGGAACTGGACTTCAACCTTGGCGTGTTCCGGCGCGCGGCCAAGCAGTGGCTCCAATGGGCGGGCACTGGCAGCCAGACCTGGAGGGTCAAGAACGCCGGTCGCATCCGCTTGGCCGAATGATTGGCTCGCAGTCCAAGCCTCACCCTGCGGTCTTTGGGATCGTGCCGGAAAGGCGCAGGCTGGAGCCAAGACTACGGACGGGAATCAGTCCTGCTCGACGAGGAGGCCCTGGTAGCCAGCGGGGATGAGGATGCGGCCCTGCCAGAAGGCGCAGGCACCGGGGTGACCGGCGAGGTCGAACTGGCGCTTCAGCTTGGGCTGGGTAGGGTCGGCTGTGTCGAGGATGGTGACGGTACGCTTGTGGCGAGAGGTGCAGACCAAGGTCTTGCCGTCCGTGCTGGGCCTGCCTTCGAGGTGAATGCCAGCGACGCTATAGCCGGGCAACTCGCTGGTGTTGCGCTGTTCGTTGGGTTCGAGCAGGTGGTACTGACCGCGCTTCACCACCAGCAGGGACTCGCCGAGGGCGCAGGCACCGTCGGTCCAGCTATAGAGCGAAGTGTCTGGCGTATTGCCGACTAGGACCGACTTCTCGCCGCTGATGTCGTACCAGGCGGGGCCACTGCGCTGCCAGAAGGCGACGAGATAGCGGTCGGCGAAGAGATGGTCCACCAACTGGTCGCCGTAGAACAGGCCCACCTGGGAATCCTTCAGGGCGATGCGGGGATGGTCGATGTCGCGCAGGTCCACCACATAGGCGACCGGGCCGCCGCAGTGTACCAGGGCAAACTGGCCGGGAGCAGGGACGACCACCTGGCGGACGCCCTGGTGGGGAATGTCCAGTCTGGCGCGTTCGGCAAGGCGGTGGTCGGGACCGATATCGTAGATGCCCATGCCGCCCGCGCCTTCGGCGGTGAACAGCCGGTTGCCGAGACAGCTCACGTAGCAGAAGTCATGGCCGTTCTGATGAACCACGAGGGGTTCCAGGGCCTTGCCGAGGCGGACGGCATGCAGACCAGCCGCACCGCAAGCCACCCAGGCCACATCGTCCTGGAGGGCGACGGCCCGCACCTGGCCATCGGTCTGGTAGGTGGCGAATCCAGGCACCGTTTCTGGCTGGGCCGGAGACGGTGGCAGGACAGGGGCGCGGTCGGGCTCGGGAACGACCGGGCTGGCCAGGCCGGGGGCGGAGACGACGTAGAGCCCCGTGGCGTTGCCAGCGGCATAGATCACATCCTGGGCCAGGGCAATGCCGCCGACCGAGTCGGGAAAGACCCGGCCATCCGCAACGGGGGCCGGAGGGAACTGGGCGTGGGCGACGATGGCCGGCTGGCTGGGATCGGCCACGTCCACCACGAAGACGCCGTTGTAGGTGTCGGCCGCGAAGCAGTAGTGACCGGCCACGCGGGCGCTCCACATGTCGTTGAAGATGCAGTAGAGCGGCGGGAACTTGACCCGGCCGAGCAGTCTGGGCTGGGTCGGATCGGCCACGTCGTAGAGGTCGAGGCCGTGCCCGTGGCCCTCCGCCTCCGCCTTGCTGGCGGCGCGGGAATGGTGGCCGGTTGAGGCGTAGCAGATGCTCCCCCGCAAACAGCCGCCATCGCCATAGCCATCGAGCGGGGCCTCGCCAACGAACACCGGCTGGCGGGGATTCCTCACATCGGCGATGAGCAGCTTCCTGGGTGCCCAATCGCCGATGTAGAGGAGACCATCGCGGGTCCAGCAGGATTGGGCCTCGCCCGTCTTCAGCGTGCTCACATGGCGGATGTGGCGCGGGTCGGAGACATCGATGATCTCGACCCCGTAGCAGCGGGTGGCGATGAAACCCACATCCCCGGAAAGCCAGATGCCCGTGGCCATCTCCACCGAGTCGTAGTGGCTGACCAGGGCCGGTTTCGCGGGGTCGGCGACGTCCACCACCCAGAGTCCGTCCTGGCGGGCGGTGATGTAGGCCAGGGAATCCCGGACCACCAGTTGCCGGGTGGTCCCGAGCCCGGCAAGGGAACCCAGCAGGCGCGGCTGTTCAGGCCGGGCGATGTCCAGCACGTAGAGCTTGCCCCGGCCGATGGCATAGAGCCGGTCGCCCACGACCTCGGCCGCGATGCAGGGCCCCACGCCCTCCACCTTCTGGTAGGCCAAAGGCTTGCCGTAGACGGTTGGGTCCAGACTGGGAACCGCCTCGGCCATGCCAGCCGCCATCAGACAAGGGAGAATGAGCCGCGTCATGGGTGCCCTTCCCGCACCGGACGGCAGCTAGTAGCCGCCGCCGGAAAGCTTGCTCTGGAGTTCGACCTGGAAATCGTGCAGATCATCCTCGGTGGGCTGGCTGGAGCCCTCGGCCGCATTGAAGCCCAGCCGGCCATAGGAATCGAGGAACCATTCGCCCTTGGCACCGGAAAGGAACTCCACGTCGCCGCTCAGGGCCATGCCGGGACGGGCGAGTTTGCTCACCGTCACCTTGGTGCGGGGTCCCTCGCCCTCCGCCGGTTCGGCGGGGATCTTCGAGATGTCCATCTCGTCGTCGGACTTGGGCTTCTCCTGCTTCTGCCAGTTGACCTCCAGATCGGCGGCCAGCAGGCGCAGGTCCAGATAGGTCATCCGAATGCCCAGTTCGGAGGCCAGGAGCTTCTGGACATCGGACAGGGAGACGCCCTGATCCAGCTTCTCCTTGATGAAGCGGTCGCGTTCGGCAGTATCCATGGGGGAAAACCTCAATCGGTGATCGGCAGACTCGCGGCGGCGGCGGCTTGGCCGTGGCGCTTCTCGCGCTCGTCGGGTTCGAAGAAATTCACGCTCTTGGCCAGTTCGGGGAACTCGGCGGCCAGGACGGCGCGGGCACCCTCCAGGATCAGGCGGCCACCCTCGCCGGACATGACCCGGCCCAGCACCTCGATGTGCTTCAGAGGCTGGTAGAAATCGGCGTAGTGGGCTACGCTGTAGCCGAAATAGGTGCCGATAGTCTCGTAGATCTTGCGGGCGCGCTCGTCGCCCTTGGCCATCAGTTCCTGCACGCGCTTCAAGCGCAGCGGCAGGGCATCGACGGGCAGATCGGGCATCTCGATCCCGGCGGCGGGAATCAGGCGGCCCACCGCCTGCTGGCTGAAGTAGTTGGCACCCACGCCCCGGTCGCAGCTCCATTCGTCCACGGCGGCCTTGGGGCTGAAGTCCACGGGGGCAAAGGCCAGTTCGTTCATCCAGCCCTTGATCTTGCGCTTCTGATCCACGTAGCCGCCAGCCAGACTGGAGCCCATGGCCAGGCCGAGCACCGGGCCCTCGCCCAGGCTGATGGCTCCGGCCAGGGCGGTCACGTCACCGTCGTTCTCCAGGCGGAGGGGAATGCCCCAGGCCTGCTGGATACGCTTGAAGATCGGCGCGGCTTCGGCCTCGAACCGTTCGCGCGGGGTGATGCCCCGGAACAGGGAGGCCACGCGCACCCGGCCATCCACGTAGACGCCCGCCGAGCTGCCGCCGATGCCCTTGATGGTGGCGGCGGGATCGATCTTCTTGATGGCGGCTTCGGCGAACTTCAGCACTTCCATGATCTGGTCGAAGTGGAAGGAGATATCGGTCTGGGGCTTCGGGTCCCACACGTACTCCTCGCTCAGGACCGGCTCGCCGTTGGCGTCGAGGGCAAGCTGGCCGTCCTTGCAGACGGCGACCTTGCGGTCGCTGGCTCCGAGATCGAAACCGATCCGCCAGCCAGTCCAGTCCAGCACCAGGTTGCTGCCCGCGCCATCGTCGGCGGCAGGCGTGTCGGCGTAGCTGGTGGAAACAAAGACCATTTCGCGCTCGTAGGTCTGGTCGCCCCAGAACTCGGCGTCGAAGGACCGGCTACCGGTAGCGCTGTAGCAGGCTTCCAGATAGCGGCACAGTTCGACCGGCCCGCCCACGGTCACCTTCCAGCCGCCCCACTGCCAAAGCAGGAACTTGAGCAACCGCTCGACGTAGAAGAAGTTGGCGGCGGCCCGCGGGTGGTTCATGGCGAAGACGCGGGTGTCGAACCGCGAGATGCGGTTCTGGTCGCGCTCGACGGCGATGGCCAGCGGCACGGCGGCCCCGGAGGCGTCCACTTCGGCCAGGAAGGCGTGGTTGGCCAGCACGGCAGGCCGGAAATCGGGGTCGAGGACCGGGGTGAAGCGGGGGTTGACGAGGCGGAAGGGTTGCTGCATGACAGGTCTCTCCAATCTTCGCTGGCTGGGGTTCCTAGGCCTGGGCGGCGGCGGCCACGATGGCCTCCATCCGCTCCGCCTGGGACTCCATTTGGCGGACCATCTCGAACTGGGTCCGCGCCCGGTACAGGTTGTGGTTCGGTTTGTGGACCTTGAAGTAGACATCCCCCTCCAAATAGTCGGTCAGGAACCGGATGCCGATCTCGAAGGTGATCAGGCGACCGGCGAAGGCGAGCAGGCCGATCTCGGCGGGGGTGAGAAACTCCCGCCCCACGGAGAGGTAGCCCTTCACGAGCTGCTCGAACATGTCGATCTGGAACGTGACCTTGCCCAGATCCTCCTCGTCCTCGGCGGCGGTGCCGGTGGTGGTCCGCACCTGGTCGCCGAAATCGTAGAGGATGCTGCCGGGCATCACGGTATCGAGATCGATCACGCAGAGCCCGCGACCGTCGGCATTGTCGATCAGCACATTGTTGATCTTGGTGTCGTTGTGGGTGACCCGCCACGGCAGGCCGCCGCTGGCCAGCAGGTCGACCACCACATTGGTCTGCTCCCCGCGCGCCAGGGCGAACCCGATTTCCGGCTCGGCCTGGGCGGAGCGTCCGGCGGCATCGGCCTGGATGGCGGCGGTCAGCTTGGCGAACCGCTTGGGCGTGTGATGAAAGTCGGGGATCGTCTCCACCAGAGGCGGATGGGGCAGGTCCATCAGCAGCTTCTGGAACTCGGCGAAGGTCCTGGCCGCCTGGAAGGCATGCTCGGCGCTGCGCACCTCGTTGTAGGTGCAGGCGTCGTCCACGAAGACATAGGCCCGCCAATGGTTGCCGCCGCCATCCACGTGGAAGGTGTCGCCAGCCAAGGTGGGGACCATGGAGAGCGTCTCGCGGCTGGGGTCGCGGCCCGGCAGGGAGGCGAGCTTGTCCTGGAGGTGCCCGGTGACGCGCCGGAAGTTGTCCATCAGCCCCGCGACATTGCGGAACACGTTGTGGTTGATCCGCTGGAAGATGAACTTGGCGGGACCGGTGGTGTTCTCGACGACCACCTGGTAGGTGTCGTTGATGTGCCCGCTGCCAAAGGGGACGGCAGCGAGGAAATCGCCGTCGATGGCGAACGCGCTGCTGATGGACTTCAGATCGTGCATGGTCCTAGGCCCAGAGGTTGGCGGGATAGCGGCCTTCGGCAACCAGCTTGTTGACGTTGTCCACCAGAGGGGCGCGGTCTTCCTTGTAGGTCATGCCGAACCACTTCTCGTCGGTGGTCAGCACGCGGGTCCGGGCATAGCCAGCCTTCACCAGCGTGTCGACCACGGTCGGGATGAGGAATTCGGACTTCTCGGCCGTGCGCTGGTACTGGAGGAAATCGACGAAGAGCAGGCGGAGATAGGAGAAGAGGACGGGGTGGAAGCCCCAGAAGTTCATCGAGGCCAGGGAGTCGTCGGCCAGGGCCTGCCAGGCACCGGTCGCGGGATCGGGATAGCGGCACTCGGCAGCGGGATCGTTCTCGATCTTGTGGGTCTCGATCACCTGGGCCAGGAAACCCTCCACGGCGCGGCAGACGCCGCGGGAGACGCCGCCGGTGGGGGAAAGGGTGTTGGCCATCTTGTAGGCCACCATGGCAAAGGTGTCCTGGCCGAACTGGTCGCCGGTCAGGTACTGGGCCAGCGTCTCGTAGGCACCATAGCCATAGAGATCGTCGGCATTGACCACGGCAAAGGGCTCGTTGATGGCGTCGGCGCAGCAGAGGATGGCGTGACCGGTGCCCCAGGGCTTGGTGCGCCCCTCGGGAACCGTGAACCCGCCGGGCAGATCGGTCAGGCGCTGGTAGCAGTAGACCACCTCCACCTTGCCGTCGAGCTTGGTCCCGAAGTGGGCGCGGAGGTCGGCTTCGAGCTCGGGGCGGATGACCAGCACCACCTTGCCGAAACCCGCCTTCCAGGCGTCGTAGATGGAGTAGTCGAGGATGTACTCGCCGCTGGGGCCGATCCCGGCGAGCTGCTTGTCGCCGCCGAAGCGGCTTCCCATGCCGGCGGCCAGGACAAGGAGAGTGGGCTTGGTGGGCATCGGTGGTCTTTCCGGGAGAGGGTTAGCGTTGGGCGGCCAGGCTGACGGCCTCGCGGGCCAGGGCGGTGATTTCGCCCCAGGCCCCGCTCTCGATCTGCTTCGCGCTGGCGATCCAGGTGCCGCCCACGAAGTCCACTTCGGGCAGGTTCAGATAGGACATCATGTTGCTCGTCTTCACGCCGCCGGTAGGGCAGAAGCGGACGCCCATGTGGCGGTAGGGCGCGATCAGGCTCTTCAGCATGTCCACGCCGCCCGCCGCCTCGGCCGGGAAGAACTTCAGGAAGCGACAACCCAGCTCCAGCGCCCGCTCGATGTCGCTCGGCGTGCAGACGCCGGGAGCGAAGACCAGTCCTGCCTGCTGCGCGGCTTCGACAATGGTGGGATTGCAGCCCGGGGCCACGGCAAAGCGCGCACCGGCATCCACCGACCGCTGCACCTGCTCGCGGGTCAGCACCGTGCCCGCCCCCAGGATCAGCTCGGGGAACCGTTCCCGCGCCGCTTGGATGGTCGCGGCCGCCGCCTCGGTCCGGAAGGTCACTTCCGCCACGGGCAGACCGCCCGCCAACAGGGCCTCGCACAGGTGCAGCCCGGCATCCACTGTCGGCACCGCCACCACCGGAACCACTCCATAGGAACGGAGTTCATCGAAAACCATCGCTGGAATCTCCTTGCTGGAGGTCGCATGACACATCGGCATTGCCAATCGAACGCGAAATGTACATGCCCGGTGCGGAAATGACAGTGCCAAGAGCGGCTCGCATCGGCGCAATGGGCGGCTCTCTGACCCGCCGTCTGCGGAGGACGCCGGATGCACGGTGAGCACCGAGTCTCCGGCACGGGGGATGAATGACGCCAAGCCCCCCTGTTGCTGGGCTGCCGCGCGAAGCTGCGCGCGGGCCAAGCGGACCGGCGGCCCCGAACGCGCAGACCAGGCGCTGCCTGATTCCTGCAACCCCGCCATCCCCTTGTCCTTGGGCACACGGCGCAGGAAGGCGGAAGTCGGTCTTGCTGTCACGTCGCCAACCGGCAGCAGCGCACTTGCGCAACGGTCCCGGCCGGCAGGCAGCCCAGTCAGTCTCCTTTGCGCTGCCGAAGCCTTGACACCAGCGAGTTGTGCTCTATAGATAGGCATGCCTGGCGAGACGGACGGAGAGTCTGCGTCGGTCGCCGTCGGGGGTACCCGTTGTTGTGTCTCACTGGCCTGTGGCGCGAGGCGGGAGGGCTCTGCCGGTCCCTTCTTCCTTGTCGCGGCGCCCGTGCGGCGAGAGGCTTCCCAAGCGGACGCCCGGCGCCAGAACAGGGGCACACGCAGGTTCTGGTTCCCAAGACGCGAGAGGAGTCTGGCCCCCGGCTGGGGCCGTTGTCCAGTGTGCCACCCGAGAGGCGGCAGATCTGTCTGGCGGCAAACGGTCGGCTACGCGCAGACTGGAGGGAAGAAGGACGCATGTCAAGAAGATGCCTGGTAACCATGCTGGTCGTCGGGCTGGCAAGCGGGGGCGTTGCCTTGCTGGGAGCCCCACGACCTGGCCAGTTGGCGGCGGCCGCGAGCTTCGTCGTCATAACCGAGAACCAGCCGACGGCGGACTACACCGCCGCGTTCGAGCGCGTGATGACCTGTCCGGCCCATCGCCACGGCGACCCGGCGAGCGCCAGAGCAGAACTCATCGCGAACCGAGACGCGCTGGCCGGCCGGAAGCTGGCCTGCTGCTGGGTGTGCAGGACCAGGCTCCACGAGACGCTGCCGTGGGTAGCGGAACTGGTGGACCAGGTGATCGTCAACCCCTTTATCTACACTCACGCGGAAGGGCCGGTCGACGGCGACGCGGTCTGGCCGTCCTGGGACCACCCGGTCCTCAACGAACTGCGGTTCATCCGCCAGCAGACGGGACCGAAGCGCCTGTTGGCCTGCGTCGACCTCCGCGGCGAGCCGCTGCTGTTCCATCGCCCCGCCTCGGTGGAGGAGGCGGAATGGATGCTCTGCGCGGTAGTCGGCAGCGACTACGACGGCATCGTGGTCCGGGAGCGGAACTCGGAACACGACAGGGAGGGAGCGCAGGGGAACTCGCTCGGCGAGAACCCGCGCATCCGCGCGCTGCTGGGGAATCTCCGGGCGCACAGCAGGGAGTTGGCTGCCGCCGAACCGGTCGCTTGGGTCTCGGCCAGCAACCGCGGGGTCCCGTTGGCCGGGCTTCGCCATGGAAACACCCTCTTCGTGGTCCTTCTCCACCCCGCCCTGATGAAGGCCGAGAGACCGAAACCCATGCCTCTTCCACTACTGGCGGAACCAGCGGAGGGCGAACTACTGGTCGTGCCAGACCGCGTACGCGTGGCCAACGCGCGTATGCTCTGCGGGTTGCGCGTGGAGTCGGTGACCGATGCATCGGGCGCTTGTCGGGTTCCGTTCTCCTTCGAGACCGGTGGCCAGATACTGCTCTTTGACCTCCAGACGGGAGCGGAGCCATGAACAACGCGGCGGCCCCATACATGCATCGTCGCCACCGTTCGGCCATGCTCTGTGTCCTGGCCCTGGCCACGGTCGCGCTGATCGCGCCCAGCGGCGCCCAGCAACTGCCGGAGCCCCTGCGCGGGATGCCTCCCAGCGTACAGGCCCTTCGCGCCCAGGTCGCAGCCGCCCACCCCGACTCCCCAAGTTTGGCAGCGGTCGACGGCAGAGTCGGGCAGTTGTCGGCCCGCGCCCTGGCTCTGCGTGCGTCGCTTCGCCAAAGCATGACCAGCGCCATGGCGGCCGCCATCGGCGGCGTCTCCGGCCTGGATGAAGGAGCATTCCCGGCGAGCGTCCAACCGGTCCTCAACCCCGTCGTCGTCTACCAGGCACTGCGCAGCGAACTGGGCGGCTGGCCCGCCTGCCCCGAGCTGCCGGAACCTGCGCGTTCGGACCTGTTGGCGTACTACCGTGCCGCCGTCTACACCACGACGTCCTGGCTCGCGGTCGAGGCGCGGACCGCAGTCATTTCCGACGCCGAATCGTGGCGAACCTGCTGCGAACTCTGCCTGGCCATGTGCTTCGCGGCCATTCCCGACGGGGAGTGGCATGTGGGCGACGTGACGCGGCTACCGAACTGGCTTGCGCGAGATGCCCTCCTTGCCTACTTCGAGGAGGGGCTGGGGCTCGACGACAACGCCGGGAACGATGATGCCCAGCACTTCCAGGACTTCGCGCTGTCGCTGAACCGACCGAAAACAGCCTACTCCTTTGCGATTCTGAACGGTACAGGCGATGACTATCCCGCCTATCTGGCCAGCACCAGCCAGCGCCTGCGAAGCCAGCGGCATCAGCGCGAAGCAGCCATCTGCATGCAAGCCGGGGTCGAGGAACAGCGCAGAGCCGGGAACCGTGCGGAAGCGGCTCGGTTGCTGCTGGATCTCGCCCGCATGATGGCCCAGTGCCATAGTTTCGAGCAGGGAGAGGCAAAGGCCCGCGAACTCCTCGCCGACTACGGCGATCTGCCGACGGCCGCCGAGGCGGCCCGGCTTTACGTCCGTTGCCTCTTCGGGCAGGGAAAGTTCCCGGAGACGGTGGCGGCAGCCGGGAGATTGCGTGCGGACGAGCGTCTGGGCGCGGTCCGTCCTCACCTGATCTACGCCCAATGGCTCAGCAGCCTCCGCATGCGGGAGGAAAAGCAGGCGGCAACCTTCCAGCAGCAGTTCCTCGACGCCTACAGTACCCATGCGTTGGCCTCCGAGATGCACTACGTCCTCGGGTGCCAGGCCCTGGCTCGCGGGGAATTGGCGGAGGCCGAGCGGCAGATGGCTGTGATCGAGACCGAGTTCCCGCAGTCGCGGGTCGCGCTGCCGGTGGCCCGTATCCGCGAGCGGCTCGAGTCCGAGCGATCGGGGTCCGCGCATCCGGGGCGAACCGACGCAGCCGACTGACCTCCCTACCGGAAATCGGCGGGGACGAAGGTGTCGAGCACCTTCAGGAGCGCCATGAGGATGTGCTGGGTATTGTCGCAGCGGACCTCGTTGTCGTACACGGTGGTGCGGAACGCTCCATGGACCATGGGTCGCTTGGACTCGGACACGTAGAACATGTCCAGGTCATCGACGAACTGAAGCTGCATGGCGCTTCGCAGACCTCGCAGGATTGCGGAGCGATAGCCTTGCGCACGGGTGGAGTCGCCCACTTCCCGGGCCAGGGCGAAGGCGTCGGCGAGTCCTTCGAGATAGACCCCCGTTGAAGAGGCATGCGGCGGACCGAACGGGCGATCGGGATCGTAGAAACGGCCCGCGATGTCCGGGTATTCCACCCCGTCCCACTGCTGGACGGAAAGCAACCAGTCGTTCATTTCGAAGACGAAATCGCGCAGCTCTGGATTGTGGGTCTCCCGCCATACGATGCAGTAGGCCTGGGTGTGCCAGGGGACGAAGGCCGGGTTGCGGTTCTCCGGCCGCAGGTGGTAGTCCCGGTACCGCGCGAAGCTCAGCATGATCCGCGCCAGCAGGTCGGGGTCCTTGGTCTCGGCATAGGTAGTGGCCCAGAGCAGCAGCGCCTCACCCGGATAGAAGTTCTGGCAGGCATTCCGGCCCGATGGCACATGGAACGTCGTGAAGGCACCGGTCGCAGGATCCCAGAGCTGGTCAACCCCGCGCCGCAGTGCTGTCTCGTAGCTCGCCCACCGTGTCCGGTTCGGGTGCTCCACGATGGCCAACGCGGCGAGCGCGGCCGCCCCCAGCTTCTCCTGCCCCCCGTAGGCGATCCACCCAGTCCCGTCCGCGTCAAGACGGAAGAACGTGTCCAGGTTGTAATCGATGTTCCGCTCGGAGACGCGCCAAAGGTCCGCGTTCCGCTGCTCGCTGGCCCACCTCCCCAGCGCCGTGGTCGCCATCCATTGGCGAATCATGTTGTTCTCGGTGCTCTCCGACCCGTTGCTCGGCCAGTACTTGTAGAGCATCCGCCCCGAGGCATCCACGTTCGCCGCCAGCCACCCGCCAGCCAGGGCGGCAGTCGCCGCCACCGCTTCGTGCGACACGCCGCCCGGGGCCACATAGAGATTCCCCCGTTCCATCCGACGTACCCGGGCAGTGCCGCCAAGGTCGACGAGGCACTGGTCGCAAGGGAACATCCGGAAGGAGCCATCCCGCTCAAGCGCCTCCACGGTGACCTGGGCCGATGCCGCGAACCGTTCCACCAGGGCCCGGTGCGACCGGTTGGATGCCAGAACGTAGGTTGGGGCATAGCGCTCAGTCCGTTGCCCGAGCTGGATCTCGACGCCGAGGACGCCGCGATGGACATTGGAGTAGAAACGCCTGCGGTCTCGCTCGACCGCCAAGTCGTACTCCCGGCACGCGCCAGCCACGCAGACCTCAGCCGTGTCCGGGGTGCCCCGAGCATCCCCCCCAGCCGCTGCCCTCGCAGACCGCACGGCATCGCGGAGGGCAGGTCCAGACCCCCATCCCTCGCCGAGCCGGCGACCGGACTGCCGCAGGGCCACATACACCGCAAACGGACCGGAAGGCCCCCCCTCCGAAGGAACCTGCTGGGGCGCTGCAGTAGACTGGGCACCGGCCTCGGCCACCCACTTCGCGAGCGTCTCCAACTGGTCGTCCTTGAGGACAACACCGCCAGCCTGCGCTAACGCAGCGAGCAGACACCCGGCCAGCGCTCCCTGTAAGCTGCGTCTCACCATGATCTCTCCTTCCTGCGCTACAAGCTCCCAGTCTCTTCCGGTCATCGCCCGCATTTCGCCGTGGCCAATATACACGCTGATCTCACACGAGACGTGCTAACCCGGTTCTGCCTAGCAGTCGGGTTGGCCTGGGCGAGGACACGGCCAGGGGGCACCAAGGTCGCCAACCGTCCCCATGATGACAGGCCACACACGAAAATGGGCCTCCGGGCTTCCTGCCAGCAACGGCTTGACAGAACTGCATTGGCTGGACATTGTTATGACAAGACACCAATGGAGGGCGCGTTCTGGTTGCTGAGGGAGTTCCAGGCGACGAGACGGCTCGAATGGCAGCCCCAGTGGCGTTTCGATCTTGGGAAACAGTGCAGGAGACTCTGCGCGCAGAAGGGAGATGCTGGGCATGAGAGAGCGGATTCTGGTTTGCTTGCTTGCGTTGGTCGCGCTGGGCGCGTTGGTCCCCTCCCTGAGCGGCGAGGATTGCGATGATTGCGGCGCGGGAGAGCTGTATGCGACCATCAAGCCGCTGGAACCTACCGCATGCCCGGTGGTCACGACCATCTGTCCGGTGGCCCTCACGGAGTGCCCGGCCGAGACTACGACGCAGTGCCCGGTCGTGGCAACCGCATGCCCAGTGAATGGCACGCAGTGCCCGTACTACGCAACCAAGTGCTACGAAGAGCCAACCGTGTGCCCGCGAGTCACCACGCAGTGCCCAGAGGATGCTACCTATTGTCCCAAGAGCGGCACCTTCTGCCCAGTGAACAACACGGCATGTCCCACGCAGGCGACAGCCTGTCCCGCAGTGTCAACGGAGTGTCCGCAGTCAGTCACGGCGTGCGTCCTGGTACCGACCATGTGTGTCCACGTCCCCGAGGACACGGTCTGTCCCACGGCGGATACGCTGTGCCCAGTGCTCACTACGGTCTGCCCGACCAGCGAGACGGCCTGCCCGGTGACCGACACCACCTGTCCGCAAATCACCACAGTGTGCCCCCAGGCCACAACCACGTGTCCGGCCAATGTGCCAACCCAGTGCCCCGCGAGCAACACATTCTGTCCCGCGCAGGCGACCGCCTGCCCGGCGGAGCCGACCGCGTGCCCGGCCAATGAGACCTTCTGTCCCGACAACTGCGGCGGGGACGGGGATGGAGACGGGGACGGAGACGGGGACGGGGACGGGGACGGGGATGGAGACGGGGATGGCGACGGCGACGAGCCCACGATGTACCCGGACCAGCCGACCGAGTGCCTGCCGACCGATACCGTCTGTCCGTCCGTGGCGACCCAATGCCCGGTGACCGATACCGCCTGTCCCGAGAACCCGACCCTGTGTCCGGAAGCGCCCACCACCTGCCCACCGACAGCCGGGACGATCTGCCCCGAGGAGGCAACGAGGTGCCCCGAGAGTAACACGACGTGCCCGGAGGAGACAACAAACTGTCCGGTGGTGGACACGGCCTGTCCGGCAAACGACACCACCTGTCCCATCGCCTCCACCACCTGCCCGACCGTTGCCACCTACTGTCCGGCGAACGATCCGACCACGTGTCCTACCGCCAATACGCAGTGCCCGACGACGGCCACGGCATGTCCGGCGAGCCAGACGGCCTGTCCTGTCACAGACACGGCGTGTCCGGCGGACACGACCTACTGCTCCGATGTCCCCACTTCCTGTCCCCTCTTTGCCACGAAGTGCCCTTTCGCCGAGACCCTGTGCCCGCGAGAGACGACGGCCTGTCCGGGCACCTACACGACCTGCCCCGCGACCGCCACACTGTGCCCGGCAGAGCAGACAGAGTGTCCGCAGGTCTACACGACCTGTCCTAGCCACCTGCTGACCGCCTGCCCCGTGGTGGAGACGGTGTGCCCGGTGGCCAACACCGAGTGCCCGGCGGCCGACACCGAGTGCCCCCTCGACTCGACGGTCTGCCCGCGGACCGTCACCGAGTGCCTCCAGCACCCGACGGTGTGTCCGGTCGAGGAGACAGAGTGTCCGCTGACCGAGACCGCGTG
>QKCY01000235.1 GCA_003245525.1 Victivallales bacterium | reverse complement strand
AAAGGCGGCATGAAGGCCCTGCGCGACCTGTTGCGGGAGCTGGCCGACGGGAATGCCATTGTCGTGCCGCTCGACGGCCCCCGCGGCCCGCGCTACGAGGTCCAGCCCGGCCTGGTGCTCCTGGCCCGGAAAAGCGGGGTGCCCATTGTTCCTGTCTGCCTCAACGCCGCCGACCGCTGGCAACTGCGCAGCTGGGACCAGACCCAGCTTCCCAAACCCTTCTCCCAGGTGGAACTGCGCTTCGGCCAGGCCATCCGCTTCGCCGCCGACGAAGATGTGGAACTATCCGCCGCCTGCCGCCGGATCCGCATGGGCATGCTCGAAGCCACCCGCGACCGCCGCCGCTGAGCGGTAGTTGCGCGGGCCTTGGGAAACAATATGTTATGGGCCTGCGGCATATGCCGCCATGCTGCGCACAGTGCCGGATGGGGACCGGGGAAACGGGCACGCGCATTTCCCTCGGCTTTCGCCGACAATCCACTCCGACGACAGGGATGCACCTGCATGGGCAAACTGTTTGGTACTGACGGTATTCGCGGGACGGCCAACACCCATCCGATCACAGCCGAGACCGCGCTGCTGGTCGGCAAGACGGCCGGCTACGTGTTTGGCAAGGAATCGAAGTCCAAGCGCGTCATCGTAGGCAAGGACACCCGGCTTTCGGGCTACATGCTCGAAACCGCCGTGACCAGCGGCCTGCTCTCCATGGGCATGGACGTCTTCCTGGTCGGCCCCATGCCGACTCCCGCCGTGGCCCACCTGACCCGCTCCATGGCCGCCGCCGCCGGCTTCATGCTCACCGCCTCCCACAATCCCGCCGACGACAACGGCATCAAGATCTTCGGGCCGGATGGCTACAAGCTCTCCGACGCCCTCGAAGAGCGGATTGAGCAAATGGTCCTCGCGGGCAGCGTGGTCAGCGACCACATCCCCAGCGACCAGATCGGCAAGGCCTACCGTATCGAGGACGCCCGCGGCCGCTACATCGAATTCGCCAAGAGCAGCATCCACAACCACAGCCTGGCGGGCCTGAAGGTGGCCCTCGACTGCGCCAATGGCGCCGCCTACTTCGTCGGCCCCCTCATCTTCCGCGAGCTCGGGGCCGAGGTCATCAAGGTGGCCGTCTCCCCGGACGGACACAACATCAACGACGGCGTGGGCGCGCTCTATCCCGAAAGTCTCGGCAAGCTGGTGCGCGAGAACGGGGCCGATATCGGCATCGCCCTCGACGGCGACGCCGACCGGGTGATCTTCTGCGATGCCGCCGGCAATGCCGTGGACGGCGACAAGGTCATGGCCATGTGCGCCCTCGACCTCCAGCGCGACGGCCTGCTGGCGAAGGACACCCTCGTGGTCACCACCATGAGCAACCTCGGCCTGCACGAGACCATGCGCGAGCACGGGATCGCGGTCGAAGTCACCGACGTGGGCGACCGCCAAGTGATCGAGCGCATGTGCGAAGGCGGCTTCAACCTCGGCGGCGAGCAGAGCGGCCACGTGATCTTCGGCGACTACGCCACCACCGGCGACGGCATCGTCACCGCCCTCCATATCCTGGCCATGATGCAGAAGCGGCAGGCAACCCTGGCCGAGCTGGCCAGCGTGGTCCGGGTCTATCCCCAGCGCCTGACCTCCATCAAGGTCCAGGCCAAGCCGCCGCTGGAGTCCCTGACCGAGCTCCAGACCGAACTGGCGGCCTGCCATGCGGCCTTTGGCAGCGAGGGGCGGACTCTGGTCCGCTACTCGGGCACCGAGAACCGCCTGCGGATTCTGGTGGAGTGCAAGGACGAGGCCCAGGCCGATCACTGGATCGCCCGTCTCCAGGCCGCCGCCGAAAAGGAAATCGGGGTATGATCGCCAAACTGCTCCCGCCCGGCGCCGATGTCCGCTGCGAACCCCTGACCTGCACCCGGCCCTTGGCCGAGATTCCCGTGGCGAACCTGCCGCTCGGGGTGGCAATCAGCGCGCAGATCGAGCCCCTGGCCGGAGCCGTGCTGGCCCAGCGGGTGGACTGCTGGCTCTCCCTAGAGAGTCTGACCGCCCTGGCGGCGGAGACGGCGGCGATTCTCGTCCTCGGCGACGAGGAAGTGGCCTGGGTTTCCCCCGACGGCGAACGGCCTGCGGCGGGCAAGCGCCTGACCGCCGACGCCACGTGTTTCCGCATCCGCTACCCCTGGGATATCCTGCGGGTCAACGAGATCCTGGTCGGCGGTCTCACCGAGAACGCGATCCAGGGCGAACTGAGCGACCGGGCCACCATCGAGGGCGTG
This sequence comes from Victivallales bacterium, assembly GCA_003245525.1. Lineage (GTDB taxonomy): Bacteria > Verrucomicrobiota > Lentisphaeria > Oligosphaerales > Lenti-02 > Lenti-02. The sequence goes on along the minus strand of QKCY01000235.1, from coordinate 6,090 downwards.
CTGGTTCTCGGCGAGGGTTCCCGCATCCTCCCCGGCGTCTACATCGAGGGCAACGCCATCATCGGCCGCAACTGCAAGATCGGTCCCAATTGCTACCTGCGCGGCAGCACCGCCATCGGCGACAACTGCCACATCGGCCAGGCCGTGGAGGTCAAGAACGCGATCCTCATGGAGCGCGCCGCCATCGGCCATCTGAGCTACTGCGGCGACTCCATCGTCGGCGTGGGTACCAACTTCGGCGCGGGCACCATCACCGCCAACTTCCGCCACGACGGCACCAACCACCGGTCCATGGTGGATGGCCAGTTGCTCGACACCGGCCGCCGCAAGTTCGGCGCGATCTTCGGCGACGACGTGCACACCGGCATCCACACTTCCGTCTATCCCGGCCGCAAGCTGTGGCCCCATACCTCCACCCGCCCCGGCACCATCGTCCAACGGGATCTGGTGGAGTGATCGGGCCTACCGTAGCGCAGGCGTCCTCGCCTGCTGCGGAGCGGAATCGTTGGCCCAGGGTTGGGACCGGGGCAACAACTGAGTATCGCGCGTTCGTCGAACGCGCGACTACCCGTCTGGTATGAAACCGATAATGGTGACTGGTGACAATGCCCAGTTGCCGAAGCGGGAGAATCGTTCCCATGAGCAAAGTCAAAGTCGGCGTGATCGGCACCGGTTCGCTGGGCCTGCGCCATGTGCAGGGCTATCTGGCCGCCAGCGGGGTCGAGTTCGTGGGTATCTACGACATCAACCCCGAAACTCAGAACCGGGTCTGCGCCGACTGCGGGGTGCATGGCTTCGCGTCCGCCGCCGAGTTGGTGGAGGCCGCCGAAGCCGTAAGCGTGGTGGTTCCCGCCACCTGCCATTACGAGGTCGCCCAGCCCGTCGTCGCCGCCGGACGGCATCTGCTGGTCGAAAAGCCGCTCACCAATAATCTCGCCCAGGCCGAGGAACTGGTGGCCTTGGCCACCGCGAAGAATCTGGTCATGGCCGTGGGCCATTTGGAGCAGTTCAACCCCGTCCTGTCCCTGCTCAACCGGGTTCCCGGTGCCCCCCGTTTCCTCCGCGCCGAACGCTTCGCGCCCTACCCGCCCCAGCGCCGCCCCCTCAAGCCGCGCGGCTGCGAGGTCAGCGTGGTGCTCGATCTCATGATCCACGACCTCGACGTGGTTCTCTCGCTGGTCGACAGCGAGGTGATCGAAGTCCAGGCCACCGGCCAGACCCTGATCAGCGACAGCGAGGACATCGCCTGGGCGCGCCTGGTCTTTGCCAACGGCTGCGTGGCCGAGGTCAGCGCCAGCCGCGTGAACCCCGTTCCCGCCCGGCAGCTCTTCGTGGCCAAGGACCACGCCCACTTCGCCCTCGGCTACGCCACCCAGCAGGGCACCCTCACCCAATGGGATACCGACGGCACCCGCACCGAGGAGCTGACCACCGAACGCCGCAACCCCCTCTACGACGAGTTGCAGGACTTCGTGGACTGCGTCGCCACCAACCGCACCCCCCGCGTCCCCGGCACCCAAGGCCTCCGCGCCCTGGCCCTCGCCGAACGCGTCCTCGCCGCCATCCGGAATCCCCGTTCGTAGTCCAGGCTTTGGCCTGCGCATCGGGTTCCCTCAGGACAGCCTGAAGGCTGGACTACAAACGAAATGTCGCCCGTTCTGGCCCCCGTTCGTAGTCCAGGCTTTGGCCTGCGCGTTGGGGTACCCCGGGACAGCCTGAAGGCTGGACCAAGACAGAGTTGATGCGACCGGGAACCGGGCGTATCTTTTCGCCGTTCTACCGTTTCCTGCTTACCAATAGGGAGGCACGTGTCGTGCCGAACCGGATTGCACAGACCAGCCACGATATGGCGCGTCACATGATGATGCGCAGGGCTTGGCCTGTCGCCGGTTCGGGGTCGATGATGGCCTGACGCGAACCAGACGAACGACCAAGCCCAAGGGTTTTCCCCTTGGGCTTTTTCTTTGTCCCGCCTCCGGGAAGCAGGAAAGACAATTCACGTGAAAACGACCTATATCACCACCACGATTCCCTATGTCAACGCCGCGCCGCATATCGGTTTCGCCCTGGAGCTCGTCCAGGCCGACGCCCTGGCGCGCTACGCCCGTCAGCTCGGGCACCGGGTCCGGTTCCAGACCGGCACCGACGAGAATGCCTTCAAGAACGTGATCAGCGCCCGCGAGCGGGGCGTCCCGACCGAGCAGTTCGTCGCTACCAACACCGCGGCCTTCCGGCAACTCGCCACGGCTCTGCTCAGTTCGCACGACGATTTCGTGCGCACGACTGAACCGCGTCACCGCCAGACCGTGCATCGGTTGTGGAATCGGCTGGCCCCCGGGGACCTCTACGAGGCGTCCTACCAGGGGCTGTACTGCAATGGCTGCGAGGATTTCCTGCTGGAGAAGGACCTCGTCGATGGCCGCTGTCCCGACCACGGCACCGTCCCGGAGCCAGTAGCGGAACGGAACCACTTCTTTCGCCTCTCCCGCTACCAGGACCGCCTGGAGCAGCTCATCGCGAGCGACGCGATCCGAGTAATTCCCCAAACCCGGAAGAACGAGGTGCTCCGCTTCGTCCAGGGCGGTTTGCAGGACATCAGCGTCTCCCGCAGCGCGGCCCGTTCGGGCGGCTGGGGCGTCCCCGTTCCCGGCGATCCGGACAAGGTCATCTACGTCTGGATCGACGCCCTAGTGAACTACCTCTCCGGCCCCGGCAACGGCGGTGATCTCGGCAACGTCCCCTTCTGGGAACCAGAAACGCGCAAGGTCCATGTCATCGGCAAGAACGTGTGGAAATTCCACGCCGTCTACTGGCCTGCCCTGCTGCTCTCGGCGGGGCTGCCAGTGCCAGACGAGATCGTGGTACACGGCTTCCTCACCGTCAATGGCCGCAAGATCAGCAAAACCAAGGTCGAGGGTGCCCCGGAGGTGAAGTCTCCGACCGAGTACATCGTCCAGTATGGCGCGGACGCCGTGCGCTACTACCTGCTCCGCGCGATTCCCCCCTTCCGCGACAGCGACTTCTCCGAACAGGGCTTGGCAAGCGTCTACACCGCCGACTTGGCCAACGGCCTGGGCAACCTCTGCACCCGCCTCACCACCCTCTGTGCACGGGCGAATGTCGGCCTCCCGGCAGCGGACTTCGGCTCCTCGCCCCTGCGCACCAGAATCGAGGAAGCCTTCGACGATTTCCGGCTCGATCTGATTCTGGACCTGCTCGCCAACGAGACCGCCCGCCTGAACCGGGAGATCGCCGAGCGCAAACCCTGGGAAGCCTTCCGCGACCGCCAGGAAGGCACCATCCAGACCGATCTGGGAACCTGGGCCAATTCCCTGCGGGGCCTGTTGCATTGGCTCGCGCCAGTTCTTCCGCATGCCACCGAGTGTGCGCTCGCATGCCTCGACAGTAAGCCCATCCAGAAATGCCCACCGCTCTTCCCCCGGCTGTAGGACAAAGACCGGCTTGGTTCGGGCTCCGGTATGGGAGCGGTCATGGCGCGACGCCAATCGGCGACTACAGTTGGTGGTCGTTTCTTGCCGTGCCGCTCTCGGTGCGGGAGCCATGAACGCCAGGAGGAGCCATGAACCGCCGGATACTGGCAGTGATAGCCCTGTGCGGAGTGTCCGCTCTTCGAATTCTGGGAGCCGAACCCATGCTGACGACCGCAGATATCCGGATACGGGACCCGTTCATCTACCCGGACGCGCAGACCAAGACCTACTACATGTACGCCGCGATGGATCACGGCGTGGGTGTCTACACCAGCCAAGACTTGGCGCAGTGGACGCCGATGCAGCGGGTGTTGACGTTGCCCAAGGAACCGGCGCTGAAGGCGGTTTGGGCACCAGAAATGCACGCATACGGCGGAGAGTACTACCTCTTCGCGACGCTGACCTACCAGGAGACGCTGCCCATCGAGAAGCCGCTGAAACGGGACAAATGGCCGGAGATGCACGTGCGGGGAACCCACGTCTTCCGCGCGGATAGCCCCTTGGGACCGTTCCAGCCGCTGAAGGAGGGGTCGCACACGCCAGCCGACTGGATGGCGCTCGACGGCACGCTGTTCGTGGATGAGGGCACGCCCTACATGGTCTTCTGCCACGAATGGGTGCAGGTGGTGGACGGCACCATGGACTATGTCCAGCTCACCGCCGACCTCGGCGACGTGGTCGGGAAACCGCACCTCATGTTCCGCGCTTCCATCGCTCCGGGCGTCAAACCCGACCCGCAGCAGAACAAGGTGACGGACGGCTGTTTCCTGTACCGGAGCGAGGTCAGCGGCAAGCTGTTCATGATCTGGTCCACCTTCATCCCCGGCCATGGCTACAGCGTGGTCCTGGCCCACTCCGAATCCGGCAGGATCGAGGGTCCGTGGCAGAAGCACGAGCCGATCTACACCAAGGACGGCGGACACGGCATGCTCTTCCGCGCCTTCGACGGGCGGCTCCTCCTGTCGCTCCATCAGCCAAACGGTGGCGGCAAGGAACGCCTGCATCTCTTCGAGGTAACCGATACCGGCGAAACGCTACAGGTGGTCGGCGAGGTGATGTAGGGGCGACCGGCGGGTCGCCCTGTACAACGAACGACACACACCAATCCGGTGCCATACGAAGAGGATTGGACACCATGGTCTTCCGCCCCTGTACCGCCCCACGGATCGGGAGTTCCTGGCCGGAACCACTGCATAACGCAAATGTGGAGCGGTCGCGGCCTCGCGAACACTCTCCCCGATCCTGCACGACGGAAACCGGGGAGCGGGTCGGTTTGTGTAGGGCATGCGTTCGGGGACGGGCTACGCGGTCCCGGCGCTGCGCGCCGTGGTCGCGGGGCCGCGACCGCTCCACACGTGACCCAAACCGGCATTGGCTCTGCTGCCAGACGTGACGGCCGTCAGGATTTCCGGGACACGAAACCAATGTCCTATGATCGATGGCGAGTTGGCACCAACCATCGCCTATCCCACGATCACCTTGAGTTGGGCGGTGGCGGTGATGCCGTTCTTGGCGGTGCGGCGGACGGTGACGATGTAGCGGCCGGGCTCGGCGTAGGCGTGCCAGCGTTCGTCGAAGCAGTCGTCGGAGCAACTGGTCGCGACGGTGCCGTCGCCGAAGTCCCACTCCTCGATCCCGGCCTTGTTCTCGGCGAAGGGGCCACGGATAAAGGCGCGGGCCTTGAAGGCGATGGGCTGGCCGGGGCGGAGATCAGTGGTGGGGTAATAGGTGACATGCATGGTCGGAGGCGTGCGAGCCGGGTCGGCGTCGGCGGGGAGAATCTGGACCACGCAGAAATCCACGTCGGTGCGCCCCTGGTCATCGGTGACGGTGACCATCTCGGAATACATGCTCTCGCGCTCGTAGGTCGTCTCGATGACTTCGCCCTGGCGGGTTGTGCCGTTTTGGAGGGTCCACTCATAGCTGCGAATGGTGCCCCCATCGCAGATGGAGTTGCTGGCGTCGAGCCGCACGGTCTCGCCGACGGCCGCGACGCGGTGGGGGCGGGCACAGGCGAGCAGGGAACCGGGATTCCCGTGGAGGTAGGCTTCGGCGAAGAAGGGATAGGCGTTGACCTGGCCCGGACGCCCGTCGGGCTGGGGTGCCTTCATCCCGAAGTGCAGGTGGCTCCAGCCGCCCGAAGCCCCCTTCTGGCCCAGGAAACCGATGAAGTCCCCGGCTTCGATCCGATCGTCTATGCGCAGCCTCGGGTTGATCATGTCCAGATGGGAGTAGCGGTAGCGCCAGTCCTGATCGTCCCGGACCCGGACCACGTCGTCGCGGGGATACTCGTCCTCCGGTTCGTCTGCCGCCCAGAGCTTGCCCAACCGCACCACCCGCCCCGGCCGGGCCGCGACGATGGGGACGGCCTTGTCGTAGCCGCCGATATCGGTGCCGTAGTGGTAGTAGATCGGTTTGCCCGGTTGGGGGAGGGATAGCTCGCCTGCGTCCACATAGGTCTTCTCGTTGCCAAGCTGGGTCATGCTCGCGAACCAGCGCTGGCGGACGGGATAGACGATGGGTTGCGGACCAAACAGGAAGCCCGTGGCGGGCCAGCAGCGAATGCGGGCGTCGCCGGAAAGGGCATAGAGGTCCTTGT
>QKCY01000004.1 GCA_003245525.1 Victivallales bacterium | reverse complement strand
TCAGGCTGGTGATGTGGAACCGGATGCCTCCCCGCTGGACCGCGATGTCCGATACCTGTCGGGTCATGTAGGCGGGATTGATCTTCGTCAGGGTCAACTGGTCGTTGACCCTGATCTCGCGCATCGGGTCATCCAGATAGGGATTCGGCGGTGTCCCCGCCGACACCGGCACATAGACCCCGCCGTGTGCCGCGTTCCAGGCCCGGGAGATAAGCACCTGCTGGAAGAACCCCCGGGCAGTCTGCAGATAGGTGTCCCGGCGTTCGTGCTCCGCGCCGAGGTAGTTCCAGGCGAAGGAAGCAGAAACCAGGAGAACCCAGACCAGACTGACTGCAACAATGACGCGCTTCACGCCGAGGCATATCCTCTATGTAAATACCCGTTCTTATATAATGTGCGACGAGGCAGTCGGGAGGTCAATCCGCCCAAGGTAACCTTCTGCCAGAACCAGCCAGCCGGAGGCGAGAGCCGGGGACTCCGGGGGCAGCCTGACCAGCCACCATTCGGTTTGGCAGTGGGCCAACAACGTGGCAAGTTACAGCGTCTATTCTTGTGAAGTTCCTCTACCGCACAGGTGCCACGCGATGAAAAAGACCGGCTATGTCGTCATCTCGGCGGTGTTGTCCCTGTTGTTCCATCTGCTGCTCTGGGGAGTGGCGGACAAGATCACGTTCGACAACATTCCCGTATTCCGCGCCGAGGAGCCGCCGCAGAAGATCAACGTCCAACTCACCGACATCCGCGACCTGCGGCCCGAACAGCCCCAGGTCAAGATCACCGACGACCGCAAGGCCGCCGATGATCTGCGGAATGCGGACGACCTCAGCAAGAAGATGAAGGAAGTCTTCCGCAACGCGAAGCTGGAGATCGCGGCGGAGCCGAAGGTGCGCCTGGAAGGCCTGGGCCGGCCGGTGCTTGCCCCGCCGCTTCCCGCGCCCGAGAAGGCCCGCCCGGCCACGGCCCCCCGCCCGAAGATCATCGAGGTGGATGCAGCGGCCCTGTCGCCCCAGCAATTGGCCCAAGTCGAGCGGATCGCCAAGAAGCAGAACCGGGTATACATCCCGGTCGCCCATGTGCCCAGCCTGCTGAGTCCCGGTGCCCTGCAAGGGGCCGTGGGGGATACCTACGGCGTGCAGATGCGCATGGGCGGCCTGCCCGGCAGCGGCGCGCTCCGGGTAGGCGACCTGCCCCCCGGTGGGGACTGGGACGCGGGGCTCCAGGCGGGCAAGAACGGATTCTCCCCCATCGCCGGTACCCCAGGCTTCGACCTCGGCGACGGTCTGGGCGGCCTCGGCCTCCGGCCCAAGACCGGCCTGGGCGGCGAAGGCTTCCGCTCCCTCGATCCCTATGTCGTGGTCAGTGTCACCATCTATGAAGAGCGTACGGGCGGGGGCTACTTCCGCGCCGACGTCGCCGCCAATCCGAAGAGCGAGGAGCTCTGGGATGTGCCCAAGGACCTGCTCTTCGTCATCGACCACTCCACGAGCATCTCCGGCGAGAAACTGGAGCAGTTCAAGGAGAGCACGGTGGAGGCCCTGCAGTACCTGAATCCGAAGGACCGCTTCAACGTGGTCTCCTTCACCACCGAGCCCCGCACGCTGTTCCCGGACTTCCAGCCCTGCTCCAGAGAGAACATGGAACTGGCCCGGAAATACGTCATGGGACTGGTGCGCGGCGGCATGACCGACGTCTTCGGCAGCATCTCCCCCTTCATCCGCAAGAGCAACGGCGAAGTGGCCACGGGCCGTCCCATGAACGTCTTCCTGATGACCGACGGCAACTCCACCGTGAACATCTACGACGACGACGATTTCGTCCGCTCCATCAAGGAGATGAACCCCGGCAATGTCTCCGTCTACGCCTTCAGCGCCGGCAAGAAGGCGAACCGCGACCTGCTCGAATTCCTCGGCTACCACAACCGGGGCTACAGCCTCCACGTGGCTGACCTGAAGGACTTCAAGTCCATGCTGGTGGACTACATCAGCACCCACTCCCAGCTCATCCTGGCCGACGTGGACTACCAGGTCGCCGATGGCCTCTCCAGCGAGAGCTTCCCCAAGGTGCTGCCCCACCTGTACCGCGAGGAAACCCTGTCCTTCTACGGCCGCTTCTCGGCGGATACCAAGCTGGTCAACGTCCGCGTATCCGGGCGTGGCGGCGACGGCGAGCCCTACGAGCTGGTCTTCTACAAGCCTCTCAAGGAATGCCTCCGGGGCACCCCGGAACTGGCCCAGCAGTGGGCCGCGCAGAAGGTCTTCCACCTCATCGGGCAGCGCGTACTGGCCACGTCCGCGGACGAAAAGTCCCGGATCGAGGACGAGATCAAGGCCATCGCCGGCAAGTTCGACCTCTACGTGCCGTACTAGGGGCCAGTCGCCTTTCCCAGCACTGGCCACCGCATGTGCCGGTCGCCGCTACGCTTCGTAGCCCCAACCAGGGCTCCGCAGGGAAAACGCGCATTGAGGCGGGGATGAAGTTGACACCATCAATGCTGGCAGGTATCTTTGTTCATATCCAAACACTCGACGTTCACATATGAACAACGATAACACCAACCCCGCCGTGGAGAAGACCCTTCTCCTCCTCCGTTACCTTGGGCAGAACGATGCCGGGGGAACGCAGGCGGAGTTGGCGCGGGAGCTGGGTATTTCGGCCAGCACCTGCTACCGCATCCTGCAGACCCTGTGGAAACACGACTGGGTACAGAAGGGGGCGAACAGCCGCTACGAGCTCTCGGGCGGGATACTGGCGGCAACCATGCGGCTGCACCGGCAAATGAGCCGACTGGAGCACTGCCAGCCGATTCTCGACGATCTGGCCACCGCGACCGGACTCTCGGTGAAGCTCTCCATCCGCCAGGGCAATGAGCAGGTGACCGTGCTGCGGGCGGAATCCCCCCGACCGGTAAGCGTCTCCGGCAAGGTGGGAGCCCGGTTTCCCGTGGTCGAGGGCTCGGTGGGCGCCGCCCTGCTCAGCCAGACCGACCCGGAAGAAGTCCGCGAGCTGGCCCTTGCCAGCCGCGACGACATTCCCGAGCGCCACAATCCGGAATTGGTCCTGGAACGGGTCCAGGCGATCCGTGCCCAGGGCTATTGCCTCATTTCCGGCCAAAGCCGTTGGCGGATCGACGCCCTGTCGGCACCGCTGGCTTCGCCCGAAGGCCGGGTGGTGGCCGCCCTCACCCTGCTTGGGATCGACGACGATTTCGCCGCCGGACGCATCGAGCCGCTGGCGGCTGCCCTGCTCGACGCCATCCGCACCTGCCGCGAACGGAACTGGGATCATTAGGAGGAGCCCGCCATGGGCCAAGCCATCGACATCCGCAATCTGAAGATCACCGATATGCGCTTCGCCGACATCGACGGCGCGCCGAAGCGTTGCACGCTCCTGAAGCTCTACACCAACCAGGGACTGGTGGGGTACGGCGAGGTGCGCGACGCCTCCAGCCGCACCTACGCGGCCATGCTGAAGAGCCGCATCCTCGGCGAGAACCCCTGCAACGTGGAGAAGATCTTCCGCCGCATCAAGCAGTTCGGCGGACACTCCCGGCAAGGCGGCGGGGTGAGCGGGATCGAAGTGGCCTGCTGGGATCTGGCGGGCAAGGCCTGGGGCGTGCCGGTCTGGCAGTTGCTCGGCGGCCAGTTCCGCGACCGCATCCGCATCTACTGCGATACCGATTCCGAGGGCGGCGGCCGCGACATGGGCAAGGCGCTGAAGGAGCGCATGGCCCAGGGCTTCACCTACCTCAAGATGGACCTCGGCATCGAGCTGCTCATGGGCAAGCCCGGCTGCCTGAGCGCCCCGCTCGGTTTCCTGGAGAAGATGCGCGAGTACAAGAAGACCGTGTTCACCACGCCCCACGGCTCCATCGACCCCCGCGCCATGCGGGGCGAGGCCTATGATCTCTTCAACACGGCCCATCCCTTCACCGGCATCCACATCACCGAGCAGGGCTTCGACTTCCTGGAACAGTACATGGCCGACGTGCGCGCCGAGATCGGCTACGAGGTGCCCCTCGCCATCGACCATATCGGGCATGTGCCGCTGGAGGACTGCATCAAGCTGGCCCGTCGCCTGGAACGCTTCAATCTCGGCTGGATGGAGGATCCCGTGCCCTGGCAGATGACCGACCAGTATGTCCGCCTGGCCCAGTCCACCACCACCCCCATCGGCACGGGCGAGGACATCTATCTCAAGGAGAGCTTCCTGCCCCTCTTCCAGTCCGGTGCCCTGGCGGTGATCCATCCCGACGTGCTGTCCACGGGCGGCATCCTGGAGACCAAGAAGATCGGCGACCTGGCCGAGGACCACGGCGTGGCCATGGCCCTGCACATGGCCGAAAGCCCCATCGCTTGCATGGCCGCCGTCCACGTGGCCGCCGCCACCCGCAACTTCACGGCGCTGGAGGTCCACTCCGTCGATGTGCCGTGGTGGGACAGCCTGGTCAACGGGCTACCCAAGCCGCTGGTCAACCAAGGCTATATCGAAGTGCCCAACACCCCCGGTCTGGGCATCGAATCGCTGAACGAGGAACTGATCACCGAGAAGCTGCACGCCGATTTCCCGGTTGCCTGGGCCCCCACGAACGAGTGGGACAAGGAATGGGCCAACGACCGCCAGTGGAGCTAGCACGGGTATGCAAGAGCCAGAGAGGAAGGCTGCGCGACCGTCGCCGGAATGGCTGAAGCGCAGCATCATGTACCAGTTGTTCCTTCGGGCGTTCACCCCGGAGGGCACGTTGGCTGCCGCCACCGCGAAGCTGCCGGAGCTTGCGGACCTGGGCGTGGACATCGTCTACCTCTGCCCCATTTGCGTGCAGGACGACGATCCCCGAGAGGAATTCTGGAGCGACCGCCAGCGGGCATCGGGGCTGAACAACCCCAGGAACCCGTACCGCGTGAAGGACTACTTCGCAGTCGATCCGGAGTACGGTTCGGACGCGGATCTGCACGAGTTCATCGGCCGGGCCCATGGCCTTGGCATGCGCGTTTTCCTGGATGTGGTGTACTACCACTGCGGGCCAACCGCCGTTTTCCTGGAGGAGCATCCGGATTACGTCAAGCTGGGAAGCGACGGCAAGCCCGTGGCGGGCGAATGGCATTTCCCCGTGTTCAACTTCGAGAACCCCGAGCTTCGGGAGTACCTCTGGGGCAACATGGAGTACTGGGTTCGGGAGTTCGCGGTGGACGGGTACCGGTGCGACGCCTCGGACCACGTGCCGCTCGACTTCTGGGAGGAAGCCCACCGCCGTCTGGAGCGCGTCAATCCCGAGATCATCCTCTTCTCCGAGTCCGGTCGTCCCGAACACCAGCACGAAGCCTTCGACCTGAACTACAGCTACCTCTTCCACAAGGCCGCAAAGGCCGCTTCGGGGGAAGTCAATCCGCGACAGAGCTGGGGACACACCAATCGGGCCTTCCCGGAGGGAGCCAAGCTGGCGCGCTTCATGGACAACCATGACATCGCCAACGACAGTGGTGCCGCCCGCGTCGAGACGCAGCTAGGTGCCAAGGGCGTCGAGGCCATGCTCGCGGCGATCTTCGCGCTGGACGGGGTCCCCATGCTCTACAATGGCCAGGAAGTGGCCGACGAAGCGCCGCACAGCATCTACGGCAATCTCGTCATCGACTGGGCCAACGGCGGCACGTCCGATGGCATGGCGCGCCGGATTTGGCTCAAGCAACTCAGTGCCATTCGCCACGAGGAGCGTGCCCTGACCGACGGGACCGTGACGTGGCTTGACCACGACACCGACGCCACGACGCTGACCTTCCTCCGGCAGGATGGCACGGACCGCGTTCTCGTGCTTGTCAACCTCGCCGCCACCTCGACGGCCGGGAAGCTCGCGAGCCCCTGCGACGTCACCAACCAACCCCTTCTCGTCCGCGACGCGTCCCTGACCGGGGACAGCTTCGAGTTGGGCCCTCACGGCTATCTCTTCATCAAGTGATGATAAGGACGATCTCGATGGAAACCAGACCCCAAGCGCGTGAATTCCCCAGTTGGCTGAAGAGCAGCGTCATGTACCAGGTATTCCTCCGCCGCTTCACGGCGGAAGGCACCATCAAGGCCGCCGAAGCCAAGCTGCCCATGCTGGCCGAGTTGGGTGTCGATCTCGTCTATCTCTGCCCCATCTGCGTGGCGGATGAGCACATGGACAAGGACGGCTGGAGCCCGCGCCACCACGCCAGCAAATCGGAGGATCCCCGCAATCCCTACCGGATCGCCGACTACTACACCATCGATCCCGAGTACGGCACCGACCAGGACCTGCACGACTTCGTCGCAGCCGCCCACAAGCTTGGCATGCGGGTGCTGCTCGACATCGTCTTCTTCCACTGCGGCCCCACCGCGGTCTTCCTCCAGGAGCATCCCGACTTCGTGGTCCGCGAGGAGGATGGCACGGTCAAGGTGGGTAGCTGGCGCTTCCCCATGCTCAACTTCGCGAGCAACGAACTGCGCGAGTACCTCTGGGACAACCTGGAGTACTGGATGCGCGAGTTCGCCGTGGACGGCTACCGCTGCGACGTCTCCTCCGCCGTGCCCCTGGACTTCTGGGTCGAGGCCCGCAAGCGCCTGGAGGTTCTGAATCCCGAGGTCATCGTCCTCTCCGAGGGCGAGCGCAAGACCGACCAGCTCTATGCCTTCGACATGAACTACACCTTTGCCTGGAGCAATCGGGCGCTGGCCTCTGTGTTCCGGGGCGAGCAACCGGCCACGACGGCGCGGGAACGGTGGGAAGTGGACGCCAAGGAGTACCCCGAAGGCGCGCTCCTCATCCGCTACACCGACAACCACGACATCGCCAACGATGCCTTCGAGAACCGTCCCGAGCGGGCCTGGACCCACGCGGGCATGGACGCCGCGCTCGCCCTCCTTTTCACCCTAGACGGCATCCCCTTCCTCTACAACGGGCAGGAGATCGCCGACGAGGTCCGGCACAGCATCTACTACGGCGTCGCCGAAACGGTCCAATGGGATTTGGCCGAGAGCGAGGTCGGCAGCAAGCGCTTCGCCTTGGTTCAGACCTTCTGCAACCTCCGGCACAGCGAGGCCGCCATGGCCGAGGGCAAGGTGGTCTGGCTCGACAACGACGTGCCCGAAGCCGTCCTCTCCTTCCTGCGCGAAGCCGGGGACGAGCAGATTCTGGTGGTGGTAAACACCCGGAACCAGGCGGTCTCCGCCACGCTGCCCAAGGGGGGCGGTTCGTTCGTTGCCTTGGTCTCGGCCAATGCGACCCTTGCCAACGGCAAGGCGGAACTCGGTCCCTATGGCTTCTTTGTCGGCAAGCGGAAGTAAGGGAGCACTCCCATGGATGCGCCGTTCTTCAAAGGCATGACCTTCGGTTTCTACGCCCGCAACGGCTACTACTCCTCGCCCCAGGCGCGCCTGGAGGTGGACCGCATGGCCGCGCTCGGCATCGAGTGGGTCTGCGTGGTCGCAATCACCATGCAGGACGCCATGATGAGCACGCGGCAGTACCGCGATTTCGAGATCACGCCGGCCGACGACGAGTTGCGCGACATCATCGACTACCTGCACGAGAAGGGCATCAAGGTCATGCTCCGGCCCATGCTCGAATGCTGGGACGGCACGCAGCGTTGCCACATCAACTTCCCGGACGACAACACGATCATCCCCGGCAAGCCGATCAACTACTGGACGCCGTGGTTCGACAGCTTCATCCACCTGACGCGCCACTACGGACGGCTGGCGACCCGCGCCAACTGCGAGGCGTTCTGCCTGGACAGCGAGCTGAACTACACCGTGCGCCAGAACGCCCATTGGCATCGGGTCGTGGCCGCTGCGCGCGAGGTGTTCGGCGGACACCTGACCACGTCCATGATCAACACCTACCAGTTCGCCGACAGACTGGCCGATCCCAATCACTGGTTCTACGCCCTCGACTCGGTGGGCAGCAGCATGTACTCCCCCGCCGCCAGCAAGCCCAAGGCAACAATCGCGGAGATGGTGGAGTTCCTCCAGCCCGTGGTAGCCAAGTACCGGGCCTTTGCCGAAGCCTACGGCAAGCCCTTCTACTTCGGCGAGACCGGCTGCTGCGCCACAGCCGGAGCCGGCAAGCTGCCCTACTTCTGGAACAACGGCGGCGGCTACGACGGCCAGGAGCAGGCCAACTACCTGGAGGCTTCCATCCAGGCCTTCGGGGCCGAGCCGTGGTGGAAGGGGCTCTTCTGGTGGAAGTGGGACGAGCAGAACGACCGTCCCCAGTTCCGCGACGATCCGGCGGGCGACAAGGGCTTCACCATCCACGGCAAACCCGCCGCCGACGTCTTCCGCCAATGGTGCCGGGGATAGACCATGGGCAGCAACTACGTCCAAGTCAGCGCGACCAATCCGCGGTACTTCGAGACCACGGACGGCAAGCCGTTCATCCCCATCGG
>QKCY01000045.1 GCA_003245525.1 Victivallales bacterium | reverse complement strand
GGGCGTGACAAATTGACCCAGAGGCGGGACGAGTGTGACACCTCCGGCACGGTTCTCGAAGCCCATGCCGCGGTTCAGCCCTCGGCGGAATCGGCAGCCGGGGTGCAACTCGGCTGGAGGGCGGCGAAGAGGGAACGGAGCATGGGCGGCCCGCAGAACTCGGCCGCATCGAGGGTATCGCTGTGCCGGTGGCGTTTGCCCCGGTAGGTGGCGGCCTGCCCGACGATGAGGAGAAGGGCGGTGACCCGGCAGCCGAGACCGGAAGCCAACACGGCTTCGGGGACGATGGCGTTGCCCAGCACGTCCGCCCCGTTGCGCCGGGCGACTTCGGCTTCGGCCGGGGTGGCATAGTGGGGACCCATGTCGGCCTGGTAGACGCCGAGCCGGGGGGTGATGCAGGTCCCGGCCACGGCGTTGATGAGCTCGGCGTTGAGTTCCTGGCTGAAGGCGTCGCTCATGTCCTGGAAGGGGCACGCCAGGGTGGTCATGCGGGCAGCCAGGGGGGAGAAGCCGAGGTTGTTCACGCAGTCGGTGACGGCAAACCAGGTGCCGATGCGCAGGTCGTCGCGGAGGGCCAGGCACGTCTCGACCAGCACCACGTCGCGCACCCCGCACTGGATCGCGGCGGCGATGGGAAGCTGGACGGGGTCGAGCCCGTGTCCCTCGAAGAGATAGCGGTGCCCCCGGCCCACCATGACGGCCCCCTCGTTCCCCGCCAGCATGCCCAGATCGGGCGCTGAGCCCAGCCCCGGGCTGTCCGGGATTCCGTCAAGCACGGCCAGGGGCATGGGTTCGGCGACCGGCAGGGCATCGTGGGGAAAGGCATGGCCGACCTGCACCAGAACGCGTGGGGCGTCGGCAAAACTCAGGTGCTCGCGGATCGCCGCAGCCGCCTGGGCGGCCCGGACGCGGAAGTCGGCCATGGGGGAGCTCGTCGGGTCTAGATGATCAAGGCGGACCGAGCCCAGTCGTAGGCTCTGGCCCGCAGCTCGTCCAGCGAAGGCATCGGATAGACGGCCATGTCGGTCCCGTCGCTGAGATAGATGCCGCTCTTGATGATGTTGAAAGTGAAGGACTCCACGTGGGACCGTTCGAGGGTCTTGGTGGCCTTGGGACTACCGGAGGTGACCGACTCGACGCACCGCTTGAGGTGAGCGATGTTGCGGTCGTAAAGGCTGCCGATGTTGCCGCTGTTCTCCAGGTTGTCGAAGTCCACCACCTTGAGATCGGCAAAGGCGATCTTGGGCAACTGCAGCTTGGTCTTCGCCCCCGTGATGTACTGCCCAAACTCCCGCGGAGCCAGTTTGCTGACCACGAGCGGATGCACGGGGCAGAGCTCCTGGTAGACATGGAAAGCCGGGCCGGGGTCGCTCTGGACGTAGGCCTGTTTGGGCAGGGCCAGCGTGCGCCCGTCGCGGGTCGTGAGATACAGGTCGCCAAGAGCGGCCAGAGGAATGCGCTCCAACACGCGGTAGATCGAGAGGTAGACCGAGTTCTTCGGCCGGCCGTCGGGATGCGGGACACACTCGGACTTGGCATATTCCCAGTCGAAGCCGGGGAACGACGGGTCGACCGCGATGAAGATCAGAGGGTCGGAGGACCCATCCCGGCTTCCCGTGGCCATGTACGTCCCGAAATGCTCCGGGTCGTGCTGGGAGGCGATGAGCGCCTCCATCGGGAAGAGGGTGAAGTAGTAGTTGGGGGTCATGGCGGGTCCCTTTCTGGTGTGCTGCCGGGGCGGCTAGGGATAGTCGGGGAGCGAACTTCCGGTTCGCTCCCTACGGCTAAAGTAGAGCAGCACGGTGGCCGTGTCCAACGGCACGGCCCCAGTAGGGCTCAGGTAGGCGGCAAGCTAGAAGAGAGGGTTCGTGACGAAGCCCATCTTGACGATGATCAGGGAGACCACGCTCATCAGCTTGAGGACGATGTCCATGGCCGGCCCGGCGGTGTCCTTGAAGGGATCGCCGACCGTGTCGCCAACCACCGCCGCCTTGTGGGCGTCGGAGCCCTTGCCGCCGTAGTGGCCACCCTCGATGTACTTCTTGGCGTTGTCCCAGGCCCCGCCGGAGTTGGCGGTGAAGAGGGCCAGCATCACGCAGGAAGCGGTCACGCCGACGAGCACGCCGCCCAGCATCTCGGTGCCGCCCAGACCGCCGACCAGAACGGGCAGCGTGACAGCAGCAAGGCTGGGGAGGATCATCTCGCGGATGGCGGCCTTGGTGGCGATGTCCACGCAGGACACATAGTCCGGCTTGCCTTCGCCATCCATGATGCCCTTGATCTCGCGGAACTGGCGCTTCACTTCCTCGATCATCTGGAACGCGGCGCGACCGACGGCACCCATGATGAAGGAGGTGAAGACGTAGGGCAGCATGGCCCCGAAGAGGAGGCCGCCCATCACTTTGGCCTTGGTGATGTCGATGACTTCAAGCCCGGCGGACTCCTTGAAGGCGACGAAGAGCGCCAGGGCGGTGAGGGTGGCGGAACCGATGGCGAAGCCCTTGCCGATGGCGGCGGTGGTGTTGCCCACGGCATCAAGCTTGTCGGTGCGCTCGCGGACGGCGGCGGGCATCTTGCTCATTTCGGCCAGGCCGCCAGCGTTGTCGGCGATCGGGCCATAGGCGTCGATGGCAAGCTGGATGCCGGTGGTGCCGAGCATGCCGACGGCGGCGATGGCGATGCCGTAGAGGCCGGCGAAGTGGTAGGCACCCAGCATGGCCGCCACGAGCACGACCACCGGCCAGCCGGTGGCCAGCATGCCGACCTGGATGCCGGCGATGATGTTGGTGGCGGCACCGGTCTGCGACTGGCGAGCGACTTCCATGACCGCCTTGGTGTCATCGGCCGTGTAGTATTCGGTGATCAGGCCGACGAGCACGCCACCGACCAGACCGGCACAGATGGCCAGGAAGAGTCCCATGCGGGTGAAGCCCACGCCTTCCATGGCGGCGTCGGGCAGCGTGACCTGGAGCAGGAAGAACACGCCCACCAGCATCAGAACGCTGGCGCCGATGGTGCCAAGGCTGAGGGCCTTGCGGGGGTTTCCGCCCTCACGGGTGCGGACGAAGAAGGTGCCGATGATCGAGCTCAGAATGCCGACCGAGGCCACCCCGAGGGGCAGAGCCATGAAGGTCATGCTCTTCAGCATCTCGGCACCCAGCACCATCGCACCGATGATGGAGGCGATATAGGATTCGCAGAGGTCGGAACCGAGACCGGCCACGTCACCCACGTTGTCGCCCACGTTGTCGGCGATGGTCGCGGGGTTGCGGGGGTCGTCCTCCGGGATGCCCTGGATCACCTTGCCCGCCAGGTCGGCACCCACGTCGGCCGCCTTGGTGAAGATGCCGCCGCCCACGCGGGCGAAGAGAGCGACCGAGCTGGCACCCAAGGAGTAGCCGGAGACGATCTCCATCAGGTCGATCATGGACTGGGGGTTGTCGGCCGACACTCCCAGGAAGCGGACGTAGAAGAGCACCAGGGACGAGAGGCCAATCACGGCCAGACCCACAACCGAGAGGCCCATCACACTGCCGCCCGTGAAAGCCACGTGCAGCGCGGGCACCAGACCCTTCTGGGCGGCGTTGGCCGTACAGGCATTGGCCCGGGTCGCGGCACGCATCCCGATGAGGCCCGCCAGGCCGGAGAGAATCGCTCCCAGCACGAAGGAAAGACCGATCCAGCGGAGATTGAGGCCGCCGGGCCGGGTCTTGAAGGCGATGAGCAACGCCGCCACCGCCACGACCACGACGACCATGACCTTGTACTCACGGACCATGAAGGCCATCGCGCCGTCGCGGATGTTCTTGCTAATCTCCTGCAACTTCTCGTTGCCGGGATCTTGTCGCTCGATCCAGCTCTTTCGATAGAGGGCATAGGACAGCGAGATGACACCGAGCACGAGCGCCGAGTACAGCATTACATCCATGGCACGGACTTCCTTGGTCTCTTATGGGTAGAGGAAGGGGCAAAAGAAAAACAGAACGAAAGAAATATGAGAAAAATTCACTATACCTATGTATTTACCCGCGGTCCAACGTAAATGTAGTTTTTTCGCCCTCTGCTTCGCCTATTTTCGCCTTCGCAGCCGGCCGAATGCAGAGCGTGGCGGCGAGGCGAGTCCCGGCAGGGCGAACGAGCGCTGCCGAGTGGCCACTCCGGAGCATGGGTTGTGAGCCGGCGGCCCGGGAGCTAGCGGGTTTCGCACAGGAACCGATAGGCGGCTTGGGCGAAACCGCTTCCCATCTGCCGCCAATCGGCAGCGAGGGGTTGGCGGCCGAGGCCGACGGCGTGGTTGGCCCGCAGCTCCCAGATGATGGCATCGATGCCATACTGCTCGCTGAGACCTTCGCCGAAGGTGCCCGGATTGCGGAACCCGTGGCCGGTGGGACCCTCGCGGAACCAGGTGTGCTCGCGCAGCAGGCGTTCGAACACCGCCATGCGCGCCAGGTGTCCGGCCTCGTCCTGGGGCGGGTGCGCCAGATGAAGGTTGCCGCCGCAGTCGTTGTGGAGATCGATGGCGAGGCGGGGCGTGCGCCCCTGACGGGCCTGTTCGGCAAACCAGTTGCCCAGGCAAGCGCTTTCCGGGGCCAGCACCGGATCGTGGGGGATCGCTGCGTCCCACTGCCGGTTGAGATCGATCCCGGTGACGGTGAACCGGCTCAGGCCACGGTGGACACCATCGCGGTTGGCCATGGGCTGGATGCAGAAGCGGACGTGGTCGAGGATCTCGCGGCTGGCGGCGCTGCCGTCGGTCAGGCGGTCCACCAGCCCCTCGACCAGCCAACTCCCCCCGGTCTCCCAGGGGTGGGCCTGGGTCCGCAGGAAGACGCTCTCGGGTGCGTCGCTACGCCCCACTTCCAGCATGGGCAAGGGGCGCCCCTCCACCGTGGCTCCCATCTGGTAGACGCGCACGTCCGGCACTCCGGCCACCCGGGCGAGCAGCGCTTCCAGATCCGCCTCGGTGTAGGGCACCAGACTGGCGAAATGGGTGATGGACGAGGCGACCGGCACGTCGAACTCCACGGCAAACCCTTCGCGTTCGCAACGCCGACCGGTCAGACCCGCCCACGTCTTCCCGTCGGCCGACACCACGCCGACGGCGGGTTCCTCGCGCATGGCCGCGCTTTCCCGTCCGTTCCAGCAGCTCATCACCGTGGCGAAGCGGACCGGGATGGTCTGCCGTCCGTCCCCGGCGGGGAGCACCAGCCGCAGGTGCCAGTGGGTGAACTGGCGGTTTGGGCTGAACCGGGCATGGTCGGGGATGGGAAATAGCTCGACCACGCCATCCTCGGCCTGACGCCAGCGCAGAGGCGACGCATTCGGAAAGAAGGTGTCGACAAAGACCGTGCTCATGGGACCTCTCCGGTTGGGCTGGGCACCAATCTCGTCTGTTCGGGGATGGTTTCAACACCATGACGAGCGTTGATTCCGCGCCGCTCTAGCCTATGGTAGCCGTTCGCCTACGAATCACGCTACCGGAACCCAGAAGAGTTGCATGAGCCAGGACCCGTCGCCAACCGCGCCCCATCGCCCCACCCGTTTCGTGGTGGGCATCGACCTTGGCACCACCAACAGCGCCGTCTGCTACGTGGATACCGAGGGCGATGCCGTGCCCTGCCAGTTCGCCATCCCGCAGTTGGTGGCGGCAGGCGAGGTGGGTGCGTCCGAGCTGCTTCCTTCCTTCTGTTACCTCTCGGGCACGACAGAACTGGTGGCGGGGGCGCTGGAACTGCCCTGGGAACGGTCCGCCGACTATGCGGTGGGCCAGTTCGCCCGCCAGCAGGGGGCGCTGATTCCCGACCGGCTGGTGGCGTCGGCGAAGAGCTGGCTGGCCCATGCCGGGGTGGACCGGACCCGCGGCATCCTGCCCTGGGGGGCCGAACTGGGCGACCAGATGGTGTCGCCGGTGGAGGTCTCGGCCCGCTATCTGCGTCACGTCCGCGCGGCCTGGGACCATGCCTTCGGCCGCCTGCGTGATCGCGAGGGGACGCCCTGCGTCCTCGCCGAGCAGCAGGTAGTGCTCACCGTGCCCGCCTCCTTCGACGAGGTGGCGCGCCAGTTGACCCTGGAAGCCGCCAAGCAGGCGGGACTGGCCCAAGTTGTCCTGATCGAGGAACCGCTGGCCGCCTTCTACTCCTGGCTCTGGCATCACGACACCGATTGGCGCGAACTGGTCCGGGAGAACGAGACCATCCTCGTGGTCGACGTGGGCGGCGGTACCACGGACTTCTCGCTGGTCCAGATCGAGCCGGGCTTCTCGCTTCGCCGGACCGCCGTGGGCGAGCATCTCCTCCTCGGCGGCGACAACATGGACATGAGCCTTGCCCGCGAAGCCGAAGCCGCCTGGAGCGCCAAGCTCGGCCCCCGCGAATGGAGCCAGCTCTGCCTGGAATGCCGCCGGGTCAAGGAACAACTGCTGATGGCGGTTGCCGAGGAGACCGCCGACATCGCCGTGGCGGGCCAGGGCCGGTCGCTGATCGCCAGCACCCGGACCCATACATTCACCCGCGAGCAGGTGGTCGAACGAATCCGCGACGGCTTCTTCCCGGATCTGCCGGTGGATGCCCCCGATCCCGAGCGGGCCCGGGGCATGCGTCAGATGGGCCTGCCCTATGCGAACGATCCCGCCGTCACCCGCCATTTGCTCCGCTTCCTACGGGGAGCCTCTGCCACGGTCTCCGAGCCGGTGCATGGTTTGGCGGCACCCTCCCACATTCTGTTCAATGGTGGGGCCATGCTGCCTGCCAGCCTGCGCCAGCGGGTCTGCGCCGTGGTGGGTTCCTGGCTGGGCGGGAACCCGGTGCCCGAACTCGCGGCCGACGATCTGAACTTGGCGGTGTCGCGCGGGGCCGCCTACTATGGGCTTGTGCGCCTGGGCCAGGGGGTCCGGGTCAAGGGCGGCATCGCCCGCGCCTACTACCTGGAAGTCGGGACCGGGCAGGATTCCCGCCTAATCTGCGTCATGCCCCGCGACACCCAGGAAGGGGTGGTGCGCGAGCTCTCCGACCTCACCTTCGATCTCGCCACCAATCAGCCGGTACGTTTCCCCCTGGCCGCCAGCACCACCCGGCTCCACGACCAGCTCGGCGACCGAGTCGAACCCAGCGACGAGATCCTCCCCTTGCCGCCCCTGCACACCGTGATTCCCCACGGCAAGGGCAGTTCGCGCAGCCTCTCCGTGCGCCTCTCCACCCGGCTGGAGGAAGTGGGCACGCTGGCGGTCTGGTGCGCCTCCCTCGATGGCCGTCACCGCTACCCGCTCAGCTTCGACCTGCGCGGCAGCGCCGAATCCTCCGACGAGGTGGAGATCGTGGTGGACAGCGACCGCCGGGAGGCGGCTGTCGCCCTCCTGGGCCGCGCGTTCGGCGACGAGCCGGATCTGCTCAAACGGCTACCGGCGGAGTTGGAGGCTTGCCTCGATCTACCCCGCAAGGACTGGGGGGCCGCCCTGCTCCGGCAGTTGGCCGATGCCCTACTGAACGCGACCGAACGGCGCGCCCTGACCGCCCGCCACGAAGCCCGTTGGCTGAACTTGACCGGCTTCGCCCTCCGTCCCGGTTTTGGCATGCCCGGCGACGACTGGCGCATCCGCCAGATCTGGAAGCTGTGGCACGAAGGCTGCGCGAATGCCCGCGACGCCCAGGCGGCGGCGGACTGGTGGACCCTCTGGCGGCGCGCCGCCGGGGGCCTGCGCGAGGGGCAGCAGCAGCAGATCGCGAACGGCCTGATCCGCGATCTGGTGCCCAAGCCGGGCCAGCGGCTCGACGCCCGCCGGGGACCGGCCCAGGAGACCATCGAGATGTGGCGCTGCCTGGGTGCCCTCGAACGGCTCTCCGCCAAGGGCAAGCTCGGCGTGCTCCAGGTGCTGCTGGGCGGCGAGCAGCGATTGGCCGACCACCATTTCTGGGTGGTGGCGCGCTTGGCGGCCCGCTGCCTGTTCCATGGCCCCGAGGACACCATCGTTCCTGCCGCGAAGCTGGAGCCGCTTCTGCCCACTCTCTTCGCCCGTGCCAACCAGGCCCGCGACCGCATGGCCCAGTTTGCCGTGGTCAATGCCTGCCGCAAGTGCGGGGTGCGCGGCCTGGACGTGAGCGAGAAACTGGTGGACCAGGCCGACGCCCTGCTGGCCCGGCTGGAGGCCCCTGCGGAATGGCGCCGTCTTCTCCGCCACGCCGAGACTGCCGACCAAAACTTCCAGCGCGAAGTGGCTGGCGACGCCCTGCCCCTCGGCCTCCAGCTCGCCGAGTAACCGTAGCGGCCCGGCACCGACCATCGGCCTCAGTGCTGGCAGTGAGGGCAGTAGAAGGTGGAGCGGCCCGCCACGACGCGGCGGCGGATGGGGTGCTCGGAACCACAGCGGGGACAGGGCTCGCCGACTTTGCCGTAGACTTCGAGGTGGACGGTGAACTGTCCTTCGCTGCCGTCGGGCGAGCGGAAGTCGCTGATGGTCGTGCCCCCGCACTCGATGGCCTCG
>QKCY01000101.1 GCA_003245525.1 Victivallales bacterium | reverse complement strand
CCGGCGTCTTCACTTCAGTCTTCTTCGGTTTCGCCGTGGCAGCGGGGGTCTTGGGTGTGCCGGACGTGGCGGGATCGGCCGCCGACGTCTGGGCCAGCACCAGGCCGGAGATCGCCAGCGCGAGGAGCCATCGTCCGGCCCGCTGTCCTGTTTCGTGCGTCTTCATCCGTGCCGCCCCCTTCCCGTCTGCTATTCGTTCAGCAGTTCCACATGATCCACGCGCAACTCGCCGCTAAAGGCGTCACGGTAGACCACCGCCATCAGCTTCTCTTCGGCCAGAACCCTGTCCACATTCCGTAGCATCTCGCCGCTGCTGTTGTAGGCCACGTCCATTTTGCCCAGAGCGGCGGTGGTCAGAACGCCGTCCTTGTCCCGGTAGGGGACACCGGTCACGTCCTTGATGGCCTGCGCGCAGACCAGAATGCGGAAGTAGTTCTGCCGCACGGTGATCTTCTCGGCCAGGGCCGCCACCGCGTCTTCCTCCACGGAGTCCAGCGCCGGATTGCTGCCGGTGAGGGCCGCGATGGCACCGAAGGCCTCGCCGATATTGGTGAAGGCACCGTGGCTCGCGCGGTAGTCCAGCAGCGCGGACGCCGCCTGGCTGGCAGTGACCGTGGTGCAGTCCTTGAAGAGCGCCTCCAGCACATCGGACTGCAGGCTGTTGATGTTGATCTTGCCCCGGGTCTGGACCGCGTTGCCCACCTTGAAGAGGTCCAGGATCGCGGCATCATGGCCCGCCGTGTCGCCGCTGGTGGCGGACCACAGCCGGAGCGAGCGCTGCGGCATGTAGGAGTGGACCCGGCCCAACTCGCCCAGCCGCTCGATGGGGGCGTTCTTCGCCCCAATGCCCGAGTAGGGCGAGCTGTTGTAGCCGGCGGCGATCTCGCCCATGCCCGAGACCTCGCTGCTGTCCGCCTCGGCCAGCGTCTGGCCCACCGGCCGGACGTCCCAGAACATGTCGAAGTCCGCCCAGTCCTGCCCGCGGTCGTTCATCAGCGCGTCGTAGGCCGCGACAGCGCAGTAGAAGTCCTGGTCGGCACTCTTCGCCGTGGCGGCGGACCATGCGCAGAGCGGGCCGTTGGAGGAGGGAACCCGGTCCACCACGTCGCCGAGGCGGTCCCGGACCACCACGCTGTCGATCCGCGCCATGGTGATGACGTAGCTATTGAGCGGCGGGTCCTGGTCCTGCGCGAAGGCGTCGGTGATCAACTGCCAGTCGTCGTTGGTGAAGTCGCTCGTCCAGATCAGCGTGCCGCCATCGGCATTGGCCGCCTCGGAAGGCGTCAGGTCGACCGTGCCCGTGTAATTCAGGCTCTTGCCGGTCGCGGTGCTTATCTGCATCGTGTACTGCACCGTCACGGCACCCGGGGCATAGTCGACCTGCTGGTTCTCGCCGAAGGGATAGAAAAGCTCGACCTTGAAACCCGCACGCACCCGGAGGTGGTTGCCGGTACTGCCGGTGATCATCTCGTCGGAAAGCGTGGAGATGTCGATCGTGCTCTCCGTAGTGGTGGTGGTGGTGGTTTCCTCGGTGGTACTGTCTTCCTCGCTGGGGGCGAGGACATAGGTCTGGCCGTCCTCGACGACCGTGACGGCATCGCCCTCGACGCCGATCCACCACTTGCCCATCGCGCGGCCCTGGGAGTTGTAGTTGTCGTTGTAGAGATGCACGTTCATGGCACCCGAGAAGTCGTAGGTCTTCCCGTTCTGCATCTCGTAGGTGACGCCGTTCAGCGAGAAGGTGTTCTCGTTGGCGTTGCCCTTCGGCTTGATGTGGACCCAGTTCGCCTCGCCGGTGTAGTCCTTGCCCCAGGCGTGGAGGTCGTCGCGGGTGATCTGCGAGCCGTCGGGCTTGGTGACATAGAATTCGTCCACGCCGTTGTTGGTGGGGTTGATGTTGGCCAGGCCGTTGACCACGAACTGGCTCGTGATGTCCACCGGCTCCTCGTCGGCCAGGCGCAGCGTGACAAGCACCACCAGATCCTGGAAGTCCTGGCCCGACGAGGAGGTGGCCTTGTTGGTCTCGAAGAGGAAGATCGCCTGGTTCGGCTGGAGGGAGATCTTGCTGTCCTCGATGTAGTCCGCCAGGTAGTAGACCACGTCGTTCTGGTCGGACACCGTCGAGATGGCCGGGACGTCGTCGCCGTCGCGCAGCACCTTGACCCGGTCGTCGTCGTCGTTGGAGGTCAGGCTCTCGAAGTAGGTCCAGCTCGAGCTCACGCTGTAGGTCTGCTTCCCGGGGTTGTAGCTGTAGGGATGGTAGTAGTAGCGCGAACGGACCGCGATGGGGGTCCCGGCAGGATACGAATCCGGGATATCGAAGTTGCGGGGATTGTTGTCGTCGTTCAGGTTGTTGTCGTAGCAGTTGGTGTAGTCGCCCCAGGGCTGGAGGTTGCTGGTCCCCACCATCAGGTCGGCGGTGACGCCGCACCAGGAGATCAGCGTGTCGCCGCTGTACATGCCAAGCTGGACGCCCAGGATCGTGACGCTCGCCTCGTAGTCGGAGTTCGGGATCACCTGGCCGTTCGTGATCGTGAACTCGATGTCGTCGGTGCTATCGACGTCCTGGCTCTCCTCGGTGCTGGAGGCGCCGTCGCTGTCGCTGATGACGTCCGCCTCGACCCGCATGCCCACTTCCGAGATACCCCAGTTGTTCTCGATGCCCTGAAGGGTCAGGGAGGAGGAGGAACTGCCCAGATGGATCTGGCCGTCGTTCCCGAGATAGACGCTCGTGGGCTCGCTGTCCGGATCGGCATAGTCGACGATGTTGACGGCCACCTGGGCGGCAACGGAGGCGCGGGCGCGGGCCGTCCGCCCCGGTTCGCTGTAGTCGGCGAAGACGCGGTTCTTCCAGGACTGGAACCAGGCGGAGCTGTCCAGATCCTTCAGCCACGCGCAGTCGTCGTCGCAGACGTCGCTGGCAGTGAATTCCTGGACGGCGCCCACGAATAGCTGGTAGAGGACGCTGGGATCGGTCTCGGCCACGATGTTCAGGCGGGGCGAGTCCTCGTCGGTGTCCCATGTCCCGTTGCCGTTGCGGTCGCGCCAGAACACTTCCTTGTCATGGCTGAACGGGCTCAGGGTACGGTTGGCCAGATCCGCCTCGTCCTGGGTGAGACCCAGCGTCTTGATCATGTGGCCCAGCGAGAACCAGCGCCCCACCTCCGGCAGTTTGCCGGGGTAGTCCGCATCGGCGTAGTTGAAGCGGTCGGGGTCCGCGAACCCCAGATCGCCCAGCGTCACATCGCTGAGGGCGTAGCCCGTGCGCACCGCCAGATCGCTCTGTTCGGACTGGTCGCGGCGCACAACGGTCGCCGGATCGATGCGGCCGGTCTGGTCGATCAGCGCATAGCTGTAACGACCGATGATGGCCTTGCTGGCGGTGCCATCGCTGGTGACCGTGCTCAGCACGGGCACCCATGTCGTCTTGACGCTGGGGCTTTCGTCCGGCGTGATCTCCACGCCGAGCATCGTGCTGGACATGGCGTCGGCCACGCCCGATTTCAGATCGCCCTTGGTGCCGCTGGCGTCGCGGGAGGTCAGCAGGCGCTGTCCGGACCACTCGCTGTCGCCGTCCGGTGCCAGAAAGGCGTCGGCCGGGAAGACCTCGCCCTTGCAGCCGACCCGCAACTCGGCCAGGGCCCGCTCCATGGCGGTTTCCCCGATCAGCCGCACGCGCACCGCATCGTTGCTCAGGGAGGCGGAACGCCGTTCGCTGCGCGACAGCATGGCCAGACTGAGCATCATGACCAGCATGACGCTGAGGAAGCCCAAGGTGAACAGTAGCGTGATGCCAGCCTGTCCAGGAAGGGCACGCCCGACGGGACGGGAGGCGACTGGACGCGACACTTCGTTGACGAATCCTCGGTTCATGGCTGGCTCCTTATCCATCAGTTTGATTGGGTCGTGAAAATGGGTTTCCATGGCGTGTCCACTCTGCACTAGAGGCTGGTGAACTGGGCGGCGGGGACCTGGACCATCTTGCGGAACACCCGCGCCATCTTCTTGGCGTACTCGTCCCGTTCCGTGCTGGTCCCCAAGCGCTGCCACATGGCGAAAGACTTGTCGTCCATCAGGCTAATCGTCACCCCGACCATCGCCGGGGCCTGGGTGGACTGGTCCGGGATTAGGGCGGCCAGACTGCTGTCGTAGCAGGTAAGGGAAAAGCTCATGACATGGTCGATTACCGGCTGGAATCCCGCCTCCTGGCTGGCGTCGTCGCGGTCGCCATAGGGGTTCCACGAGGGATCGCTGTCGTCGACCTCGGCCCGTTCCAGCGTGGTGCCGTCCAAGCGATACGAGACTTCCAGTAGTGAAGCGCCCTTGTCGCTGGTGGCGTCGTTGGCGGTGACGAACCAGATCTCGGACTCGCTCGGCTGATGGATCTTGATGCTGCAGCCGGGAATGTCGTCCTCGCGGGTGAGGGAGAGGCGCAGGTCCCGGCTCAGCAAGGCGAACACCGACCGGGCATCCTCGGCCATGGCGGCCAGGCGGATCGACTGGTTGTACGCCTTCTGGAGGTTTCCATAGAGGCGGACCAGAACCCCGCCCAGCACGGCGAACAGAGCCACGGCGGCCAGCAGTTCCATCAGAGTGAAACGCAGGCAGCGCCGATTGCCGGATTGGAGGGGGAAGAACCGCATGGCTCAGAGCTCGGGGCGATAGACTTCGAGTTGGTAGAGGGACTTCTGGCGGCTGGCATAGGGCTTGTCGGCAGGCCAACTGATCTCCACATTGAGCCCGATGGCCTGGTCGGAAGTGAAGGTGAGTTCGCCCCAGATCCCCCCGTCGTAGTGGGCGACGGTGACCGGCGTGCGCCAGACCCGGCAGACCGCCTGGAACTGGGTATCGTTCTCGTCGAGTCCCTGCTGGCGGATCCGGTAGAACTGCTTTTGGCTACCGGCCACCATGTAGGTGGACATCCCCTGGATAAGCCAGGTGGACCAGTCCGACTCGGCAGTGGGCTCGCTGCTCGTGGGTTTGGTGGTCGGCAGGGCCGCGGCGTAGGTGGTCCAGTTGGCCTGGTCGTCCTCCGGGGAGACAATCTTCGCCTTGAGAAGGTGGAGGAACTGATCGGCGTGCTCGGCCGCATAGGTCTCGCCGATGGCCGCCTGGTTGGCGCGGAGCCCCACGGGGAACAGAGCGGCGATGCTGATGAGTCCGAACGCGATCAGACCCAGACCGAGCACCACCTCGACCATGCTGAAGTGCCGGTGTCGGAACTGGTTGGTCTTCATGGTGCCGGAGTTCATCGTCTGGTTTCCCGTTGCCTGCTGGCGTGCTACCGAACCTGCCGGGAGGGGACTCCCAGGCAGTCGCAATTGTACTAGCATAGGGCTTGCCAAGAATCGCCCCACTCTCCGAGGCGGGGCTTTTTTGTCCCAGGAACAGCCGTACGGACGGACTACAACCTATTGTAGGAAGGAAGATTGCGGCACACAAGCCCAACCGGAAACGGAAAGGGCAGAAACCGGGCATGCGGCAAAACCGCCGATTGTGGCACATGGAATGCTACGAAAAACCTACTATTGTTTGAGAGTATCCTCGTAGCGTAGCGATCATTGGGAGTCCCGCGATGGCAATGTCGTCCCTATCCCGGCCCACGCCGCCGCCCCAGCAGAACTCGACTCAGCAACGCGCGAGAGAGAAGTTCGAGTACCTGGCCATGGACGACGGCGGACGCGAGTTGCGCGGGACGGTGATGGCCGTGGACGAGGTCGCCGCTGTCACCAAGCTGACCGCCCAAGGGCTCTTCCCCATCGAGGTCTGGAGCAAGGGCAAGAAGAGCGACGCCAAGGTCGCGGGCAAGGCCGCCCCGAAACGGGACCGCACGCGCGAGGAGATGGCGCAGTCGCGCACCCCGAGCCGCGCCCGCGGGATCGGCCAGTTCCTGGGGCTGGGGGCCACGATCCGCCCCAAGCACCTGGCCCCCATGACCCGGCAGTTGGCCACCATGCTGGATGCCGGTCTGCCCCTGCTGCTTTCCCTCCGCACCCTGCAGGAGCAGTGCGGCCGCGGGCCGACCCAGCGCTCCATCAAGGAGGTGCTGCAGGATCTGGTGCGCTGCGTCGAGAGCGGCATGCCCTTCTCCGATGCCCTGAGCCTGCATCCGCGTTCCTTCTCCCAGTTGTACGTGGGCCTGGTGCGCGCCGGCGAGGCGGCCGGTGCGCTGGAGGAAGTGCTGAACCGACTGGCGGAGTACATGGAGAAGAGCCAGCGGATGCGCAAGAAGATCAAGTCGGGCATGACCTATCCCGTCGTCGTGCTCGTGATCGCGACCGCGATCACCTTGGGCCTCATGATGGGCGTGGTCCCCCAGTTCGCCGAGATGTTCGACGAACTATTGGAAGGCGTTCCCCTGCCATTACTTACCCAGTTCGTCATCGAGATCAGCAAGGCCCTGATGGAGCATTCCGTGCTCTTCTTCGGGACGATCATCGCGTTCTTCGTCGTCCTCAAACTCCTCATTCGCACCCGGCGCGGCAGGTACATCTACGATTGGTCGATCGTTACCTTCCCCCCTTTCCGCTCTTTGGTCCGGAAGATCTCGGTGGCGCGCTTCTGCTCCACCCTGGGGACCCTGCTCGATGCTGGCGTGCCGATCCTGGACGCCCTGCACATCCTGGTCGCCACCTCCACCAACGTGCTTCTTACCCGGACCGTGCAGGAGATCCACACCTGCGTTTCGGAAGGCGACAAGGTGGCGCGCCCCCTCAACAGCTGCAAGATCTTCCCCAAGATGGTGGTGCGCATGATCGACGTGGGCGAGAAGACCGGCGCTCTGCCCGGCATGCTCAAGCGCATCGCCAAAGCCTACGAGGAAGAGGTCGAGATGGCCCTGGAAGCCATGATCAGCCTGATCGAGCCGCTGATGATCTGTTTTCTGGCTGTGATGATCGGCGGCATCGTTCTTGCTTTGTTCCTGCCGTTGATCAAGATCATCGAGAATCTTGGAGTCTAGTTGACCGGGGGCGAACGGGCCGTTCGCAGCAATGAGAACTCTCAGAAACGAGAAATTCGTAACCGACGCGGGGATCGGTCGACGGAAGCCGGCCGCAAGCACGTGCAGGAAGAAGGCATGAGCGAGCAAGTGGCCCATACCAAGGAGCGCGAGTACAGGGCACCATGAAAGGACTTACCGACAAACAGCAGGCGATGCTCGATTACATCGCGCATTTCATGCGGATGGAAGGCATGGCCCCCACGGTCTACGAGTTGGCCGAGCACTTCGGGATCAAGTCGGCCACCGCCCTCGCCCACCTCCGGGCGCTGCAACGGAAGGGCTACGTTAACCGTAGCTCCAAGGCGCGCAGTCTCACTCTGGTCCATGCTCCCCTGCCCCAGCAGGACGAACTCGTGCTGCGAGTCCCCGTGCTCGGCCGGGTCAGCGCCGGCGTGCCGCTGCTTGCCGAACAGCAGGTGGAAGGGGAAGTGATCCTCGATCCCACCACGCTGCCCCCCGGTACCGGCGGGCATCGCCTCTTCAGCCTCCGGGTCTGCGGCGAGAGCATGCGCGACGCCGGCATCCTCGACGGTGACATCGTCGTGGCCAAACAAACCAACCGGGCCGCCCTCGGCGACATCGTCGTGGCCATGGTGGAGAACGAGACCACGGTCAAATGGCTGTACATGGAAGGCCGCACGGTGGAGCTGCGCCCCGCCAACCCGGACTACCATTCCCTCTACTACCCGCTTGACAAAGTGGCCATCCAAGGTGTTGTTATCGCGTTGCAGCGAACCTACTGACCGACGCTGACGAGAGCACCTTCACGCGCCCCGGCATCGACCGTTCGTAGGGTCAGTTGCCGGGGCGTTCTGTTTGTCCGGGGCTGCCGCCTGGCCCCAAGAGAAATCGGGTTGATTTGATGGTTAGCGCGAAAACGATCGGTGTGCTGCTGGCGGGCTTGGTCCTGGGAGCGCTGGCACTCGCCCCGGCCGCCCGGGGCGACAACCAGATGGAACGGCGGCGGCAGGAACTCAAGCTCGAACTCCTGCGCGAACGCGCCCGCATCATCCGCGAACACCCCGACGCCGTATCCGTGAAGGAACGGGCCGACGGGCTCCAACGGGAACTGGCCCGCCTGGTGGACGGCAAGCCGGCCATCCAGCGCCTGCTGGCCAAGGCCGGGCAGGATTCCAGCCTCGAGTTGCTGCGCGAACGCGCCCGCATCATCCGCGAAGACCCCGCTGCGGTCGCCCTGAAGGAGCGGGTCGACGCACTTGAACTAGATCTGGCCCGTTTCGTGGACAGTCAGCCGGGCATCCGCCGTCTCCAGGCCGAACTGGCGGCCGTGGAGAAGGTGCTGGAGCGGCAGGCGGCCGCGCACTAGGATACGACGGCACGCGACAGGAGCAAGTCTTGATCTCCCATCTGCATGGCACTCTGGCGGAATGCGAACTGACCGAAGTGGTGGTGGACGTCCATGGCGTCGGCTACCACGTGTCGGTGCCCCTGAGCACCCACGACAAACTGCCGCGGGAGGGGGAGTCCGTCCGCCTCTTCACCTATCTCCAGGTCCGCGAGGATCTGATGCAGCTTTTCGGCTTCGCCAGCCGCGAGGAGCGGCAGCTCTTCCTGCTGCTCATCGATGTCACCGGCATTGGTCCCCGTCTGGCGCTCAACGTCCTCAGTTGCATGAGCGTCGAGCAATTCTGCCAGGCCATCGCGGAGGAGGACCTGCGCGCCTTGGCGAAGATCAGCGGCATCGGCAAGCGCTCCGCAGAGCGGTTGGTGGTCGAACTGCGCGAGAAGATCAAACACGTTTCGCCCGCCGCCGCCCTCGGGGGACCGGCCGCCGGGGCCGCTCTCTCCAACGAGGCGCAGGATGCCGTCAGCGCCTTGGAAACCCTCGGCTTCAAGACCGATGCCGCCCGCAAGGCAGTGCAGGCCCTCCTCGCCGAGGCGGGCGAGAAACCGCCGACCGCCGAGAATCTCATCCGCAAAGCCCTGGCCAGACTGAATTCCTGACCCCCACTCTGGGAGCAACATGCCCGAAGAACGGTTTATCTCATCGGAACTGAATGCCAAGGAAGAGGCCTTCGAATCCTCCCTCCGGCCGCTCTGTTTCGCCGACTTCCCCGGCCAGGAGCGGGTGAAGGAACGTCTACAGATCATGGTGGACGCCTCCCGCGAGCGGGGCGAACCCCTGGGGCACCTCCTGCTCAGCGGTCCTCCCGGGCTGGGCAAGACCACCCTGGCCCATATCGTGGCCAATGCCCGCGGGTGCTCCATCAAGGCCACCAGCGGACCGGTGATCGAGAAGCCCGGCGACCTGGCCGGCCTGCTGACCGGCCTGGAAGACGGGGACGTGCTCTTTATCGACGAGATCCACCGGCTCCCCATGACCATCGAGGAGTACCTCTATAGCGCCATGGAGGACTTCGTCATCGACATCATGCTCGAACAGGGCGCGGGGGCCCGCTCGATCCGGCTCAATCTCCCCCGCTTCTCCCTGATCGGCGCGACCACCCGACAGGGCAAGCTCTCCTCGCCGCTCCGGTCCCGCTTCACCCTCTCCTGCCGCCTCGACTACTACGTGGCGGAAGACCTCTGCACCATCCTCCGCCGTTCGGCCGGAATCCTCAACATCGCGGCCGACGATGGCGGCCTGCACCAGATCGCCCGCCGCAGCCGGGGCACGCCCCGTATCGCCAACAACCTCCTGCGCTGGGTCCGCGACTACGCCCAGGTCCGGGGCGAGAACCATATCGACGATACCACTGCCGACAAGGCCCTGCACATGCTCGACATCGACCAGGATGGCCTCGATGAAATGGACAACCGGATCCTCGAAGCCATCCTCATCCGCTTCAACGGGCGGCCCGTGGGCCTGAAGAACCTCGCCGTCGCCGTGGGCGAGGAGGTGGAGACCATTGAGGATGTCTACGAGCCCTTCCTCATCCAGGAAGGCTACCTGATGCGCACCCCCCAGGGCCGGGTGGCCACCGCCAAGGCCGCCAAGCGCTTCGGACTCGGCGGCACGCCTGACAACGACTCCCGCCAGCCCAATCTGTTCTAGGATTGGGATGATGGAATGGTGGAATAGTGGAATGATGGAAAGGCAGAAAGCAGGATGATGGGCCAACGGCATGGTGTGCCGCAATGCACCAGAGGCAGATTCCCTTCTCCCTTGTCCGTATCAGTCCATACCCGTCCAGCATTCCACCATTCCAGCATTCCAGCATTCCAGCATTCCAGCATTCCAGCATTCCAGCATTCCAGCATTCCAGCATTCCAGCATTCCAGCATTCCAGCATTCCGCGTTAGGACTTCCCCGCTTGGTTGACTACACGATCATCATTCCGGCCTTCAACGAGGAAGAGCTGCTGCCCCGCACGCTGGCCAGCTTGGCCACCGCCATGGCGGCGGTGGATTTCGCTGGCGAGATCGTGGTGGTCGACAACAACTCGACCGATGCGACGGCGACCGTCGCCGCCGCCCACGGGGCCCGCGTGGTCTTCGAGCCGGTGAACCAGATCGCGCGGGCACGCAACTGTGGCGGTGCCGCCGCCGAGGGCCGTTTCCTCGTCTTCGTGGACGCCGACACCGTGGTCTCCGGCGAGCTGCTCGGCGCGGCGCTGCGGGCCATGGCGGCGGGCGACACCTGCGGTGGCGGGGCGACGATCGGCTCCTCCGACGAGGCCGGCCCGGATGCGGTCCGGTCCATGGCGGCCTGGAACTGGATCTCCCGCCATGCCGGGCTGGCGGCGGGCTGCTTCGTGTTCTGTCTGCGTGAGGGGTGGCAGGCGGTGGGCGGCTTCCCCACCGGCTTCTACGCCTCGGAGGAGCTCTGGTTCTCCCGCGCCCTCAAGCGTTGGGGCAGGAAACGGGGACTGCGGTTCCGCATCCTGCCCGAGCAGGTGGACACCTCCATGCGCAAGTTGGTCTGGTTCACGCCCTGGCAGGTGCGACGGCGCCTGCTGGGTTTTCTTCTCTTCCCCTGGCGGCTGCGTCGCCGGGAAGCGTGCGAGTTTTGGTATGCCCGTCCCGGCCCGCCCGGGACCGGCAAAGGACAGGATTCCGACCATGCATAGCATGACTGGTTATGGGCGCGGACTGGCCGAACGGGATGGCACCCGCGTCGTGCTGCAAATCGCGGCGGTGAACAGCAAGAAACAAGCCGAGATCCGCTGCTCCATGCCCCGCGAGCTCGGCGCTCTGGAGCCCTTCGTCCGGCGCGAGTTGCAGGAACGGATCGAGCGGGGCAGCCTGAACGTCAACGTCTCCTACGAGCTCGGACCCGACTGGCGCGGGCGCGCCGTGGCCCTCGATCTCGACGTCGCCGCCCATGTGCTCGCGGACCTGCGCGCCTTCGCGGCCCGCGAAGGGCTCTCGGCCGACATCCGGGTCGGCGAACTGCTGGCCGTTCCCGGGGTGACCCAGCAACGGAACGACTTCCCCGACGAACTCCTCCAGGAACTGGCCCTGGCCGCTCTGGGGCAGGCCATCGACGAGCTCCACGCCATGCGCAAAGCCGAGGGCGAGGTGCTCGCCCGGGACCTCAAGGAGCGCTGCGCCGTGATGCGGGTCGCCGTGGCCGCCATCGCCGAACGGGCCGGCCTGGCCCAAATCCAGCACCGCGACCGCCTGATCGAACGCATTGCCAAACTCGGCATCGAGCTTGGCGCGGACGACGAGCGCCTGGCGCGCGAAGTGGCCTTTTGCGTGGACCGCTCGGACATCACCGAGGAGATCGTCCGTCTGGGCAGCCATCTCGACCAGTTCGTCAGCCTGCTCGACCTGGACGAGGCCGTCGGCCGCAAACTGGACTTCCTCGGCCAGGAGATCGGGCGCGAGATCAGCACCCTGGGGGCCAAGACCACGGACACCGCCATCTCGGAACGGGTGATCGAGTTCAAGGTCGAGCTGGGCAAGGTCCGCGAGCAGTTGCTCAACGTGGAGTAGCGCGACGGCCGGTCACTTCGTCAGTTGATCGGCCTTCTGCTTCACCTCTTCCGCCTTCTGCTTGAGCTCCTGCATGGTATCGGGATTCGCCTTGAGGTAGCGGTAGGCGAAGTACCCCCCCACAACGAGGATGACTAGCAGCAGCAGCCGACGGCGGCGGCGGGCGCTCCGGCGGCGCGCTTCGCGCTCCTGGAACTCCTCCACGCCGGGGCGCGTGGCCTCGTAGTTCGTCTTGCACTGTTCCGAGCAGAAATCCTCGCCGTGGGAACGGACCACGCACTCGCCGCAGATCGGTTTGAAGCAGGTGGTGCAACGGGTGGTGGCGCCCCGGTCGGGGTGGTTGAGGCAGACGCTGTGGGTAGGAGCTTTGGCTTGGGCGCACATGGTGGCCTCCTGGTCCGCTATGGATTCGTAGCCAGAATGTACTATCGCTGGGCGGGCAAGGCAACGGCAGTCCGGAGCCAGGGGCGGCTTGCAGGCGGGGGGCCGGTTCTTATATTCCCAAGGATTGCCTTCTCGCCATGAGAGTCCCCCTCACCAAGCCAGGAAGACGCCATTGGCACCGATGAGTGACAAGCAAGCGAACACGCCTTCGGGTCCGCGCGAGGCCTGGCGGAGCCTCGTCCGGGACGGCCGCCGGTTCTTCGAGACCGAACTCTGGGACCGGGACCTGGCCACCCTCCCCCGGATGCGCCAGTTGTTTTTCGCCCTGTGCCGCGTGTGCGTCATCGTGGTGAAGGGCTTCCTGGGGGATAACTGCGGCCTCCAGGCGTCCGCCCTCACCTACATGACCCTGATGACGTTGGTGCCCATGCTCGCCGTCATGTTCTCCTTCTCGAAGGGGGTCGGCCTGCAGAACCGGCTGGTCGAGACCATCGGCCTGGAGCGCCAAGAGGTCGTCCAGACCGTGGACGGCAAGGAAATGCGCGAAGTGGTCTTCAGAATCGCCAGCCCGCCGGAGGACGCGGACCCGGAGACCAGCCACAACGGCGCCGGCATGAACCTGCAGTCCCTGCCAGCACCGGCCCAGCAGGTCGTGGTGAAAATCCTCGGCTACGTGGAGAACACCCGCTTCGGCAAACTGGGACTGGTGAGCTTGCTGCTGATTTTCTGGGCGGTGATCAAGGCCGTCTCGCGGGTGGAGCACACCTTCAACCATATCTGGGGCGTCACCAAAGCCCGCCCCCTGCTGCGGAAAATCTGCGACTACTTCTTTGTCCTCATGCTGATCCCCATCGCCTTCCTGGTAGCGACCAGCGCCACCGCCATGCTCGAATCGCCCGCCATCGCCGGGCGGCTCAAAGAATGGGTCGGCCCGCTCTATGTCCTCTACCAGCATCTGATCCGGCTGTCGGGCTTCGCGCTGGTGGGGCTGGCCTTCTCCTTCCTCTACCTCTTCATGCCCAACACCAAGGTGAAGTTCTTCCCGGCCCTCGTGGCGGGATTTGTCACCGCCCTGCTCTGGTTCATCACCCAGTTCCTCTACATCCGGATGCAGGTCGGTCTGACCAAGTTCAATGCCATCTATGGGACCTTCGCAGCCCTCCCCTTCTTCCTGGCCTGGCTGTACGCGAACTGGACCCTCATCCTGTTCGGGGCCGAGGTCAGCTTCGCCCTCCAGCACCATGAGACCTTCGTCCTGGAGGGATCGACCGCCAACGTGCCCACGGCCGCCCGGATTGCCCTCGGCATCGCCTGCGTACACGAGGCGGCCCGTTCCTTCCTGCTCGGCGAGGGTGCCTGGTCGGCGGCAAACTACTCGCGCCAGCACACGGTCCCGGCCCGGCTGGTGTTGGAGGTGTGCAGCGTCCTGGCAGAAAAGGGCATCCTGATCTCCGTCGAGGAACGGGACGGCCGCTTCATGCCGGGCCGCGACCTCGCCCTGCTGACCCCCGCCGATGTGGAGGAAGCCTTCCGCGGCCATGGCGACCGCTCGTCCCGCGACCTGTTCCGCCTGTTGCCGGCCCGCCTGGTCCCCGTGTTCGTGGAAGGGTATGGCGGCTTCTCCGCCGGTCTGCGCCAGACCAGCTTCCGCGAACTGGTGGCCAACTGCCTGCCGACCGCCGCGAACCAGGAAAGCCATGCCTGAGCGTCGTAGCCATTCCCCCCTCTCCTCCCTTCTGGTCGGTGTCGGTGTCCTGCTGGCGTTGACCACGGTGGCCGTCATCCTGGAGTACGATGGCCCCTACCGGGGCTGGGCGAGCCGCCTGCGCGCCCGTTTCTCGCCGCCCCCCGCTCCGGCACAGGCCCCGGTGGCGGTAGACCCGGTGCCCTCCCCCCCCTCTCCGATTCCGGTCCTGAGTCCGGCCCCGGTCGCGGCCCTGGCCCCCGCTCCGGCGGACGAACCGGTAGCCACCACCCAACCACCCGCCCCCGATCCGCTTCCGCTTGAATCCGAGACCATCGCGGAAGCAGCCCCGGTCCTGGAGCAGAGCGACCTCGAAAAACGCTACGACGAAGCCTACAACCGGATTCTGGCCGGTCTCCCCCAGCCCAAGGCGGGCGACCGTTTCTGCCTCACTCTGGTCCGGGGCGGACAGATCCGCGGCACCATCGCGAAACTGGAACCGGGACGGGTGACCATGCGCCTGGAACACGGCACCATGGCCTACCCCGTCCACCTCATCTCCCCCCCCGACGTGCTCAAGCTCTTCCCCACCATCGCCGCCCGCTACCAGGCCCTGGCGGAACTGCAGGCCGCGGACAAGCCGGAACCGGCAGTCGCGCCAGCCGCCGGAGCCGCCGAACCACCCCCCGCCACGCAGCCGCCCGAGACGGCAATGGTCGCCCCCGCCGCAGAACTGACCGGACCGTTCCAGTACGATCCGACGCCCGGACCCACGCCGGAAGCGCTGAAGCCGACGCTGGCCGCCTTTGGCGAGTGGCTGAAGAACCAGCACCGCCGGGTGGGAGGACGCATCGCGGACACCATCTACGGCCGCCTCCAGGCTGGCCGGGCCGTCCTCTACCTGCGCATGGACCCGGTCTTTCTGGACCAGGACTACAGCGTCCGCTACCAGACGGCCGAAGGCATGCAGATCTTCTGGGGTCTGCGCTGCGAAAGCAATGGCGTCGCCCGGGCCAACCGGGCCCATGTGGTACTGCTCGACCAATCGAACCGCATTGTCGGTGGCTCGCGGCTGGACGATCCCGCCGTCATCTGGCTGCGCGACAAATAACGGAGTGCTCCCATGCGGATCACCTTCGAGACCATCACCAAGTTCTTCGGCAAAGTCCCCGCCCTGCGCGGCATCGATCTGGAAATCGCGGACGGCGAGCTGTTTTTCCTGCTCGGCCCCTCGGGGTGTGGCAAGACCACCCTGCTGCGCTGCCTGGGCGGCTTCGAAACGCCCACTAGCGGTCGCGTGCTGCTCGACGGCGAGGACATCACCACCGTGCCCCCGCACCGGCGGGACACTGCCATGGTCTTCCAGGGCTATGCCCTGTGGCCCCACATGACCGTCGCCCAGAACGTGGGTTTCGGCCTGGAAAACCGGGGAGTGGAGAAGACGGAGCGCGAACGCCGCGTGAAACAGGCCCTCCACACCGTCCAGATCGAGGAACTGGCCAACCGCCGCCCCAACGAGCTCTCCGGCGGCCAGCAGCAGCGCGTCGCCCTGGCCCGGACCCTGGTGGTGGAACCCGGCTGCCTGCTCCTCGACGAACCCCTTGCCAACCTCGATGCCAAGCTCCGCCGCGACATGCGTTCCGAAATCCGCCGCATCTGCAAGGAAGCCAAGCTGACTGGCGTCTACGTGACCCACGACCGTCAGGAGGCCCTCAGCATGGCCGACCGCATCGCCGTGCTGCGCGACGGACGCATTCTCCAGGTCGGTACCCCTCGCGAGATCTACACCAAGCCCAGTTGCACCTTCGTCGCCAGCTTCATCGGCGAGAGCAACTTCATCCCGGCCAAGGTCAAGACCATCGCTGCCGACCGCGTCGCCGTGGATACCGTGTTCGGCGTGATCGAAGCCCGGACCTTCCCGGCGGACCTAGCGGTCGGTGCCCCCGTCACCGTCTCGATCCGTCCCGAAACCCTCCGCGTCGGCGACCAACCCACGAACAGCTTCCAGGCCACGGTAACCCACAGCGTCTACCTCGGCGAGATGGCCCAGACCGAACTGGAGGTCCAACCGGGCCTGCACCTGCGGATGTTCTCCCTGAACCCCCGCGACACCCTCGCCCCCGGCTCCTCCGTCCCCCTGGCCGTCCTCGACGAAGACGTCGTCATCCTCCCCGCCGGGTAGACTCCAGTTCCCCTGCTGGCATACGGTCCGCGACAACGCCGCAGGCACGGCAGGTATTCGTCTTTGCTCGGAATCCATGCCGAACAGGTAGCCGCGCGGTCGATGAACGCGCGGGTTCCAGTTGCCGGGCATTGCCCCCCACCAACCCGCCCCAATCGCGGGCTCGTCGATCCCGCGACTACCCATCAGCAGCCATGCCAAGCGAGGGGACGAGCGAAACGCGGGTTTCCTGGCCGTCTGGGTTTGGCTGAGGCGGTATGGGACGAGCCGAAGACACAGGCTCGGCTCCCTTACTGGGAAAGCCGAGCCCATGGCCATCAACAGAGCACTCGGCATGGAGGGGATCTGTTCGTAGTCCAGGCTTTAGCCTGCTGTCCTATCGGTCGGGCAGGAGAATGCACAGGCTAGAGCCTGGACTACGAACGGGGAAGCTCTCCTTGATGTGCAGTTGCTCTGTTGAACCCCATCAGCTCGGCGCTGGAAGGGAGGCAACGGTTGCCGGAATACCGCCGAGCTGAAGCTCGGCGCTCCCAGGCGCGCTCCATTCCCGAGAGGCCAAATTCCCAGCCCCGCAAGGGCGATGCATACCAGCCTAGGGCACAAGCCCTGGGTTGGCACGGAAACGCGAACAGAGCCCTGAAAGGGCGACACATCGGCCTGGGGGAGCTTGCCGGCACCAAGACTAGGGGGGATGCTTGGCAGCAGCAACGAACTCTGAAAACCTGCGCCCAGAAACCGGATTGCCTCGGAGAACAATCCGGTTCCTGCACGAGGAGCTTGGATCTAGGCCTGTTCCCACTGCTCCTTCAGGAGCTTGGCCATGTTGAGCATCAACCGGATCTTCTCGTCCTGCGAGATGCCCTTGGTGGGGTCCTGCGGGTCCTTCGGCCAGCCGCCTTCGAAGCTGACGGCACCGCGATAGCCGATGAGTTTCAGGCCCTTGAAGCCGTCCACGTAGTTGTCTTCCGGGAAGACACCGGGGATGATCCGCTGTTTGAGGCCGGCGATATGCACGTGGGTGAGCAGCGGGCCCGCGCAGAGGAAGGCACCCATGAAGCTGGTCTCTTCGCCCTGCATGTGCCAAAAATCACCCATGACGCTCGCGCCGGGACCGATGTCGGCCGCCATGCGGGCCCCGTCCGCCACCTGACGGAGGAAGGGCGTCTCGTTGCGACGCAAGGGCTCCAGCACGATGGAGGTACCGTGTTTGGCCGCGTGTTCGGCCAGGCGCTTGCCGGTGTTGGTCACGAAGTCCTCGCGCAGCTCCTTGAAGCCCATGGGGACCTGCCCGCGCGCGGGACACAGCACCAGTCCGACCGATCCCATGGCCCCGAGGGCTTCGAGAACCGGCAGGTGCTTCTGGACTTCGGCTTCGCGCTTCTCGGGTTCGGCATAGGAGAAGTCGCTCGGGCCACAGCCCGTGGCGACGGACAGCTTGCGTCCGGCCATGGCCTTCAGCATGGCCTCGCAGTTCTTGATG
Source organism: Victivallales bacterium (assembly GCA_003245525.1). Taxonomy (GTDB): domain Bacteria; phylum Verrucomicrobiota; class Lentisphaeria; order Oligosphaerales; family Lenti-02; genus Lenti-02. The sequence goes on along the minus strand of QKCY01000101.1, from coordinate 11,904 downwards.
GCCCACTCGCCCGACGGGACCTCGACGGCCTGGAAGCCGTTGGCCTCCAGGAAGTCGAGCTTCTCGTTGATCTCGGCACCGGGGATGGAACCCCATTGCAGGCAGAGGTTGAGCTCTGCGGGTTGGGCGGGAGGCGTCAGCTTGGGCATGCCGTCGGACATTCTCGGTACTCCTAAGTGTATCGGTCGTCTATCGCCGGGAAACTCTCTTGGGATTGTTGGGCCGGGGCGACCACAGTCACCCCGAAACCAGGTACTTTGCCTTCAGATCCGGGCAGAGCAATACCCAAAACATGGATTGCCCGGACAATGTCCAAGCGAACCGCCCGGCGTGTCGCCTCGGCTCGAATGGGGCGAAGGGGGTGTCTCACCCACCCGGGAGGCGCTACAGGGCGATCACCCGGCCTTCGCGGCCGCTACGGTGGGCGGCTTCCAGCACTTGGACCACCCGCCGGGCCTCGGGCAGCTTCACCAGGGGCTCGGTTCTACCGCACAGGGCATCGCGCCAGTTGGCGAAGAAGTCGAGCCAGCAGCCGGGGAGGGTCGGCACGCGGCGCTCCTCCTGGGCGTTCTTGAGCGTGCCGTAGAGAGCTTCGGATTCGACGGCGGTCTCGATCTTGCCCGCCATCATGGCGGCTTCCTGGGGATCGAGGCCGAATTTCTGGAAGGTGCCCTTGGTGCCGCGCACGTAGAAGCGGGGTTTCTGGATCGCGGCCAGGCTGGAAACGTCCACCACCGCCGTCCGCCCGCTGGCGAAACAGAGAATGAGGAGCGCTTCGCTCTCCACGTCGCGCTCGGACACGTCGTGGTGCATGCGGCAGTAGACAGTGCTTACGGGTTCCGGGAAGAGCTGGAGAATCTGGTCCACGAGATGGGGACCGAGGTCATAGATCTTGCCGCCGCCCTTCGTGGCCTCGCCCCGCCAGCCGCCCCAGATGCCGAACCCCTGCCAGGCCATCTCGACCCAGCGCACATCGCCCAGTTCGCCAGCGGCGATCAGCGCCTGCACGGTGCGGAAATCGCCATCCAGCCGCCGGTTCTGGAAGACGGTCAGGGAGCGGTCGGATTCGGCGGCCGCCTCGGCCATGCGGTCGAAATCGGCGGTCGTCAGGCAGACCACCTTCTCGCTGAGCACGTGCTTGCCGGCCCGGAGAGCAGCGACGGCCTGGTCCGCGTGGCTGAAGTTCGGCGTGGCCAGCACCACGGCATCCACCTCGGGGTCGGCCAGGACGGAATCGAAGCCGACATAGCCCCGGCAACCCACCTCGGCAGCGGCGGCCGCAACCTTCTCGGGATCGCGCGCGGCGATGCCATGCAGATGCAGGCCAGGGGTCTTATTGATGAAGTAGCCATGGCATTTGCGGCCCCACCGACCGCAGCCAAGAACAACAACCCGGGGTTCGTGATCGATCACGTGCAAAGCGCGGACTCCTGTACTGGGGATAACCTCAAGATGCGGTACCATAGCATGACGACCAACAAGCACGTATAGTTCGCCGCCGATAGAGCGAACCTGGAACCCGGAGACACCCCATGGCCAGAAAGTCCTACCAAGTTCTGCGCGACGCCACCCACGAACTCGGCGTCAAGGCCGTGGCCGCGGAAATGGGGCTGTCCAAGTCCCTGGTCTACAAATGGTGCGAGCCCAAGCTCAACGATCTCGGCAGCGGGTCGGACAATCCCCTCGACCGCTTGGGACGACTCTACGAGATCACCCGCTGCCCCGAGATCATCGAGTGGATGTGCGAGCTGGCCTCCTGCTATCCGGTGCGCAACCCGACAACCCACAACGAGACGCCGCCGGAGCCGGTACTGCGAATCACCCAGCGAATCCTCAGCGAGTTCTCCTCCCTGCTCGAAAACGTCTCCAAGAGCATCGAGGACGACGGCATGATCGATACGGACGAAGCGGCGTGTATCCGCCAGCGCTGGGAAGAACTGAAGATGGCCGCCGAGAGTTTCGTGGTGGCCTGCGAGGACGGACTCTACTGCGGCAAGGCGGACAGCCGATAGACCCCCACGGGGAGGCGTGCCATGGGCAAGGAGCAGTTGGGCGATCCCGTTGGCGAGCCGTTCACCATCAAGGGGCTGTTCCCCACTACGAGCAAAGTCGAGACTGCCCTCGGGTTCGCCCTCGTCGTGGTGGTCGGCATAGTGACGGCCGCGATGCCGAAATACGGGCACTTGGCCATCTGGGCCATCCTGCCGGGGCTGGCGATGCTGGTGACGGGGGTGGTGGGTCTGTTCGTGAAGCGCCCGCGCTGGCAGGTGGCCCTGTTCGAACAGGGAGCGAGCATCGGCTACCCGGGCGGCGGCAGAATCGAGGTGCTCTTCGCCGAACTGGCAGCCCTCTCGCACAATCCTGTGCCTCACTACGCCAACGGCATCTATGCGGGGGTGACCCACCGGTTGCGCCTTTGGCGCAAGGAGGACCATCCCAAGTGCCCGTTCGTCGACCTCCACTGCTACCTGAGCGCGAAGAAGCAGGAAGCCCAGTCCCAAGCCATGCAGGCGTTCGCCAATGCCGCCAGCGCCGCCATCGGCGAACGCCTTGCCTCAGTCCTCGCGAACGGGGGCACGGCCAAGTCTCCCAGTGGGCTCCAACTGGATGCCAGCGGCCTGCGGTACAAGGGAACGGCCCTGCCGCTGGAGAACATCGCCAACATCGAGGTCTACGACGGAAAGTTCTGCGTCTGGGAGAAGGGCAAGGAGTTCGCCACCCTCAGGCTCGATCCCGCCGAAGCCAACGTCCTGCCCATCATGGACCTTGCGCACAAGCGGCTGACCGCACAGCCCCAGGAAGAGGCCCAGCCCCCAGAAGGCAGCCTCGGCCGCGTGCTTTTCGAGCGGCGACGGTCGAAGGTGGTCGGTTGGGCTTTGGTGGTGATGGGCGCCCTGCTCATCGGCATCGGCCTCCCGTTCATTGTCTGGGGTGTCTACCTCCTCCGTGGCTACTTCCGCTGCCACGAACGAGGGGTAAGCCAACGCGGCCTCGGCCAGGAGAAGCGGTTGCTCTACAACGAGGTGGCCGTGTTCACCTACTCCGCCACGCGCCTGTACGTGAACGGGGTCTATAGTGGCACCAATCTGGTCATGAAGTTCACGAGCGAAAACCCCAAGGCACTGCCCACCATCAAGCTGAGCACCAGCCTCAGCAAGACGGACGAGGATCTGGACGCCTTGCGCGACCACATCTCCCCTCTGGTCTCCCGGCGCCTGTTGCGGCAGTATCAGGAGACGGGGTCCTTCACCTGGACCCGGATGCTGGAAGTGGGCACGGACGGGTTCCGCTACCGCAAGGAGAAGTTCCTGGGGCTGAGCGGCTGGATCGGATTGCCCTTTGCCCAGTACCACGATTTCACCCTCAACCAGGGCGTGTTCTATCTCTTCAGCAAAGAGGCCGAGGAGCCTGTCTTCACCTGTCCGGTCTCCGCGCCCAACTTCTTCCCCGGCCTGCACGCCCTCCTCGCCATCCTTGCCCCGGCGAAAGCCGCCTCCACGCAAGACAGTTGATTCCTGGAGAACCGCATGACGCTCCTCGCCCGCTTCGCGACCCTCGGTCTTCTCGTTAGCCTTTCCGTCGCCGCCGCCGAGTGGCCGGACTTCCGGGCCAACGGGGGGCATGGTCCTGGGCCGGGGCCGGAGCGTTGGTCGGCCAGCGAGGGATTGCTCTGGAATACCCCGATCCCTGGGCGGGGCTGGTCGTCCCCCGTCGTCTGGGGCCAACAGGTCTGGCTGACCACCGCCCTCAACGAGGGACACTCCCTGCGTGCGGTCTGCGTCGATCTCGCCACGGGAGCGATTGTCCACGACGTGGAGGTGTTTGCGCCGGAGACGCCGGATTTCGCCAACAGCACCAACACCCATGCCTCCCCCACCCCGGTGATCGAGGCGGGCCGGGTCTATGTCTCCTTCGGCAACATGGGCAACGCCTGCCTCGACACCGCCACCGGCACCGTTCTCTGGAAGAACCAGACCCTCCGCCTGGACCACAAGGAAGGCGCCGCCTCCAGCCCCATCCTCTGGCACGACCTCTTCCTGCTCGACTGCGATGGCACCGATGCGGACTACTTGGCCGCCCTGCGCAAGGACACCGGCGAACTGGCCTGGAAGACGCCCCGCAGCTTCGACCTGGCCCCGGTCCGCTTCGATCTGCGCAAGGCCTACTGTACCCCGATGGTGGCGCAGATCGGCGGACAGGACCGTATTCTTAGCGTGGGGGCTTACCGGTTCTACTGCTACGATCCCCTGACCGGCAAGGAGCTCTGGTACGTGAACCATCCCGGCTACAACAACGCCCCCCGCCCTGCCGTCGCCCACGGCCGGGTCTATGTCTCCACCGGCTGGAACCAGGCCCGGCTCCTCGCGGTCCGCCTCGACCCCGCCGCCAGCGGCGACATCACCGCCAGCCATGTGGACTGGGAATGCCGCGACAAGGTCCCCCGCATGGCCTCCGTCCTCGTGCTCGGCGACACCATTTTCATGGCCGACGACAACGGCTGGTGCAGCCTGCTCGACGCCACCACCGGCAAGAGCCTCTGGCAGGAGCGCCTGGTCGGGCGGGTCGCCGCCTCCCCGGTCGCCGCCGGACCGCTAGTCTACGTCTTCGACCAGAAAGGCCAGTGCGCCGTCCTCGAACCCACCCGCGAGGGCCCCAACGTCAAAGCCAAGAACGAGCTGCCTCCCGGCTGCATGGCCACCCCCGCCGTCGTCGACGGCACCCTCGTCGTCCGCACCACCACCCACCTCTGCCGCATCGGGGCAAAAGCCGGGAACTGACGCCAATCCCACGCCAGCCGGCTAGCCGCGCGGGCGATGAACGCGCGGTTCCCAGTTGCCAGGCACTGGTTCCCCGCCCGCGTGGGCTACCCCCCTCGCAGGTTCGTCGAACCTGCCACTACCCGCCAGTGCCTACGCCACCCCCACCGATTTGCCGGACGATGGCGCAAAACGATGAACGGCTCGGGCTGGTGGCTGATGGGATGGTTCCGGGAAGCCGCCACGGTGACATCATGATGGCCCGGTGATCGGCGGGGATTTCGGGTCGAACAATCATGATGATGACAATCTCTGCCTGGACGGAACCGGTCTCAGTACTTCCGGTCCTTCTTGGCGGTCTTGATGAAACGGCCGAAGTCGCGGTCCTTCTTCCGCTTCTCGGCGTAGGACATGTCGTGGAACTCGGTCTCTTTCCGCAGGCGGAGGTAGCTCTGGTAGCGTTCCTCGGCGACCTCGCCGGCGGCAAGGGCCGCCCGGACGGCGCAGCCGGGTTCCCGCGTGTGGGTGCAGTCGGGAAAACGGCACTGGCTGGCAAGGTCCTGGAAGTCCGCGAAGCTGCTCTCGACCCCGTCGGTCGCGCCCAGCAGCCCCAACTCGCGCATGCCAGGGGTGTCGACCAGCAGCGCCCCGTTGCCGAGCACGATCAACTGCCGTCGCGAGGTGGTATGGACCCCTTCGCCGGTGGCGCTGACGGCTTTGGTGTCCAGGGCATTCTGGCCGAGCAAATGGTTGACGAGGGTGGTCTTGCCCACTCCCGAGGAACCCAACAGGCAGAAGGTTCTGCCGGGCTGCAACAGGTCCCTGAACTCATCCATACCGCTACTGGCGACGGTGCTGATCGGCAGCACCCGGGCAGCGATGCCATTTCCCCGGATCTGCTCGACCAATCCGGCCAGCTCATCGGGGCTGACCAAGTCCGTCTTGCTTAGGACAATGACGGGCTCGACCCCGCCTTCGGTCGCGGCAACCAGATAGCGGTCGAGCCGATGCAGGTTGAAGTCGTAATGACAGGACTGGACGATGCAGGCCACGTCCAGATTGGTCGCGATCATCTGGAAATCCACCGTCTTGCCGGGGGCCTTCCGGCGCAGAAAGGTCCTTCTGGGCAGAACGGCATGGATGACGGCGAGCGTCGGCGACGCCTGCTCGATGCCCACCCAGTCCCCCACGCAGGGAAGCTCCGACGCACTCTCGATTCCGAAGCGGAATCGTCCCGCCAGTTCGGCGCTCGTTTCCCCCTGCTCGCTTCGGACCAGGAACGCCCCTCGGTCCACTGTCATCACCCGGGCCACGCTCTGCCCAGGTCGCAGTAGAGCCTCTGCGTGGGCACCAAACCAATCGTCGAATCCTAGCGCACGTATATCCATCGTCCAACTCATCCAGATCTCTTGCCACGGGAGGAACGACCAGATCGAGGCCTCTCCCTCGCCCAAACCGTACTGGAAAAACGGGCAAAAGGCAAGATCAACCGCAGTCAGCCACGGCAGCCAGGCCGACTCGGGTAAAGAACCCCGCCCAGAGGCCGGGGCATCGGTTCGCCCTCCAAGGAAAGCATGCTCTCCTGTCGTTTGCCGTGTTCCCAGACGAGGGTGGGAGCCGCCTCCTGGCGGCGATCCGCTCTGGTTAGGCGGCGCGAGGCACCGGATGCAACCCGCTCCTTCGCCGCACGGAGGCGGCTCCCACTCTCCGACCGGCATGGCAACGTCGGACAAGGCGCAACCGGGTACCCCAGCCCATTCGGGATTAGCCTGGCCAACCCGCAGACCCCGCCCAAAGGACGGGGGACTCTCCTCTTGCGCTAGACCCCCGGCAGGGGGAGCCACTTCCGGGAGCGCTGGCTCTCCCACGCGGTCTTCACGAACGCGACTTCCCGCATACCGTCGATGACGCTCGGGAAATCGTACTCGTCGGACGCCGTTCCGGCGGCACTCTCCCGCACGGCCCGACCGAACTCGAGGTAGATGTTGGCGAAGGCCTCTACGAAGCCCTCGGGATGCCCGGCGGGGATTCGGGTGGTACCAAGCGCCGCCGGGGTGAGATAGGCATTGCCGGAGCCGGTTCGGATGATTTCGCGCGGCCGGTCGGGCCACTTGGCGACGAGAGTGTTCGGCTCCTCCTGGTGCCACTCCAGCCCCCCCTTGCTGCCGTAGATCCGGAACGCGAGGGAGTTTTCGTCGTTGATGGAGACCTGGCTGGCATAGAGCACGCCGCGCGCGCCACTGGCGAAGTGGAGCAGGATGTTGGCATCGTCCTCCAGCGGCTTGTAGTCGACGAACACACTCAGGTCCGCGCACAGTTCGGCCACCCGGAGGCCGGTCACATACTCGGTCAGATGGAACGCATGGGTACCGATGTCTCCCAGGCAGCAACTGCCGCCGGAGAGTTCGGGATCGAGCTTCCACGACTGGTGTTTCACCCCGGCCGAGGCGAAGTCCCCCGCCAGCCAGCCCTGCGGATACTCCACGACGATCTTGCGGAGTTCGCCGATCGAGCCATTTCGAATGCGCGCGCGGGCCTCTTTGACCATGGGATAGCCACTGTAGTTGTGCATCAGGCAGAAGCGCTTCCCCGTCTCCGCCACCGTGTCGGCCAACTGCTTGGCCGAAGCCAGGTCCGTGGTCATCGGCTTCTCGCACAGCACATGGAACCCCGCGCGCAGGGCCGCGATCGCGATCTCCGCATGGAGGTAGTTCGGCGTGACGATGGAGACGAAGTCCATGGCGTCGTCGCGTTCCCGCTCCCGCGAAAACATCTCCTGGTACGATGCATAGACCCGTTCCGGCGCCAGGTAGAGCGCCTCCCCGGCCGCGCGGGACTTCTCGGGCGACGAACTAAAGGCGCCACAGACCAGTTCGACCTCGCCGTCGAGCGCGGCCGCCATCCGGTGAACCTGTCCGATAAAGCCACCGGCGCCGCCGACGAGCCCCATTCTCAGCTTGCGACCATATGCCATCTGTCCGCGCGTCCTGTCTGTGACTGGTTGTGTCCCGTGCGCTCCCTCGCATTCCCTTTCCCACCCAACATGCCTGCCGCGGCTGACCGTAATCCAGAAACGCCGTAGGGGCAAGGCATCTGCAACGCGACAAACGCCTCCTCCCATTGCCAAGGCCCCCGCCAGCCCAGCGGAAGTTGATTCCCTCCATCATCTGGTTGGGAGCGTCCATTCCGGGCGCGATGGACTCCGTATAGAGTGTGGTGTCGACTGTCCTGGTGTGCTCTGGCGGACGTTTCCAAGCCGGTAACCTGGAGTCTCCGATGGTTGTGCATGGCCCGCTCGCTGGTATCGATCTGATCGGTGCATCGTCTCCGGAATGCCTGGCCGTGGTCCAATACTGGGACCCGGACGGCAGGCCTCAGACCTCCCCGGTGCTGCCCGGCGTCGGCGGCTGGGAAGTGGAGGTGGAGCGTCAAGCCGGGGAAACGGTCTGGCAGGCGGAGAACGACTCTCTCGGCCTTGCGTTCCGCCTGGTCTGGACGGCCTGCGGGAGTAGCGCGGCCCTACTCATCCCGCAGACGGGAATCCGGGAGAGCGGAACCTGCCGGATGAAGGGAATCCGTCCCCTCCCCGGCCTGATCGCCGCCCACGAAGGCGACGGCAGCACCTTGGTTCTGCCCATCGACACGGGCTGCCTCCTCCGCGCCGAGGGCAAGGTGCCGGCAGAGCATGAACTCCCGGTGTTCTTCCCCTTCACCTACCCCCTGATGTGCAGCATGCCCCTCTGGGGGATCAACTGCGGCGACGGTCGGGGTATCGCCGTGGTCGCGGACGGTGGACAGTTCGACCTCTCCCTCGTCGTCCGCACCTGTTGGGGCGAGAACAAGCTCTATGCCATCGACCCGGTCTTCGCCCTGCGCGACTACCCCGACGATGCGCTTCTGGCCGAGGACATCACGATCCACTACGGCCAACTCTCGGGGACCGAAGCCGGGTACCCGGGGATCGCCCGGTTCTACCGACGCTACAACGTCGAACACCGCCAACTGCCGACCTTGGCCGAAAAGATGCGGGACAATGAAACCGTGGCCTACTCTGCCAAGGCGTTGTGTCTGCGCTGCCGCATGGGCGTCAAGCAACTGCCGACTCCCATTCTCGAACAAACCCCGGACAACCAGCCCCCGCTCCATGTGTACATGACCTTCGAGAACGTCCGGATGCTGGTCGAGGAGATGGCCAGGCAACAGGTGGGGCCTGCGGAGATCTGCCTGGCGGGCTGGAACTATGCGGGCCACGACGGAGCCTTTCCCCAACTCTTTCCCGTGGAGGAGAAACTGGGCGGGGAAGCCGCACTCCGGAGCACCATCGCGCGTTCGCACGAACTGGGCTACCCGTTGTCGCTGTACGACAACTACCACGACGCCTATTCCCTCGCGGACACCTTCGAGCCGGAGTATCTCTTCCGTAGGCATGACGGCTCCCGCAACCGGATATCCGACTACGCTGGCGGCACGGCCTACAAGCTCTGCGCCCGAACCGCCTGCGAGCGATACGCCGTCGAATCCCTGCCCCGCGTGGCCGAACTGGGAGCGAAGGGCGTCTACTATGTGGACGAGATCACCCTCATGGCCCCGGCCAAGTGCTACCATCCCGAACACCCCACCTCGCGCCGGGAGACCGTGTTCTGGTGGAAACGCATCATGCAGCAGGTGCGCGCGATCCATGGCGGTTTCCAGTCCGAGGGTGCCCGCGACTGGGCTCTGCCCGAACTCGACCGGGCGTACTGCGTCGCCTCCACCCCCGACGCCACGGGCCCCCTGATCGACGAGCGGGTTCCGCTCTTTCCCATGGTCTACCACGGCTTCCTCATCTACAACTGCTTCCGCAGTGCCATCAACAGCTTCCCCGGCGAGGACATCTACCTGCGGAACATCGCCTATGGCGGCTCCCCCATCGTCTACTACCACCACCTCCACAACCCCGCCTGGTCCGCCGCCGACGGCATCGCCAAGGACCTGACCTTTGTGGACGCCGAGAAACTCGCGGTCGACGTCGCCAGGATCAAACACATCACCGACGACGTGGCCAGGTTGGCCCCCCTCCAGACCAGCTGCATCGAGGGCTTCGCCACGCCGACCCCCACGCTGAGCGAGACAGTCTACGCCGACGGCACCAGGGTCTTGGTCAACTACGCCGACACCCCCTGCCCGATTGCCGACGGCCATGTCGTTCCGCCCCGCAACTTCGTGGTGCTGCCAGCGTAGGGAAGCCGCCGCCTGCTCGCGCCAATTCGAGGTCATGCGTAAAGCACAAGCGTCCGGCTTCTACAGGACTCCGACTGCGCCATGCGGTTGGGGCATGGGCCGTACCATCCGCAGCGGAGGCCCGCCGCTTCTCCACAATGGGGCACCGGACCGACGTTCTGGAGAACCGCCCGGCCTCGGGCGGGGAGCGCGTTGCTTCACCTAGAACTGCCTGTTCATACATCCCTGGCGCCAGAATGTCATGTGTGACGTCAGCCTGACACTAGGCGGTTTCGAATCTCCCCCCAGTGCGCGTCCAGCCAGCGCAGTGGAGGGATCAGGTTGCCGAAGGCGAAGCGGAGGCGGTCCTCGGGGGGCACTTTGGCCGTCCCTTCGACCCGCACGGAGAGCCAACGGGCGGCGAGGGCCAGGGGAATGGCGTCCCACTCCGCGGGGGTCAGGGGATTGACCGCGATGTAGCTGCCGAGCCAGGCGGCGCAACGCTCGGGACGCAGTTCCACGGCCTCGGTGAGAGACCAGATGCTCCCGGCCTGCAAGGGGGTGCGGCGGCGACCGGCAACAAAGAAGAGTCCATCGGCGATGTCGCGCACGCGGGGACCCCGGCGGGACCAGTCGAAATCGAAGACGCCGCAGACGCTGCCGTCCGGCGCAAAGAGCAGATTGGCGAGAGTGAAATCGCCGTGAGTCAGGGTCTGGGGCAGGGCCTGGTAGACCGCATCGGAAAACTCCTCTCGCAGCCGGTCGAGCCAGCGACGGGCCACGGCACGGGCGCAGGGGAAGCGGTGGCCAGCCGACCGGTCCAGTCGGGCGTAGACCTGGCCGAGTAACTCCGGCGACTCCATGCGGGTCGTGGCCGTATCGATGCCAAGGGTGCGGTACTGGGCCACGGGTGGCACTTCCGCTCGGTAGTCCTCCCCTGCCCGGTGAAACTGCGCCAGCAACCGGGCGGCCGCCGCGATCTCACGGACACCGGCCTTGCCGATACTCCGCCCCGGCAGCAAGCGATAGACTTCCAGCGCCGTTTCACCGATCCGAACGAAGGTGGTTCCGGCCCGATTGGGAACAGGCTCCGCCGTCGGGATGCCACGCCCCACCAAATGGGCACGCAAGCCATGGTCGAAGACAATCAGCTCGTCGCTCGCCGTACGGCTACCCCGCGTGCGCAGCAACCAGGAACCCCGGTCGGTTTCGACCCGCCAGGTCTTCGCCGCCGTCCCGGCATGGTGGAAGACCTCGCGCACCACGCCCAGATCGTAGGCCGCCAGAGCCCGCCAGCTCCAGCGCCTTTCGTTCCAGCGCGCCCGGCGGTTCCCATTGACCGTTCCTGCCGGGCGCTGCGGACGGCCTGATCGCGACGTCGAGGACGCCTGCCTCGATCCCGAAACGCAGGGCGACCGGCCGTCCGACCTTCCTGCTGTCCGCAGCGATCCCGGCGAGCGACAGCGCGGATTGCGCCGCACGGCGGGGACCGTCCTCGCAGGGCAGGCTCAAGCCGAAAACGACCGTGAATCCGTCCGGCATCATCCGCAAGAGCACGCCGTCCTCCGCCTCGACCGCGTCCTTGCCCTCCTGCAGGAAGGCTTCGAGCGACGCCTGCGCGGCCTTCTCTCCTGCCGCGACCGGGCCGTACCGTACCGCGAGGACTGTCGCAAAGCGGCGCTCCTGGAACTCCAGCGCGGCGCGGCCCTGTCCGGAACGGCCCCGCAGGACCGGAGCTTCCGGCTGCGTCTCGATCACCGGAGCCACGAACCGGAACCCGAGACCGTGATGGGTCCGGATGACCGCGGCATCCCGCTTGCCGTCCGACACGGCCTTCCTGACCAGGCTCACCGCCTTCTGGAGCGCGGCCTCGGAGGCGTTGGCCGGCCAGAAGCGGTCCATCAGCTCGGCTTTCGGCACGAGCCGCTGCCGGTGCTCGACGAGATAC
>QKCY01000243.1 GCA_003245525.1 Victivallales bacterium | reverse complement strand
AGTGGCGTGAGCCCATCCTGGTTGCGGGCGTCGAGCCTGGCCCCCTGCTCGAGAAGGTACGCGACCATCTCGGCCTGAAAGCTGCCCGCCGCGCAGTGCAGGGCGGTGTTCCCTTTCCGGTTGGCGTGGTTCACGTCCGCCCCCCTCGCCGCCAGTGCCTTGGCCAGGGCCAGGTCATTCTGGCTGGCGGCAGGAAAGAGGGGGGTATCCCCGAAGGGGTACTCGGCATCGACATCCGCGCCCTTCTCGACCATGGCGATGGACGCCTTTGACAGTTGGTGGGCGGCCGCCATCTGGAGGGGAGTGAGCCCTTCCTCGTTCTTGACCGAAAGGTCCGAACCGGCCTCCACCAGAGCCAGGACCATATCCTCTTCGAAGAAACCGTAGCTGGCAAGGGGGGTGAAACCCTTGTTGTCCCGGATGTTGGGACTGGCTCCATGCTCGGCAAGTGTCTTCACAAGCTGTTCTCCGTCCTGGCGTGGCCGCCAAACCGCAAGATGGAGAGCCGTCTTGCCGTCCTTCTGCCGCAAATCCGGGTCCGCGCCCCCATCCAGCAACGCGGCGACCAACGCCACATCCGGCGTTCCCCCGGCGAAGGTCAACAGCGCATGGAGAACCGTGTTTCCTTCCTTGTCTCTCAGGTTCAGATCGGTACCGGCCCTGGCCAGGAGAGTCGCGATCTGGGGCGGTGTGCGCTCATATACCATCGACCAGGTGATGAGGGGCGTGCCATCGGGCATGACGTAGTTGGGGTCTGCGCCGTGGGCGAGCAGGAGGGAGACGAGCTTCGCCCTGTTGGCCTTGGAGTGCCCGCGCAAGGCAACCGTGAGGGCTGGCTCGCCACAGTTGAGGGCCGGAAGGTTCGGGTTGGCCCCCTTCGCTAGCAGCCTCTCCGTTTCCTCCAGATCGCCCTTCGCCACCGCCACTCTGAGTGGTGCGTCGTGAGCTCCTGGCCGGTTGAGCCATGTGTGGCACAGGGCAAGCGCGATCACGGCGCACGCGACGGCGGCCAGGACGATCTGGCTCTTGCTTGCGTATGCCACGGTGCTCTCCTCCCGATCTGCCTCGCAGTGCTCTCCTGGCGACAACATCCTTGGATGCGCAAAGACAGTACAGCCGGGAGCGCGGCTCCTCAAGGCGACCCACTGGCCGTCATAAGGTTACCCGCGAACCTGCCGGTTGCCCTGAACCTTCACCACGGAACCCATCGTTCCCTTTCTGCGCTTCTCGACTGCGGCTGCCGGTCTTGTCTTCTGACGAGGGAATCGGTACCTTTGGTATAGAACCCGAATGAAGGGACGCCCATGAGCGACACACCCGAACCCCCTCCCATGCCAGCAGCCGAGCCCCCTCCCCCTCCGGTTGCCGTGCCCCCTCCCGCCCCGGTAGCCGAGACCACTCCGGCACCCCGGCGCCGCTTCGGCTGCCTCCACGTGATCCTCTTCGTCCTGGCTGCCGTGATGCTGACCGTCCTGGTGGGTTTCCTGGTCGTGAGGGCCTATCTCTTCCCCTCCCCCTTCCGCCCGGTCACATTGAACGACCGGGACGAGAAGACTCTCGAAACCAAGCTGGAACGGCTCGACTTCACGGCGGGACACCCAGACCGCTATAAGGAGAACGACGCGGCCCGGGCCATCCGTTTCGACCAGAAGGAACTCAACGCGCTCATCGCGCAGAACACCGATCTGGCCGACAAGCTGGCCATCGACCTCTCGCGGGATCTCGTGAGCGCCCGGCTGCTGATTCCTCTGGACCAGGATTTCCCGGTCTTGGGGGGCAAGACCCTCCGCGTCAGTGCCGGCGTGGAACTCCGCTTCGCCGACGGCCGCCCGGTGGTCATCCTCAAGGGCATCTCGGTCATGGGAGTGCCCCTGCCCAACGCCTGGCTTGGCGGCATGAAGAACATCGATCTCATCGAGGCCACCGGCAGCAAGCCCGGCTTCTGGAAAGCCTTCGCGGACGGCGTCGAGAGCATCCAGGTGGAAGATGGACGCCTGACCGTCAAGCTGAAGGAATGACCGGCCCGCCATACCAGTCGGACATCATCCATGGAGCATTGATGGCTGTCGTTGCCGCTCCGGGAACCAGATGAGTGACGCCGGAGCCGAGTGTCTCCCATTCGCATGTCCACTGGTACGGCATGGCCGCTGACGGGTAGTCGCTGGCTCGACGAGCCTGCGACAGGGGCAGTCGGCGCGGGCAAGGAACCGGTGGTCTGCAACCAGGGACCGCGCGTTCATCGACCGCGCGGCTACCCGGTCGGCATGGCTTCAGAACTCGTGACGGTTAGCGGGAGTAGAGGGCACTCCACCAGCAGGACGGGGTGAAGAACCTGGGCAAAGGGGGCATTGTCCAGACCAGTTCAATACTCCGCAGAGCAGCCGTTGGCCGCAGCCAAAGGCATGTGGGCCCCCGCCGGAGTCCCGCGTTCACGCGGAAGTTGTCTCCGGTGCTTCAGCGCCGGAGGGAGGCGGTTGCCACCTTCCCCGCGCGTCCAATGTGCCCCGCGCTCGCTCAAGCTTCGCGCCCACTTCCGCCTGAAGGCGGGACTCCGGCAGCATGTGTAACATGCTGTACACGAGTGCGCTGTAGCTCGCTTCTTGCACCGAAGGTAGGACCTGGGATGATAGTAGTACGAATGACGTCGACTTGGCACCCAAGAGGGGAACCGCCAGAAGCATGGCTTCTCGACGCCGGGCCGCAGACGGGCTCGCCATCGTCGGCGAACCTACTGGTTGCTCTGCGCCTTGGTCAGGGAGTCGACGGTTTCCCGCCTGCGCTTCTGGACTTCGGCAGGCTCGTTCCGCCCCTCCGCGTAGTCGACGGGGGTCAGTCCCTTCTTGTCCCTGGCGTCCACCTTGGCCCCCTGGGAGATGAGGTAGTCCACCATCTCCTTCTGGAACTGGGCCGCTGCGTTGTGCAGTGGCGTCGCCCCGGACTGGCTTGCGTGGTTGACGTTGGCCCCCTTCGCCACCAGGGCCTTGGCCAGCGCCAGGTCGCCTTTGCCGGCCACCGCGAAGAGGGGTGTCTGCCCCCACTTGTCCGCGCTGTCCGGGTCTGCCCCCTTCGCCAGCATCAGGAGGATGGCACGTTGCTGGTTCCGCTGCAGAGCCGTCATCAGCGGCAACTCGCCTTGCTGATTGGCGACGCCGAGGTCCGATCCGGCCTCCACGAGGGCGAGGACCACCTCCTCCTTGCTGAACCAGTACCGGGCCAGCGGGGTGAAGCCCTCGTTGTCCTTGATGCTGGGATCGGCACCATTGGCCAGGAGAAGCCTGACCACATCGAGCTCGTCGCCACCATGCCGGTCGACAGCACCGTGCAGGGCGGTCGAGCCGTCCTTCCGCCGGATATTGGGGTCGGCACCGGACTTGACCAGGGCCTCGATGGTATCCAGCGGGGCCTGCCATGGCGGGCAGACGGCAGCGTGCAGAACCGTGTCTCCATTCTTCCCCTTCCGGTTGAAGTCCGCCCCGGCTTCGGCGAACAGGGCGACGACATCGGGCGAAAACCTGCGGAACTGCACTGCCTGCGTCATCAGGCTGGTTCCATCGGAGAGAGTCAGGTTCGGGTCCGCGCCATGCTTCAGCAGCAAGCCAGCGACCCCTTTGCCGTTCGCCATGTTGTGAATCAGCGCCTGCTGGAGCAGTGGCTCGTCGCCCGGACCCAGCACGGGATTCGGGTTCGCCCCCTTGCGCAGGAGTTCCTCCACTTCCCGAGGAGTGCCCCAGATCACCGCATGCTGCAGGGCACCGGTGTAGTCGCGCGGCCGCTTGATCCAACTGGGAATCAGCGCGGCCAGGATTGCGACGCAGACGACGGCAAGCGCCACTTTGCGCTGCGCGTCAACATGCATGATTCTCACCTCCTTCGGTACGGAGCCAACACTCCGGGGGACAGCCAGATCCGGGCCTCTTCTATCGCTGATAGAAACAAATACTTCCCCCTTGCCCAACCTGCAATCGCGTAGACGGGCGACAGGCCTGGCTAGCCCCGGAACTCGCGGACGAGGATGCCGCTGGGCTGGTTGCCGTAGAGCACGGCGTTCAACAGGCAGCGGGGACGACCGTCTTCCAGATAGACGAAGGGGCGCTCGATGTACTGGGCGGTGGTGGGTTCCTGCCCGACCCAGCGGAGAGCGAGATCGTAGGCCAGGGGCGGCTCGGCGACGGTCCATTTGAGGCCGTCGGTGGACTCGTAAAGCACGCCGCCGTGGCGGACCCCGCAGACCGCGCCGGTCATGTCCTTCACCACCATCCACTGGCGGCCGTCCTCCTCCCAGAAACAGGGGTCCTCCACGTTATGCGTGAACAGCGGCGAGGGGCCCGTGCGCTCGTAGGGACCTTCTGGCCGGTCGGCAATCGCCGCGCCGAGAATCAGGGGTTCGCCCCGGTCGAGGGTGGATTTGTAGATCATCAGGATGCGCCCGTCCTGGAGCACCTCCACCGAGGGGTTGACCGTGATCTTGGCATCCCAGCAACCGGGGCGGGGTTCGAGGACGGGATTGTGCGGGCAGGGGGTCCAGGGACCGGCCGGATGGGGCGCGCTGGCCACGCCGGTCCGCTGGTGGAAGCGGATGCCCTCCCAGTGGTCGCGGTTGCCGTTCCGCGCTGCCTCGGGGTCGAACTCGCCCCAGTGGGTACCGATGTAGAACAGGTAGTAGCGGTCGCCGATCCGGTGAATGCGGGGGCCGTGGGCCATGTCCTTCGCCCAGGGCTGCTGGTTGAGCACGTCCAGTTGCTCGCGGAAGACAAAAGGTCCGGCCGGCGTGGGGCCTTCCGCCCGGATGACCCGGCTGTCGGTGAGCCAACGCCGCATGCCCGCGTCCTGGCACCAACGCGAGGCGAACAGGTGGTACACCCCGGCCTCATCCCGGATCAGGCTGCCGTCCCAGACATAGTACCCCTCCATCCGGAAAACATGCTCGGGATGCGGATCGGCTAGACGCTGGGCAAAGGGGATTCGTGGCATGGGACTCTCCGATAGTCTATCACTCGATATGCAGCCAGATCCCATCGGGGCTGGCCGGGTAGCGCAAGCGCAGGGCCTGTTCGGCGACGTGCCATTCGCTGAGGACGGGAACCGGGACACCGTTGTGCTGGCTGGCCAGGACGGTTCGGGGCTCATGCTCCAGGCGCAGCCACGTGATCACGCCGCCGCCGGTTGGGGCCGAGGAGACGAAATCCACAGCCTGGCCGCTCGCCTGCCAGCCGGCGATCCGCGAGGCGCTGGCCAGGACGCAGGGGACCTCGCTCCGGGAAAGATCGACCCAGAGGCCGCAACGGTCGGGGGCCAATCCGGGATTGCGGACCAAGGCCAATTCGTCGGCAAAGAGGTCGAGATAGGTCCCGGTCAGCGCCAGTGGCGAGGACGCCGGACCTTCGGCGAGACCGGCGGCAGCCACATAGGGACCGCGCCGGACGAGACAATGGGAACGTTCGGGGAGCACGATACCCGCCTTCGCCGCCGCCTCGGCTACCCAGGCGGCCAGTTCTTGGTGGCGGTCCGCAGCGGCCAGTTCGCGGGGGGCGAGACGCCGGACTAGGACCTGCCCCTGGCCCACGGCGTGCCAGCCTTCGGCGGGATTGGAGTCCAGCCCCAGCGCCGCGTACAGGTGCTGCTGGGGCAGGCGCTGGGTGGCGGGTGGCTGATTCCACCACTCGCGGACTTGCTGGAAGGGATCGTCATCGGCGGTCAGGGAAAGCAGAACGCCGCCCTCCTGCACCCAGCGGACCAAGACGTCGTGAGTCGCCGCGCCAGGCGGGGTCTGGCCGTTGTAGCTGAGGAGGAGGATGCGGATTCCCGCCAGGGCGGCGGGCTTGCCGAGTTGCTCTAGGTGGACGACGCGGGGCTGCCAGCCGCGCAGGACCAAGGGCAAGGCCTGACCGAAGAAGTCGGCCGAACCGGTGGCCTCGCCGAACCCGGCCTGGGCCTGCATGCTGTCGGAGACGGCCACGGCGAGGGGCGAGGTCTCGGCGGTCCCGGCGGGCATGGTCCGCAGGGCCTCGCAGGTGGCGAGAAGAGGAACGCGGTAGCGGCCGGGCATAGTCCTCGTCTCGCCCGCCCCGTCGTCGCGCCGTCCCTCGAACACCCGGTTCGGCCAAGGCATCAGCTCGAAACGGTTGGCCGCGCCCTGGAACAGCCCGGCGACCACGGTCGTTTCGTAGAGGCGTCGGCAGGCTTCCCAGGACCGCTGGGCGTTGTCCGCTACCGGGTCGGCGAGGAACACCAGCGAACGGCCCGTGCCGCCCACCATGCCCGCCATTTGGGCGAATTCGAGATAGGCGGTGGCGAAGGGCCGGGACACGCGGTGCCCATCGTAGGTGCAAGGGGTCAGAATCGTGTCGTTCCAGACCTGGGCAATGACGGTGTCGCAGGAGTCGATGCCCCCCAGGGCGGACTCGGGGCTGGCGATCCCCCAACTCGTGTAGTTGATGAGCGAGTGGGTGGCGACGATGCACTCCCAATCGGGGCGGCGCTGCTTGAGGAAGTCGGCCACTTGGCGGAGGCAGCGGGTGTAGAGGAACCGGCGCAGTTGCCACGCGCGGTAGCGGGCCTCGGGCGAGCTGTCGGGGGCCTGCCAAGGCTCCCCGAAGTAAGCGGCCCATTCGCGGCGGAAGGCGGGGCTCCAGCCCGCCTGCATCCAGAACTCGGGCTCCTCCAGGCAGACCCCGTCGGCGGGCAGGTCCAGGGCGGGGGCCAGGCGTTGGCACAGGTAGTTGCCGTAGGCCTCCGTGGGCACCCAGTAGTAGACGTCGCCACCGTGGCCCATCAGCTCCCCGCTTTTCCGGGTCTGGATCTCGTTGTCGTGGCGGGTGCCGTCGTAGCGGCCGTCCTGGTAGTCCTGGTAGTCGCCCCAGGCGATGCCGGTCATGATCTGGACCCGCGCCCCCCGTCGCCGCCATTGCTGGAGCCGGGGGGCCGGATCGCGGCCGCCGTAGACCATGACCGCGTCCGGGGAGACATCGTAGTTGTCGCCGGCCGGGGCGGCGCATTGCACGGAGGTGGACCAGGGCGAGCCATCCGCCTCCCGGAAGGTGTTCGCCACGGCGGCCAACTCGTCCCACTTTCCATCGAGGGCCAAGGCGAGCCACTGCGCCGCCTGGGCACGCCATTCGGGGGCGGGGGTCCCGGCCTTGCGCCAATGCCGCCGAGCCAAACCGAGCCGCTGCAGGATACGGGCCTGCTCGGGGTGATCCTTCGCCAGCGCGTCGCCCGCTTCGGCCAGCAGCCGGGGCAGGAAGGGGCAGTCAAAGGACACGGACATCCCCGACGCTTGCGCTATGATCAGTCCATGCGCATCCGCCAGAACCCGCCAGGTGGCGCCCGACGGCAGGAATTCATGGCTCTGGATTCCCCGATCGGTACCCGCCAGGGACCACTGTTCAAGGGTCTTCCCGCCGTAGCTCAAGGCCACTGGGATCACCTCGGCGCTGGGGCCGCCCCGGTTGGTTGCTTCCAGCCGGGCTGGAATCCGCAGTCGCCCGTTATCCAACGTGGCGGCGCTGGGCTGCAGTCCGGCGGCCAGAATGGTGACGCGCGGGGGCAGGACCGGAGTCGGAAGCTCCCCGCGCAACTCCGCTGGCGGCTGGGCCTGCATCCGTAGGCCAGGCACTTCCGGGCCGCTGGGAGCCAGAAGTCGGGCGGTGCATTCCCATCCCGCGGCCCCGTTGCCCACGGCCAGAAGCAGGCGGTTCCAACCCTTGCCCAGACAGACCCGAATAGAGTCCTCGTCGGCGCGGCAGCCGCGCAGGACTTGGTGCCGCCAGAGCAGCGCGCCATTCACCCATACCGCCAGGGCGTCGTCGCTGCCTGCCAATAGCCAGGCGTCGGTGTCCTCGGGCACGTACAGAAACACATGGGCGAAGGCCAAGGCATCCTCGTTGGGCGAAAGGTGGAGATTCCGGCTGCGGAAGTCGAGGCGGCCGGTCGGTGCTTGCACCGGTTGCCACTTTCCACCTGTTGGCGGCCCCAACCGAGCCGGATCGCCCAGGCCGGCAGGAACCGCGAGGAGGTCGTCCCGGTCGGCGGGGAAGGCTCCGAGCACCAGCCATTCCGTGATCGTTCCCGGCGGTGGTGGCGGCGGGGGAACGACCCAGTCGTAACCGGCTGGAGCATCGGCCGCCAGTTCCACCTCCGCCACATACGCACCCCAGCCATCCATGGGCGAGGCATCGCCGAAGCGCACGTAGACGGCGTCAGCCGGCAACAGATTCGTCAAATCCACCTGGTATGGGTTCACCTCCCCATCGTGCCGGTCGCGACCATGGATCGTGGCGGCGTTGAGTCCGTTCTGCCACGACCGCAGGTCGGTGGAAACCCAGACCCGGAAGTTGTTGGCCAGCCGCAGGCGCAGTTCCAGCCGGGCCAGGCCCGTGGTCCGGAAGCCGTAGACCAGTTGGCCCTCCGCGTCCACGAACCGCGCCTGGGGCCGGTCGCCCACGCCAACGGCCCGGACCACATAGGGCAGATCCGCCTTGCTCTCCGTCCCCGGCACGAACCGCAACTGGGCCTGGGCGGTGATCCAGACCA
>QKCY01000423.1 GCA_003245525.1 Victivallales bacterium | reverse complement strand
CCGGGCACCGCCTGGGACTGTGGCTTCCGCATCGTGGCCGAGGGGCTGATCGTAACCATCGATGGCGGCGACATCCGCTGGGCGGGCTCCGAGTCCGGCGAACAGAAGGCGGGACCGAACTGGGTCAGCTACGTGCTCTACGACTTCCTCGACGCCGTCCGCGACAAGCGCCCCAGCCTGGTGCCCTACGACGAAGGCGTGCGCAGCCTGGGGATCTCCCTGGCCGGCTTTGCATCGGAGGCCAGCGGCCAAGCCGTGTCGCCGGTGGATCTCGTCGCGCCGCTGTTTGCCAAGTAGCCTACGGCAGCACGCTGAAGTCCGCGAAGATCAGGTAGATCGTCAGGACCGCCAGCAAGAGCAGCACGCCCACCAGTCGGGCATGCTTCCATGGCGTCATGTCGACGGCATGGACTTCGCGCTGCTCCCATTCGGTCGCCAAGGGGCGCAGTTCGCCGATGACCAGCATGAGCACCACCAGGTAGGCGAAGACCAAGCCGAGGAAATGGTACTCGTGCATCTGGGCGACGATGGCGCTGAACGGGTAGACGAAGTAACCGATGGCAATGAGCGCGAAACCAGCCACCAAGGCCACCTTGGCGGCCAGCGGGGGAACCCGACGGGTCATCATACCCACCACCACCACGGCGAAGATCGGGATGAAGTAGATCCCGTTCATCTTCTGGAGGTAGCCGAAGATGCTGCCGGTCTTGGCCAGCAGGGGGGCGATGGACATGGAGATGAAGGTCATGATCCAGCCGAACCACTGGCCGGACCTCACGATCTGCGCCTCGGTGGCCTGCTTGTTGAAGATGTTACGATAGAGGCCAAGGCTGAACAGGGTGCAGGTACTGTTCAGGGCGGAGTTGAAGCTGGAGAGAATCGCGCCCATCATGGCCGCGGCGAAGAAGCCGGTCAGCGGCGCGGGCAGGACCTTGTGGACGAGCAGGCCGTAGGCATGGTCGCCCTTGATCGTTTCGCCGCTCTTCGCGAACAGGGCGAAGGCGATGATGCCGGGCAGCACCAGATAGAGCGGACCGAGCAGCTTGAGACCGCCGGTCAGCAGCACGCCTTTCTGCCCTTCGGCCAGGCTGCTCGCCCCGAAAGTGCGCTGGATGATCTGCTGGTTCGTACACCAATAGAAGAGGTTCAGCAGCAAAATGCCGGAGAAGATCGCGCCCACGGGCACCGAGGTCTTGGCGTTGCCGATGGAGTTGAACTTCCCGGGCGCATGCTCGGCCAAAGCGTGGAAACCAGCGAAAAAGCCGCCGTCTCCCCCCAGCGCGGAGAGGCCGAAGTAGGTGATCATCATCCCCCCGGCAAGCAGGCCGACTCCGTTCAGGGTGTCCGACACGGCCACCGTGCGCAGACCGCCGAAGAGGGCATACACCGCGCCGACCAGCCCCACCACCCACACGATCAGCCACAGCGTCGCCGTCTCCGACTGGATGTGCAGCAACCCCTGGATATCCATGATCCCGATCATGCCCGTCGCCCCCGTGTAGAGGATGATGGGCAGCAGGATCACGGCATAGGCAACAAGGAAGATCAGGTTGGTGATGACCTGGGTGCCATGGTCGAAGCGCAACTCCAGGAATTCCGGGACGGTGGTGATGCCACTCTTCAGGAACCGGGGCAGGAAGAACAGGGCCATGAGCACCAGGGCCACCACCGCCACCACTTCCCAGACCATCACGCAGAACCCGTCGTTGAACGCCGATCCGTTCAGCCCCACCATCTGTTCGGTGGAGAGGTTCGTCAGCAGCAGCGAACCGGCGATCACCGGGAATGTCAGGCTGCGCCCCCCGAGGAAGAACCCGTCCTTGGAGTGGTGGTCGTCTCGCCGCGTCAGAATCCAGGTCAGCAGACCGACTAGACCGGTGAAGAACAGGAACGAGATGATGGTGACCGCGTACATGGGCAATTCCTTCCGACCGGAGGCTGCTAGACGATACTTCAGTATCCACCGCACGGGAACACATAACAAAGGTAGTCCCTGCCGAAGCGAATGGCCAGAATCCGGATGCTTCTCCCATCCGTCCCCCATATCCCATCTCCCTGCTTCCGGCGAGCAGGTTCGGCGGGAGATGGTATGGTACGGGGATCTTTCACCCATGATCGCATGATTCTGGAGACCGACATGCAGGTTCTGTCCAAGGAAATCGCCGGGGCGATTCAGCAATCCTCCTGGATTCGCCGGATGTTTGAAACGGGCATCGAGCTGAAGAAGAAGTTCGGGACCGAAAACGTCTACGACTTCAGCTTGGGCAATCCGGACTTGCCCCCTCCTGCCGCCGTGAAGGATGCCCTGCAGGGCATCGTCGCCTCCCTGGACCAGCCGATGGCCCTCGGCTACATGCCGAATGGCGGGTATCCCTATGTCCGCGCCGCCCTGGCCAAGGAGTTGGCCAGGGAACAGGCCTGCGAGCTCGGTGGCGAGCACGTCATCCTCACCTGCGGTGCCGCTGGCGCTCTGAATTCCCTCTTCCGCGCCGTGCTGGAGCCGGGCGACGAGGTGGTCTGCCCCGCGCCTTATTTCGTGGAATACGGCTTCTACGTGGGCAACTTCGGGGGCGTGCTGAAGCCCGTGCTCTCGCGCCCGCTGACCTTCGAACTGGACATCGCCGCCCTGGACGCCGCCATCGGACCGAAGACCCGGGCCGTCATCATCAACAGCCCGAACAATCCCGGCGGCGTGGTCTATTCCGCCGAGGAAATGGCGGAAGTGGCCGCAATCCTGGAGAAGCACACCAAGGCCAACGGCCGGCCCATCTTCCTGGTGTCGGACGAACCCTACCGCTTCCTGACCTACGACGGTGTCACCGTGCCTCCGGTCCTGCCGCTCTATCCCTACACGGTGGTGGCCGGTTCCTTCTCGAAGAACCTGGCCCTGGCGGGCGAGCGCGTGGGCTACCTGGCAGCCAACCCGGCCATGCCCGACGTGGCGGCCTTCATGGGCGGCGTGACCATGACCAACCGCATCCTCGGCTTCGTGAACGCCCCGGCCATCGGCCAGAAAGTCCTCGCGGCGGCCCTGGGCAGTGAGGTGGACGCCAGCATCTACGCCCGGCGCCGCGACGCCATGGCCAAGGCCCTGACGGGAGCCGGCATCGAGTTCTCCCTGCCCAAAGGTGCCTTCTACTTCTTCCCCAAGGCCCCCAACGGGCTCGACGACAAGGTCTTCGTCGACCTGCTCATGCACGAGAACGTGCTGGCCGTTCCCGGCTCCGGCTTCGGCTATCCCGGCTATTTCCGCCTCACCTTCTGCGTCGATCAGGACATCATCGAGCGGTCGGCCCCGGCCATGGCCCGCGCCGCCGCGGCAGCCCGCGGCTAGGAGTCTCCCATGCCCCAGATCGTCGCCGCCACGGGCAACGCCCACAAGGTCGAAGAGATCCAGGCCATCCTCGCGCCGCTCGGCATCGAGGTGCTCAGCGCCAAGGCCGTGGGCGGAATGCCCGACGTGGTCGAGGACGGCGACACCTTCGCCGCCAACGCCATCAAGAAGGCGGTCGAGGCCGCCCGGGCCCTCGGCCGTCCGGTGCTGGCGGACGATTCGGGGCTGGAAGTGTTCGCCCTCGGCGGCGAACCGGGCATCTACTCCGCCCGCTATGCTGGCGAAGGCGGCAACGACGGGCGCAATGTGCGCAAGCTGCTCGGTCGTCTGGACGGACAGACCGACCGGGCGGCCCGCTTCGTCTGCGTGATCGCCCTCGCCTCCCCCGCTGGCCTGATCGGCACCGCCGAGGGCGAGGTGCGGGGCCACATCATCCACGAGCCGCGCGGTGACGGTGGCTTCGGCTACGATCCCGTCTTTGTCCCCGAGGGATTCACGCAGACCTTTGCGGAACTCCCGGGCGAAGTGAAGAACCGCCTCAGCCACCGGGGTAACGCCCTGCAAAACGCCGTGGCGAGCGGCCTCTTCACGGCGGTGTAGCAGCCTGGGCGCGCAGTCTGCGGATGGTCTGGGCAATGTGTTCCTTCGCCTCCTCCTGGGCAAGGCCCTTGCCGTTGATGGCCATCACGATCACCCCCTCCATGCAGTCCAGTCCGCGCTGGTAGAAATCGGCCGCCACCGCATAGTCGGCCTGCGCCTCATGGATTGCCGCCAGGCGGAAGCAGGCGTTGCTGGCATGGACATCCCGCGTGCCGTCATCGCGCATCAGCCGGGACAGGCGGCGGTGCAGCATGGCCGTGTCCCCCTGCGCCAGCAGCAGCGGGACGATCCTACCAGTCGTCCTCCTCGTCACCGTTCTTCTCCTCTTGCCGTTCGTCGTAGATGTTCGTGCGCAAACGGGAGAAGGCCCCGACCTTGACTTCGACCTTGCCGAAATTCTCGCATTCGCCTTGGAGGGTGCCACTCTGCAGGCTGAGAAGGTTCAGCGTCATCTGGCCGCCATCCTGGAACAGGCCCTGCACATCCCCCGCGTTGCGCCGCGCCCGTTCCTGGCTATCCTCCTGGAAGGTGACCAGCACGATGCGCTCAAGCGGAATCTTCAGTTCGGCATAGGGACTCTTCACGGTCACCTCGCTGTCCTTGATCCCCAGCAGGCTCCCCGTTACCCGATCCCCGTTCGCGAACTGGATCTGGTCCTCCTTGGTGGCCGGGGCTTCCTCCGCCTCGCCGCCGCTCGGCTCCATCTTGCCGTCCCACGGCATGACCCGCAGGTTGCGGATGCGGTGCTGATTCTGGTTCACATAGAAGACGATACCCGTGCCGCCCTCGTCGAGTCCGGCGGGATCGGTCCACTGCTGCACGAGCGCCCCGTCCATCAGCAGGGCCACCGTCTTGCCCTTGCGGTCCACCCGTACCGAGACCTGGGCCTTCCGCTTGGTCTGCAGCGCTGGCGCGTGATAGCCGCCCAGTCCGTTGGAGGACCCCTTGGTGCGCCGGTTCAGGCTCACGTAGTTGCCCTGCATGGCCAACTGGTAGCCGGGACCGTAGCAGGACTCGAGGTTGTCGGCGAAGAGCGAGACGGTGAAGTACGGCTGGCCCTGCCAGGCCAGTTCGAAATCGACCCGCGCCCGGTCGGGCAGCTTCACATCCCGACCCAGGCTGCCATTGCCCTGCACGCTGTACAGGGCGCCATTGCGGAACTCCCAGGCGTCCCGGTTGTTCCCGCGGGTCCACTCGTCCAGGCTGTTCGGCCCGGCATAGCACACATCGCCAGTCGTTTCGGCGGGGCGCAGGCTGGCCAACATGGGACGGCGGATGGTCATCTGGCCCGCGTAGACGGTATCGAGAAGCAGTTTCTCCCCGTCCATCGCCACGATCTTCCCGCGCAGCATGTCACCGTTGGTCAGCCCGACCTGCACCTGATCGGCCGCCGGACGCACCGGCGGCAGGGAGTGGAGCTCGATGCTCTTCAGGTTGGTCGCAGCCAGCCGCAGATCGCCCTCGGCATCGGGATGATGCCAGACCAGTTCCTTCGGCGAGAGCGAGACCAGCGTGCCGGAGAGCAGATCGCCGTTCAGGAATTCCAGGCGGTCGGGCAATGGCTTGTCGGCCGCCTGCTCGCCTGCCCGGCCCTGGTCTTCGGGCTTGGGCACGGCAATGGCCTTGGCCTCGCCGCCGCCCTCGGCCTGGGCACCCCCGAAGATCTCTTCCAGATTCAGTTCGGCCCGGAGCGGAAGGGCGCAAGCCAGGGCCAGGACCAGAATGGCGGGATATCTCATCGGACAGCAACTCCTTCTCTCACCGTTCGTAGATCGGCAGGAAACGATAGTTCAAAGCCAGCGACAGCAGGGCGGCGGACGTGCTGAACGTCTCCCCGTGATTGCCCTTGAAGGACCCATCGGCCTGCTGTAGCTGCTTGAGACGGCTCACGTTCTGCCCGTTCCATTCGCGCCAATAGGCGAAATCCACCTGGAACAGGGCTTGGGCGGCATAGTACAGGAAGTAGAAATAGTAGCTCTCGCTGTTGGTGGTGCCATTGCCCTTGAACCATTGCAGGGCGGCAGTCAGTTCCCGGGCCTGGTAGCGGCGGGCCAGGGCGAAGACGAGGATGCCGATGGCCGCGCGCGGCCCGTTGGGGCCGTTGGCACCGGTGTAGCCGAAACCGCCTTCCGGACAGGCGCAACTGGTGTAGTACTTGAGCGCCCGCTCGATGGCCGGCTGCGGCACCGCCACCCCGGCGTTCTGGGCGGCATAGAGGGCCACCAGGCAAGCGCCGGAGACCGTGGTGTCCGCGTCGTTGCCCCCCGGATTGTAGCGCCACGCGCCATAGGGGTTGGTCTTCTGGGTGGACAGGATCAGCCCCACCGCCTTCTCCAGCGCCGGACCGATCCGGTCGTCCTGGACCATCCCATAGGCCTCCGCCAGGCCGAGGGTGGCGAAGCCGTGGTTGTACATGGAACCGCCGATATAGCCATTGGCGGCGTTCTGCTGCTTCAGGATGGCATCCAGGCAGCTCTTCACCGTGCCGGCATAGGGACCGTAGTTGGGGTCTTCGCCGTGCGCCAGGATCGAGAGCATGGCCAGGGCGATCACACCGGGCTGCTGGCCGTAACCGTCCTCCCACGTGCCCGCCTTGGTCTGCTTCCCGACGAGGTACTTCAGCCCCTTCTGGTAGATCTGCTCCACCTCGGGGGGCACCGGATCGCCGACACTGCCAAAAATGGACTGGGCAGAAACCAGGCCTCCCCCAAGCAGGAGAACGGCGACCGCCAATCCCAACCGGCCCCTACTCATGCGCCGCCTCCACCTTCTGGAAGAACTGCTCCAGCAGTCCGCGGTACTCGGTGGGGAATTCGGCGGGAGCGACATCGGTCACACTATCCCCGCCCCGCTCCGCCGCGCCGCCAGAGCCCGTGCCGCCGGTCACCGTGCCGCCCGCCCCGCCAAAGGGACCGCCAGCCCGCGAACCGCCGCCGGAGGCCCCGGCCCCCGCTCCCAGGCGCATCTGCAAGCCCAGTTTCTGGGCCATCATCGCCAGCATCTGCGAGCCCTGGCACTGGCCGCCCTGGCAGTTCGATTCGAACAGACTCAGCAGCAGTTCGATGGCCGAACCCATGTCCGCCTGGACCTCCCGGTCGGTCCGCGGCTCGCGCATGGCCAGCGACACCTGCTCCATCAGCCCCTGGGCGTCCTCGATGTTGTTGCGGGCTTCCGAGGGATCGAGCTTCTTGGCCAGATCGGCGACCGTCCGGCTCAGTTCGGACTCGGCCACCGAGAGCCGTTCGGCCTGCTGGACATAGTCCGCGACCTGTTCCTTCTCGGCCTCCAGACCGACCGTGTCCCGGCGCAACTGCTCCTGGTTCTGGATGGCCCGCAGCAGGGCCAGCATGAACTTCATGGCCTCTTCGGACATCTCGCCGCCCCCACCGCCACCGCCGCCGCCACCACCGTCCTTCTTCTCGTCCAGCAAAGCGGCCCAGTCGTCCAGCGACTTGGCCCAGCGCTGGACCTCGCCCGCCGCCTGGGCCAGGCGGTTGTCGGCGATGGCCGCCACGGCTTTCGGCATTTCGTCGGTGAGTTGGGCCTCGTCCATGGCCTCGACCACCTTGCCGTACTTCTCGATCCCGGTGTTCTCCAGGCAGCGCTGGATTTCGAACCGCATCCCCAACGTGAGCTTCTGGATGCTGGTCTGCGTCTCGGTCAACCCCGTGACCCGGTTACCCAGCAAGGGCGGCAGCGTCGCGACAGTCAGGCCGATGGTCTGGGGGAAAAGCTCCTGAATGGCACCGTTCATCGTGCGTTCGCGGTCGGCCAGGGCGCGCAGACGGGCGGCCATGTTCAGCACCGCGAACTGCTCCAGGGATTCGCCCATCTTCTCCGCCGACTGCTTGAGCGCTTCGAGCGCCTTGCGCTGGGCCTCGATGGCCCGCTCGATCTCCTGCCGCCGTTGGTCCGGGGATTGGCTGGCCTGGGCCAACGCTCCCGCCGCCTCGGGCAGCAGGTCGCCGGACGCGCTCCGGACCGCCTCCATGATCCCGGTCCATTCCTTCAGCGTCTCGGTCGGGAACGCCTCGTTCCGGGTGGCCTCCGCGAGCAGTTTCGCCCCCTCGTCGGCCAGGCGTTGCCAGTCCTCCACGGACTTCCGTTCGAGGTCGGCCTGCTTCTCCACCTCGCGCTGGGCGTCAGACTGGCGCAGTTGCTCGTCGGTCAGTTTGGTCAGTTGCTCGTTGTCGAACATCTGCTGGGCTTCCCGGAGGGCCGCTTCCTCCAGGCGGTTGCGCAGGGCTTCGAGCTGGCTCTGCACGAGCCGGGCGTGATCCTCGGGCGTCAACACGAAGACGACGAAGGGAGCGGATTCGCTGAAGGCCCGGCCCGGCTTGTAGTCCACCGCCCGGCCCCGCACCACGACCCGGGTTCCTGCCGGGATGCCCAGCCGTCGCGGGGAGAAGGCGAACATGCCATCCCAATCCGTCCGGTCGGGGGCACCCGTGCCGACAAGCCGCTGGCCGGAGTCGGTCGGCTTCTCCTCGGGCTTGTCCGCCGGGAAAACATCCCAGGCCACCTCGACCTGTTTGATGCCGAAATCGTCGCCGGACCGCAGGGCGAGCTCCACCACTTCCTGTTCCAGGATCGCGGCCACCCGCGCCCCTCCCCCGAACTGGACGCTCGGGGGAAGGTCCGGCACCACCTCCGCCTCCACCGCGTAGGGTTCGGGAGGAGTCAGACCATTGGCGTCCACCCAGTGGAAACGGGCCGCGAGGAGATCCTCCACCGGCAGGGCCGCCGAGACAAAGGCGCGCCCCTCGATCCGGAACGGAGTCTCCTGGTCGTCGGTCCCAAGCCAGGCCTGCCGGAGCGGGTTCAGCACCGTGCCACGCAGAACGATCTGGCTGCCTTCCACTAGGCGTACCCGCTGGCGGGCGCATTCGACCGTCTCGCCCGCCCGTTCCAGATACGCGGGAAGAGCCACGTCGCCGGCCAGTTCGAGCAGGGCCGGCCGGGGAACAGGCTCGACGAGGACCACGGCGCTGGCATCGCCGAAGCGCAACCGCAACGGCGCAGCCTCGGTGATGCCGGGAAGCTCCAATCTCGCTTCGCCTGCCGTCACCGGACAGGAGGCGCCGACCGCATCGCCCAACCGAAACCGCAGCCGGTCGGGCTGCCAGCGGCTGTCCGCCGCCACTCGTACGGGCAAGCTGAAGGGCTCACCCCGCGCCACCTGCACCACAGTGGGCAGCGGCGCCAGTCGGGCAAAGGTGTACCGGGGAACCGCCGCCCAGGGGCGGGCGAACCGGTTCACCGCGTTCCGCACCAGCCCCGGCTCCAGCACCCCGCAGACCGCCAGGACCAGAACCACCGCCCCCACCCGCTTGCCGTACCTCCACAGACGGGACGTGGGAACGGCGGCGACGAAGTCCAGCGGTTCGCACTGCTCGCTCACCTGCCGGACCGCCGCCAGACGCAGGCTCTCGGAGATGCCTTCGCGGGCATCGCCATCCTCGGCCAGCTCGATTACGCCCCGCAGGGAGTCTCCCAGGGCCGGATAGTGCCGCTCGATGCGCCGGATAGTGGCAAAGGGATCTCGCCGACAGCGCAACCGATGCACCAGCCAGCGGGCGACGAACCAACCGACTCCCCCCAATGCCGCCAACAGGAATCCCCCGCGAATCCAACGGGGCGTGGTCCAGAGCCGCTCCAGCGCCAAAAAGGGCAGAAAGGCGGCCCCCAAGGCAAAGAGCAGCCCCACGACGGCCACTGCCGCCGCCACCCGCCCGTCCTTGCGCTCCGCCGCCAGGAATTTGGCGGACAGCTCGCGCGGCAGACTGTTGTACTCGTGTTTCATAGGACCGTGGTGTCCCGCTCTCCTGCCAACTCCCAGCCTGGACAGTCCGCAGTGTCCGGCGACACGGGCGAACCCGAATCTCTAGACAACTACATATAGCATATCGTACCCGCTCCCCGCGCAATTCCCATTGCTGCCCGGGCCTCGGACAAAGAAAAGGCCCCCGGCATCGTCCATTCCGGCCTCCCACTCGCCTCAAAAGGACAGATCTGGCTTGCACGGGGCGGCAGCGGAGGTATCTTATCACCCGTTGCGCCTCCGTAGCTCAGTCGGCTAGAGCAGCTGACTCTTAATCAGCGGGTCATAGGTTCAAGTCCTATCGGGGGCACCAACATTCTCTTTCGTGCCTCCGTAGCTCAGTCGGCTAGAGCAGCTGACTCTTAATCAGCGGGTCATAGGTTCAAGTCCTATCGGGGGCACCACCCAACACTTCGGCTCTCCACTTCGGTGGGGAGCCTTTTTTTCGTGGCCGAGAGGGTATGGTACCCACCGATCATGTTTGGTATGCATCGGAGCCACCCCATGACCCGCGAACTCTTCTTCACCTGCCAGCCTGGCGTCGTCCACGGTGAACTGTGGAGTGCCTACTCCCGACAGCGGGCCGAGGATCTCGGCCTCACCGTCCGCATGAACCAGCGGACCGGACGGCTCGCGCCCGAGGAATGGGCGGAATTGCTCGCCAACGAGGAGGCAGTCGTCACCACCTGGGGCGTGCCCCGGCTCGACGAGACCGTACTGGCGAAGAACTCGCGCCTCCGTTTCGTGGGGCACGCGGCGGGCAGTGTGGCGAATCTGGTTTCGGACGAGCTCTATGCGCGCGGGGTGAAGGTGGTCACCGCCAATGCCATCATGGCTCGCTCCGTGGCCGAGTGGTGCCTCACCGCCACCATGCTGGCGGCGCGCGGCTTCCTCGACTACGCCAAATTCGGCGGCAGCGAACCGCCCAAGTCCGATGCCACGGCGGCAAAGGTCATCACCGGCCTCTGCGACGCGACCATCGGCATCTGGGGCTTCGGCGATGTGGTGCGAGTGTTCCTGGACCTGCTGGCCCCATTGCAGCCCGGTCGGATTCTGGTCTGCGACGACTACCTTTCCCCCGCCGAGGCCGAGCAGCGCGGCATCCGGAAGGTGGACTTGGCCACCCTGGCCCGCGAAAGCGATATCCTGCACACTCTCACCGGCCTGACCCACGAGACCAAGGGTGCGCTGGGCAAGGATCAACTGGCCAGCCTGCGGACGGGGGCCACGGTGGTCAACGCGGGGCGCGCGCCGCTGATCGAGCGCGAATCCTTCCTGGCCGAGCTGCGGTCGGGACGGTTGCGGGCGATCCTCGACGTCCACTACCAGGAACCCCCGCCCGCTGGCGACGATTTCGTGGTGCTGCCCAACGTCATCATGACCGCCCATTGCGCCGGACGCGGCAGCCGGGGACGCTATGTGGCCTGCGTGCTGGAGGAATACGACCGCTTTCTCCGAGGCGAACCCCTGCGGCACGGAATCAGCCAGGAACGGGCCCGGCGGATGACCAACGCCGACCTCGTCAAGGCGTGACCGTCACCTGGGCCAACGCCGCCTCGCTGACCTTTCGCCGACCGTAGATCAGGGCGAGCAGGCCAGCCAGATTGCTGCCCAGCACGACGCCGCCATAGATGCCGGCCACCCCGAACAGGGCCTCGCCCACCACGGCGAAAGGCACGTTGAACCCGACCAGGAAAATGGCGTTCAGGGCCAGCGACGACATGGGCCGGGAGATGGCGTTGAGGAAAATGGTGATGTAGCGCAGCACCTCGCGGAGCCCGTAGCCGAATGGCATGATCCGCAGATACAGCACCAGTTCCCGCTCCATCACCGCGTCATGCTTCGAGTTGAACAGGGGCGCGATGTACGGCGCGGCCAGGAAGAACACCACCGCGATAACGGCACCCCAGCCCAAGGCCAGCCGTTCGCTCCAACGGCGGCACCCTTCCACCCGGTCGTAGCGACCCGCGCCGTAGTTCTGCCCCACTAGCGGCACCAAGGAAATCCCCAGCGCCATCGGACAGAGATAGGCAAACATCTCGACCCGACCGCCCGCGCCATAGGCCGCCACCACCGAATCGCCATGCCGCCCCACCAGCGAGGTGAGGACAAAGGCCGAGAGCGGCATCAGCAAATTCGAGACGAAAGCCGGGCCGGCGATGTGCAACACATGCCCCCAGGAGTGTACCAGTTCCCGAATTCTCAGATGGGGCTTGGCCACCAGTCCGTAGGTCCGATGCAACACGTAGATACTGAGGAAGAAGGTCAGGATGCGGGTCAGCGTCGTGGCGATGGACGCCCCCTGGATACCGAGCGCCGGGAACTTCCAGGGCCCGAAAATCAGCAAAGGGTCCAGGACGCAGTTCAGCACCGCCCCGATCACCATCACCAAGCTGGGCCATTTCGCGTTGCCTGCCGCCCGCAGGATGCTATTGGCTGGCATCGAGAGGAACGCCAGCCCGGTAAAGGGCAGGTACCAGAGCATGTACTGCCGGATCATGGGCAGCACCTCCTCCGATGCGTTCATAAGCCGGAAGACCGGCCCCATGCAGGCAAACATCGCCAGTCCGAGCAGTTCCACCAGAACCAAGGTGAGCAGCATGCAATCGGTACTGATCCGGCGCGCCTTCTCGCGGTCCCCTTCCCCCAAGGCCTGGGAGACCACCACCGTCGTCCCCATGCCCAAGGCCATCGCCACGCTGCCCATAATCATGGCCACCGGAAAGGTGTAGCTCATCGCCGCCATGGGCAGTATCCCCAGCTTGGCCACAAACCAGGTGTCCGCTAGGTTGAACGCCGTCATCGAGAAGGTGCCGGCCAGCATAGGCACCGCCATGCCAATCATCTGGCGCCCGATGTGTCCTTGGGTCAGGTCAACGTGCTGCTTGTTCATGGGTGCCCATATTATGCCGTACAGTGGACTTGCACAATCTCAACCTATTTCATAAATCGCCAATTTCAAACGTACGTTTGACAAACTCTGGGACGGCGGGTCCGGCCAATGATTGGCAAAGCCCATTCGTCGCACGCACATTCCCTGTAGTTCTTCCTCCGTCTTTCAGCCAGGAGATACCGAGATGGACCTCTTCACCGCTCTTGCCCAGCGCCACAGTTACCGTGGTCCCTTCCAGGACCAGCCCGTCCCGCGCGCGGACCTTGAACGCATCGTCCAGGCCGGCATCCAGGCTCCCAGCGGCTGCAACGCCCAGACCACGACCTTCGTGATCGTGGACGACCCCGCCGTTCTCCGCCGCATCTACGACGTGCTGGAACGGCCGACGCTGCCCCCGGCCCTCATCGTCTGCATCGCCCATCCCATCTGCGCCTTCCGCGACATGCATTTCGAGCTTGAGGACTGCTCGGCGGCGGTCGAGAACATGCTGCTGGCCATCACTGCCCTCGGCTATGCCAGCGTATGGACCGACGGGGTGCTGCGGCTGGACGGCAAAGGCGAGAAGATCGGCGAAATCCTGGGGGTTCCCGCCGAGCGCCAGGTCCAGGTCATCCTCCCGGTGGGCGTTCCCGCCGAGGCGTGCAGCCAGCGGGAGAAGCTGCCCTTCGTGCAACGGGCCTGGTTCAACCAATACGGGCAGTAGTCCCCTCCCCCACCGTGCGCCTTCCTCTCCGCCAGATCAGCCGACGCCAGTTCCTCTGGGCCTCCGCGCTTGCCACGGTTGGGCTGGGCGTCTACCCCTGGTTTGCCGAACACCGGTTCGTGCGGGTGAACCGCTACCGGGTACCGGTGCCACGCCTGCCCGAAGCCTTCCGCGGGTTCACCATCGCCCAGGTCACCGACCCCCATCTGGGACCCATGCTCCCGCCGGACTTCCTGGCAGGCGTGATTGCCCGGGCCAACGCCCTGGGTGCCGACCTGATCGCCGTTACCGGCGACTATGTCCATGGCCGGGGAACGCCGGATCTGGTGGATTGCGTCTGGGAGGTGATGGCTCCGCTCCGTGCCCCCGAGGGGGTCTTTGCCATCCTGGGCAACCACGACTACGGCCAGGAGGACCAGGCCAAGGAACGGCTGGCGGCATCCGGCTGGAATCTGCACGACAAGGCCATCCCCATCCGGCGGAACGGCCAGACCCTCTGGCTGGCCGGAACCGGCGACCATTGGCGCGACCGGCTCCCGCTCGATCCCCTGCTGGAGCGCATCCCCCCCACCGATTGCCGGATCGTTCTCGCCCACAACCCCGACACGGCGGACACTACCCATCGCCAGCCGGTGGACCTGTTCCTCAGCGGGCATACCCATGGCGGGCAGGTCCGGTTTCCCTTTGTCGGGACTCCCGACTTCGCGCTGCCCGTGCGCAACAAGGCCTACACCTCCGGCCTGAAACGGTCGGTCCACGGCGAGCCGGTGTTCATCTGCCGGGGAATCGGCTGGTCGATTCTGCCGGTACGTTTCCTCTGCCTCCCCGAGCTGGCGGTGCTGGAACTAGTCCCGGCGGAGGACCGGGCATGACCCACCGGCGGCTCACCCCCTTCCTCTTCCTGCTGCCCGCCGTGGCCATCTACGCGGTCTTTGTGCTGCTGCCGATCGGCGAGTCGGTGCGTCTGAGTCTGTTCCACTGGTCATCGCCCCTGGCCAAGCCAACCTTCTGTGGACTGGCCAACTTCGCCGAGCTGGTCCGCGATCCGATCTTCTGGCACGCCCTCTGGCACAACGCCCTGCTGGTGGTGCTGTCGCTGGCCATCCAGTTGCCTGCCGCCTGCGCTCTCGCCCTGCTCCTGCACCATCCCATCCGGGGCCGGGGAGTACTCCGCACCGCCCTCTTCGCCCCGATGATCATGCCCACCGCCGCCATCGCCACCCTCTGGCTCTTCATCTACCAACCCGGCGATGGCCTGCTCACCCAACTGGTCCGGCTGGTCCGTCCCGACTTCGACTACGGTTGGCTGGCGGTGCCCTCCCATGCCCTGTTCTGGGTATTCATCACCATCTGCTGGCGCTACACCGGCTTCCACCTCGTCCTCTTCCTGGCCGGGTTGGCAGCCATCCCGGACGATCTCTACGAGGCAGCCCGGATCGACGGCGCGGGGGAATGGGCGCAGATCCGGCACGTCACCCTGCCCTTGCTCAAACCGGTGGCCGCAGTGTCCGCCACCCTCTCCATCATCGGTTCGCTGAAGTACTTCGACCTGGTCTACCTGATGCTGGCGAGGGGCGTGCCCGAGGAAAACCGCGAGCTACTCGCCACCTATGTCTACCGGTTGGCCTTCTCCGGCTTCAACGGCCGCTTCGGGTACAGCTCGGCCGCCGCCGTCTCGCTGCTGGTGGTGGCCCTGGCCGTCATCATTTCTCTCCAGTGGCGCCGGAACCGGGGGGAGGAAACGGCATGAGCATTCGGCCTGCCCAACTTCCCGCCTGGTTGGCCCGGCGCGCCCTGCTGCTGCTGGCCTTCCTGCTGGCGGTGTACCCCCTGTTTTGGATGGTGCTCACCGCCCTCCGTACCGAGGAGGACGCGCGCCAGCATCCCTTCGCTGTGCTGTTCACCCCCACCCTGAACAACTACCGCGAGGTCTTCTCCTCCGGTCTCTTCGGGCAGGCCTACCTGAACAGCGCCTTTGTCGCCTTGGTCGGCGTGGCGCTGGCGGTAACCTTCGCCGCCTTCGCCGCCTTCGCTTTCGCCCACTGCCGGTTCCGGGGCCGACAGGTCCTGTTCGTCCTCTTCCTGTTGGGCATGATGATTCCGGTCCATGTCACCTTGGTTCCCCTCAACCAACTCATGGGCCCCGGTGCCCTGCGGCTGAAGGGCTCCCTGTGGGCCCTGGTCGGTCCCTACGTGGGCTTCGCCCTGCCGATCAGCATCCTCATCCTGCGGGGAGCCTTCGAGGCGGTGCCCCGGGAATTGCTCGAAGCGGCCCGGATGGACGGCTGCAATGCCTGGGGCGTGTTCCGGCACGTGGGGCTGCCGCTGGTCCGCCCGGCTCTGGCGACGGTGGTCATCTTCAACCTCCTTACCATGTGGAACGAGTTCGCCTTCGCCCTCACCCTCCTGGGGCCAAAGAGCCCGACGCTGCCCCTGGCCATCACCGAATTCCAGGCGCGCGGCGAGAACGCCACCGACCTGGCCCTCACCTGTGCGGCCCTGGCGGTGAGCGTGATTCCCCTGCTCCTGGTCTATTTCCTCGCCCAGAAGCACATCATCCGCGGCCTCACGGCGGGAGCCGTCAAGCAATAGGTCGCAAATGAAACGCATTCATCTTTCGTCATAGTCAATAACAGGCTAGTTTGTAGCGTTTCCCTGGCAGTACTGCGGGAGCGGGGGCTCGACCGCCCGCCGGTGACCAACTCGACAAGAAGGCAAGTGCAGCCATGCTCTCGACAACTTCCTCCTTCGGCCAACGCCGCGTTCGCGACTCCCGGTTCACCCTCATCGAACTGCTGGTGGTGATCGCGATCATCGCGATCCTGGCCGGCATGCTGCTGCCGGTCCTCGCCCGGGCCAAGGAAAAGGCCAAGCAGACGAGCTGTACCAACAACCTGACCCAGATCGGCAAGGCGATCGTCATGTACCGCATGGACTTCGACGAGAACATGCCGCCCTGGATATCGCACCTCTACCGGGAGTACTTGTCCACCGCCCAGATCTATCTGTGCCCGTCCGACGGGAACGACAAGGGAACGGCACGCACAGCCTGGATCGCCCACGACCAGAACCTGTATCCCGAAGCCTTCGACCGTCCCGGGAACACCGGCAGGGACTTCGACCCGAAGGACATCGGGGGACCGATCAGCTACTTCTACGAGATGTCGAATGCCCTGTGCAGTTGGAAGGTGGAGGCCTCCGACGGCTCCTACCATCCCAGCGGAAGTTGCACGTGGACGGAAGTGAAGGAGTACCAGCTTCGCTATGGCGAGAAGACCACCAGCGACAAGCCATACGACGAAACGCTATTCCCAACGGTCCGCTGTTTCTGGCACGTGCGCAAACTGAGGGGCCGCACCAACTTCGCGAACGAAGCTGCCCCCGTGCTCAATGCCGCCTATGCCGGCAACATGTTCCTGAGTACCAGGCACTGGGAAGACGGACAGTGGACCCCGTAGCCTGTAGCCACCATGCGGCAGGAACGGCAAGAGGAATGGGGATTCGACGGCACCTACAGCGGAGTATCAAGGTTGCTTCCGTGGTTGCCGTTGCCGGAAGGCAGGGCTAGTTTGCCCGGAGAACTGCGACAGACGTATTCTTCCTTGTGGTCCTGATGCGATACACCGACGAGACCGAGACCGCCTGCCAGATGCGGTACCCAGCAAGCGGCGTCCTTTGATCCGCCGAAGAGGAAATGTGGAGCCCAACCCAGTCATGAAACTCCTCCGTGCTGCAGTTTTCGCCTCCCTGCCCCTGATGAGTTCGTGCGCTCTCCTCGTCGGCACTCCGGCTACCGATCCGGCGGCTGGGGAGAATCCGCAGGCCCTGCGCGCCCTGGAACAGACGGAGCAGCAGCAGGTCCTGCAGTCTGCCCAGGAACGGCTGGCCACGGTGCGGAAGCAGATTGCCGCGGGCCAGTTCAGCGCCGCGGAGACCACTCTCGCCCCCCTTGCCAACAGCAGCCTGTACCCGGCGGAAGTGACCGAACTCAAGGCCAAGATCGCGGCCGGACAGGGGCGCGAGACTTCGAGCGTCGTTCTGCGCCAAGTGGCCATCGCCCGCCGCCTCGCCCTCAAGGACCAGTTCGACGAGGCACAGGCCATTCTGGACTCCCTCGATGCCAATGGCCCTGGCAAGGAGGAGATCCGCGAGGTGCGCGAGCTGCTGAACCAGCGCCGGATCGAGGCACCCGCCAGATCCGCCCTCAAGCAGGTCACCGAAGTCCGCCGCCTGATCCGACAGGGCGACCTGGACACGGCCGACGCTCTGATCGATGCCATCGAGAGTGGCGGCGCCGTGCCTGGGGACGTGGCCGCTCTGAAGCTGGAACTTGACCTCGCCAAGCGCAAGCAGACCCTCGCTCTCGACCAGCAGACCAGCGCCGGCCTGGCGATCACCGAAGTGGACCAGCGTCTGGTCCTCCCCAAGAGCTACGGCAAGACCGTCGTGATCTCCCCGAGCCTCGATCCCCTCGAAATGCCCGTGGGCTCCATGGAGGATCTGATCAACAAGAGAGTAACGATCCAGCTCGACAACGCGGGCGTCAAGGAACTGGTTCAAGTGCTGAGCCAAGTGGATGGGCTGAACATCATCGCCGACGACGCCCTGGAGGCCGAGAAGAACCTGACCATCAACGTGAAGAACGTACCCCTCAAGGAGGTCCTTAGCTACATCGCCCGCAACATGGGCATCGCCTTCCATCTCGGGGAGAACATGGTCTGGGTCACCGAGAGCACCGAGGAACCCGGTTCCGGCCCGAAGCTGGAGACCCGGATCTTCCAGCTCCGCCATGGTTTCGTCCCGACCTTGAAGACGCAGCAGAGCAATGACCAGGGCGGCGGCGGGCAGGACACCGCCGGCGAGGACGACACCGACCTGGAGGATTCGCTCGATGCCTTCCTGGCCGACAGCCCCGAGGGGGCCAGCTACCGGGTCTTCAAGACCCGCAACGTCCTGATCGTGCGCGACACCCGCGAGAATCTGCGTCTGGTCGAGGAGCTGGTCAAGGCCTTCGACAAGCCCCCCTACCAGGTGCTCATCGAGGCCCGGTTCGTCACCATCAGCCAGGACGACCTGCGCGACGTGGGCAGCGAGTTCTCCCTCACACCCGACACTGCGCCCGTGGCCAGCGATGCCAAGACGCAGTTGCAGGTCACCAATCTCCTCACCAGCCTGGGCGCCCTGGAGATGGGCAACACGGACGGCGTGGGCTATGCCGACCTCGGCGGAGTCCTCGGCAACCGGGCCTACAGCCTCGTCATCGCCGCCCTGGACAAGCAAACATCTACCAAGAATCTGAGCGCGCCCCGGATCACCGTCCTCAACAACCACAGCGCGCGCATCCGCCGCGGCAAGATCACGCTCTACTACAGTGAGCTCGACACCGTGGCCAGCACGTCGAGCAGCACCACCGGAACCTCCAACTCCTCCGTCCAGACCGCCTTCACCGGCACCCCCGAGGAACTGGAGACGGGGGTCACCCTCGATGTGAAGGTGAATGTCGGCAACAACGGCCAGACGGTCCTGCTCGGCCTCAAGCCCGAGATCATCGATCTGGTCCAGTGGCGCTCCTTCAACGTCATCGCCGGCGGCGACTCCTCCTCGAACAACAATAGCAGCACCAATTCCGACCAGAACGCGCAGGGCAACATCGAGCTCCCCGAGACCAGCGAGAACGTCCTGCAGACCACCGTGGCCATCCGCAGCGGGGAGACCGTCACCCTAGGCGGCCTGGTGACCTCCAGCGTGCAGCAAACGGTCACCAAGGTGCCGGTTCTCGGCGACATTCCGCTCGTCGGTTTCTTTTTCCGCCACAGCTACGAGAGCAACGTGCCCCAGCATTTGATCATTTTCGTCACCGCCCGGGTGATCGACGAGGACGGGAACTTCGTGCAGGTAGTGGAATAACGCCGTCGGCACGGCATGGGTGGACGACGCATGGCACTTTTCGCGAACAAGGAAGCAGTCGGACTGGACATCGGCCACGGGGCCGTAAAAGCGGTCCGCCTGGGCCTGCGGGACAAGCAGCTTGCCATCGAGCAAACGGTCCTGCTGGATATCCAGCAGGAAGGTCTGCTGGACGAGCAGGAACTCACCCGGGCGCTGCTCGCCTGGCTGGAGGAGAACGGACTCCGCCACCGCCCGCTCACCGTCGGGATTCCCCAGTACCTGGCCACGACCCAAGTTTCCGACTTCCCGCCCGGCGTGAAGGGCGAGGAACTGCGCGGCATGGTCTCCTTCGAGACGATGCAACTGGCCGGTCTCTCCGACGACGCCTTCTCCAGCGACTTCCATGTGATGACGCCGAAGTTCGGACGCCAGAACCCGGTGCTGATCGGGGTCTGCCGCCAGTCGGTCATCGACGACCGGCTGCGGAGTCTCACCCGCGAAGGCCTGAACGTGGTAGACCTCGGCATGAACGGCCTGGCCGTGGCCAGCACCTTCTACCATCTGCACCCGGAGGCCCTGCAGGACGACCGCCCCAGCCTTCTGCTGGATCTCGGCGACGAGAACTCCACCCTCCTGGTGGTCGCGGGCGGCCATGTGCTCTTTGTCGGCAGCCTCCTCTTCGGGACCTCCCGCTACACCGAGGCCCTGGCCACCCACCTGCATTGCAGCGACGACCAGGCCGACCGCCGCAAGCGCGACCTGGTTCTGGACCCCGACGACCGGGAGCATCCCTTCACCGCCGTCACCGCCCAACTCGAAAGCGAGATGCGCAACGCCATCGAACACTGGCGGGCTGGCGAGAAGGAGGAACTGTCCCACCTCCTCCTCGGGAAGATCTGGCTCACCGGCGGCGGGGCCGGACTCGCCGGGCTCCCCGACGCCATCGCCCGCTTCTTCGGCTGCGAGGTCGCGGTTTTCGGACCCGCCGACCCGGCCTCGGGGGCGGTTTCTCCCGGCATGACCACCGCCTTTGGTCTGGCCCTGCAGACCATGGGAACCGCCGAGATCCGCGTATGCCTCGCCCCCGAGTCCCTCCGTTGGACGCAGCGCCGCAAGCGTCTTTTCCCCTATCTGCTTGCCGCCGAGATCATCTTCGCGCTTCTCCTCGGGGCCTCCCTCTTCCGCTACCATCTCGGCCTGAACCGGGACGCCCGTAGCCTGAGCGACGAAGTGACCCAACTAAGCGAGTGCAAGAGCCTCATTCCCCAGCTCCAGAAGCAGATGGCCACCATGGACCACTACGAGCGGATGCTGATCCCCTTCGTCGAGAAGGGCAACCGGGGACAGCGCTTCCTGACGACTATCGGTGAGCTCGAACGCGCCCGGAGCGAAGGGGACTTCTTCGTCTACCTCGCCGACTGGCTGACCTTCGAAGAGCTCCGCCCCAAGACCAGCGATGCCTCCTCCGCCCGCAACCGCCCGGCCCCCGCCGCCCCCAGCGCGAGCCTCTTCGCTTCCGTCGGCACCATCGCGGCCGCGCGCAACAGTACCGATCCCAGCGTCGCCAACGCGACGCTGGTGGGCGACGTGGAGCGGCTCGACCGCATGGTAGTGGCTGGCCATATCCCCTATCAGGTCGAGGGACGCCTCACTGCGCTGCTGCAACTGGTCGACAACCTCAAGAAGGGGGGGGTCTTCACCCGGGTCGACGACCTGCCGGAGCCCCAGCGTCAAGGCATGGGCGACCAAGTGTTCAACATCTGGGAGCGCTTCTGGCGGGACAAGCCATTCAAGGGACGGTTCACCCAGTTCATGATCGTTCTCCCCTTCGCCAGACTGGACGTGAACACGGCGGCGTTGGCAGCCACGGACACTAGCAAGAAGGGCAGCAAGAAGTGACCAACCGCACCTGGCCAACCCAGCACCGCATGCTCCTAACGGCCCTGATGGTCATGGTCATCGCCGTCATCGCCCTCTACTTCTTTGTCCTCCGTCCCCAGGCGGAGAGCGTCGAGGACATCCGCGCCGAGCGCGATGGCCTGCTCAAGGACCTGGCCGCCCTGACCAAGGAGACTCCCTATCCCCTCGATGTCCCCCGCCTGAAGACCATGGTCGAAAGCGCCAAGAGCAAGCTCAACGGCACGACGCGCAAGCGCCCGGACGGCACCGAGTACAATACCGGGCTGGTCGCCCGTGCCAGCGACGTGTTGGAGCACGCCACCGGCATGTTCGACGACCGGATCAAGCGCGAGTACACCGAGATCAACACCTTCATGAGCCAGGTCTCGCGCATTGTCTACCGGGACGAACTGGACGAACTGACCCGCCGCCTGGCGGGTCGGCAGATCGTTCTGGACCCGGAAGTGCTGGGTATCGGCGAGGACACCGAAGAGGAGGAGACCTACCAGCTGCTCCTCAAGGTCTGGACCATCGACCGGATCGTCAGCGTGCTCACCGAGAAGAACGACCTGCATATCATCCATCGGCAACTGGAGAGGACGGGCGGCACTCCCGCCGTCCGCAACCCTTTCGGCTTGGGAGGCGGACGCTCCGCCGCCGAAATCACGGTGCTGCCGACCCGTCCCTACATTCTCCGCCGCGAGGACAAGACCCCCTACGTGCTGGAGTTCCCCGTCCGGGTGCGTGTCCAGGGAACGCTATCCACGGTCTGCAACGCGATCCGCGACCTACAGACCGACGGCAATTTCCTCACTGTGAACCGCATCAGCCTGGAGATCGAGAATCCCATGGGCATGGCCCAACGCCAACCCGGCGACGACGGTTGGCTCCGCACCCGGAACGTCTCGGTGATGCTGGAGATATCGTCCTATTTCCGGCCGTCAGGACATGCCCCGACGATCCGTCGCACCGAGAATCAGGCTCTGCCCAGGGGAGCCTAGTCGTGGAAACTGCCAGCTCATCGATCCAGGAGGGCCAGCCATGACACGGATTCTGCGGGGATTGGCCGAGGACTGGGAGAAGGCGGTGCTCTGGAGCACCCTCCTGGCGTTCGCCTGCCTTGCCCTGGCGGCCTGGCATTCGTCCTCCCGGGACGGAGACAGCGGGTTCGCCCGGCCCGGCGTCGCGCCCCGTGTCTCCCTGCTCGGCCCCGATGCCTACGGTTTCCTTGATCCGCAGAGCCGTCCCCTCCCCGCCGGCGACGCCTTCGCTTTCAGCTATCGCGTCGCCCCCGGAGGCGTTGTCGGGCACGGTGATCCCCCGCAGACCGAGGTGTGCGCGCCCCCGCCGGCCTCCTGGCCCTACGAGGGCGATGTCCTCTACGGCCTCGGCTCGGAGGAGCCCCGAGACACCAAGCCGCCCTCCCGCGCAGGCTGGTTGCGTTATCTCGGTCTCTACGTGAGCACGACCGGGGAGCAGCTCGCCGCCATCGAGTTGGGCGACCCTGACACGGGACGTTCGCGGACCGATTTCTGGCACGAAGGCCAGACCTGCTCCGGATTCCGGCTAGCCGGCTTCGACGGGGATTCCCTCAGCCTCTTGGCTCCCGGTGACGAATGGATTAGGGTATGTCGTGGAAACCAGCGGGCCATCGCCCTCGGGCCGCTGGCCCCGACGGCGAGGTAAACGCCAGGAACCTGCCATGGATGCATTACTGAACAAACTGAAGACCAACTGGGAGGTCGCTCTCTTCTGGGCGATGCTCGTGGCTCTGCTGGGCACCCTGCTGGTCTGGTTGCTGGCCGGAGACACCCCCGAGAGCACCCTCTCCAAGGGCTCCGGCACCAACCGGCAGAGCCTGCTGGGGGACAACGCCTTCGCGTTCCTCGATCCCGCCACCATACCGGACCTCCCCAGCAATCCCTTCTCCTTCGGCTACAAGGCCGAACAGAAGCGTCCCTGGCGCATGCCCACCAACACGACCCGCCCGGTCGCGACGCCCGCAACCAAGCCGACGCCCAACGTCGCGCCGACACCAGTGCCCACGCCGGCCGCCAATCCCACCCCGCCCACCCCTGCCGTCCCCAAAGCCGCCCGAGTGCTCACCTATCGGGGCTACATGCAGACGGCTTCCGGGCAAATGGTCGCCTTCATGACCGTGACCGACCCAATCGCGAAGAAGACCCGCATGGAACAACTGTCGATCGGACGCAAGATCGACGGCATCGAAATCAAGGATTTCACCCCGGATTCCCTGGAGGTCGTGGGACCCAAGGGCGATTCGCGGCGGATTCCCAAGGGCGGCAGAAAGAAGATAGAGCTCGAATGAACCCCCAGAAAACGCTGGTCACCCTGGGCAACAACGGGGGGGATGTCCTCTCCATTCTCATTGCGCAAGGACACATCACCGAGGAACAGGCAGAGCAGGCGCGGCGCCGCATGCGCCGTGCCGCCGTCAGCAGCCACCAGGCGGTGCTGGACCTCGGGTTCGCCAACCAGGAAGTGGTCTACCGGGCACTCAGCGAGTGCAACGGGCTTCCCTTCGTGATCCTCGCCAAGGAGGAGATCAGCGACGAGGCCACCCAGAAGGTGCCCGCCAAGGTTGCCCTGCACTACAACCTGGTGCCCCTGGCCATCAACCGGGGCACACTCCGCGCCGCCTTCTTCAACCCGCCCTCGCTGCGCGACCGCGAGAACCTGCGCCTGGTCCTCGGCCTGCGGCTCGATCCGGTCCTGGCCAGCCCTGGCGAGATCAACGCCATCCTGAAGCGCATCTACGGCCTGGGTGCCGAGAAGGTCCAGCAGATCCGCAAGGACCGCCAGAGCAGCCGTCTGTTCGAGACCAAGGGCGTCTTCGACGACAGCCAGACCGAGGATGTCGCCTCCGCCGGTGCCAGCGACGAGGCCTCTATCATCAATCTGGTGAACGAGATCATCTTCGAGGCCATGGAGCTGGGCA
Organism: Victivallales bacterium; assembly: GCA_003245525.1. Lineage (GTDB taxonomy): Bacteria > Verrucomicrobiota > Lentisphaeria > Oligosphaerales > Lenti-02 > Lenti-02. The sequence continues at coordinate 5,697 of QKCY01000423.1, read as the reverse complement.
CGACCGATATCCACATCGAGCCCTTCCGCGACGCGGTGAAGCTCCGTTACCGCATCGACGGCATGCTGCGCGAGATCCCCACCCCCGCCGGCATGGTCGAACTGCACGACGCCATCGTCTCCCGCCTGAAGATCATGGCCAAGCTGAACATCGCCGAGAAGCGTCTCCCCCACGACGGTCGTATCCGGGTCAACGTGGGCGGCGATTTCGCCGACTTGCGCGTATCCATCATGCCCACGCGCTTCGGCGAGACGATCTGCTTGCGCATCCTGAACCGCAGCTCGATCTTCCTCGAAATGAGCCAGCTCGGCCTCAACAGGCGGCAGCTCGGGATCCTCAAGCAGCTCGTCAACCTGCCCCACGGCATCCTGCTCGTCACCGGCCCGACCGGTAGCGGCAAGACCACCACCCTCTACGCGGCCCTGGCCCAGGTGCGGGACAGCAATCCCGAACGCAAGATCATCACGGTTGAGAACCCGGTCGAGTACGAACTCGAAGGTACCAGCCAGATCCAGATGCACGCCGAGATCGGCCTCACCTTTGCCGCCGCCCTGCGCTCGATTCTGCGCCACGACCCAGACATCATCCTCGTGGGCGAAATCCGCGACAACGAGACGGCGGACATCGCCATCCAGTCCGCCCTCACCGGCCACTTGGTGCTCAGCACCCTCCACACCAACGACTCGGTGGGCGCGGTGAACCGTCTGGTGAACATGGGCATCGAGCCCTACCTCGTCGCCGCCTCGCTCAGTGCCGCGCTCGCCCAGCGCCTCGTGCGCCGCATCTGCTCCCACTGCAAGGTGGAGGACCACGACATCACCCGCCGGGTCCGGGCCGAGATCGCCGATATCATGGGCATGCCCCCCGAGGATGTCCAGGCCTGGAAGGGCGAAGGCTGCCTCGAATGCAACCACACTGGCTACAAGGGCCGCGTGGCCATCTACGAGTTCTTCCTCCTCGACGAGGAGTTGCAGGACATGGTCGCCGCCCACCGCGCCACCGGCGAGTTGCGCAAGGCCGCCATCGAGCGCGGCATGCGCACCCTGCGCGACGACGGTTGGGAGAAAGTGGCCGCCGGGCAGACGACCATCGAGGAGGTGCAGCGCATCACCAGCACCTTCCAGATCGGCTACGACATCGACGACGACGAGCTATGAGTCCCCTCCTCCGACCCCTTCGCGTCGCCCTCGTCCTGGGCGGCGGCGGGGCGCGGGGCCTGGCCCATGTCGGTGCCCTGGCGGCTCTGGAGGAAGGCGGCTTCCGACCCGACTTCATCGTCGGGACCAGTGCCGGTGCGATTGTCGGCGGAGCCTACGCGGCCCGACCGGTCGCCAGCGACCTGCGCAAGCAGGCGATGCGGCTGGTCGCCCACGGTCCCCTGCAACTCCTGGAACGCCGCTTCAAGGCCCTCACCGAACCGGTGGAGCATGGCTTCGGGGCGCGTGTCCGGGACCGTATCCGCCAGGCCAAGAAGCTCCTGCTCTATCACCGGCAAGCCATGAAGCAGGCATTGGTCACGAACCGCATTCTCGACCGCCTCGCCCAAGGGATGGTGGGGTCGGTGGATTTCGCCGACCTGGCGATCCCGTTCTATGCCGTGGCCTGCGACCTGGTCGCCAACCAACGAGTCGTGCTGGGGAACGGCAGCGTGGCCGCCGCCGTGGCCGCCAGCGGGGCTATCCCCGGAGTCTTCGAGCCAGTGCCCGACGCCGACCGCCTGCTGGTGGACGGTTGCGTGCTCGATGTCTTGCCCTGCGAGGTGGCCCGCGCCCTGGGAGCGGACCTGCTGATCGCGGTGGACATCGGCCACGCCCCGGAACTCGGCGCACCCCGCCATGCCGCCGGCATCCAGAAACGGGTCGCCGATCTTCGCTCGGAAAACCTCCGCCAGCGCAACCGGGCGCTGGCGGACCTGCTCATCGAGCCAAACGTGGGGGGGATCGAGTGGATGGAGGTGTCCCAGTCCGAGCTCGCCTACCAGGCAGGATATGCGGCCGCCCGGGCCCGGTTGCCCGCCCTGGAACACACCTTGCACCGGGTCTGCCGCCAGACCCTGTTCGGTCGCCTGTTCAGGCCGACCCCGGTGCCGACCGTGCCCATCACCGGCATTGCGGCCCGCGAGCCCGTCCCGATGGTAGAGGCAGAACCGGCCTAGCGCCACCATGCGTTCCAGGCCGGAAGCCTTGGTTCCCCTCTACTCGCGCACCACTTCGTAGTACATGGTTCCCTGGTTACCGATGGCGAAACGGGCCTCTGCCGCCGCAACCGTCGTGGCCAGCTTGGCCTTGCGGGTGCCGCTGAGGGGATCGAGTGCGTAGACTGCCACGCCCTGCGGATTCCGTGCCCGCCAGTGCAACTCGCCGCAGACCGGTTCGGCCAGGACTGGCCCCTTGCCCATATCGAGCAGTTCGCCACGCAGGCACTTGGTGTCCGCGTTCCGGGCGTTGCCCACGGCGGCGATCAGCACCCGGCCCGACTCGGCGAGGGGCTTGCCGTCCAACGAGGTGGCGGCGACCGTCGCGAAGGGAGTCCACACGTCCAGTCCCAGAACGGCCATTGCGTCGGGAGTGTCCACCAGGGCGGGCAGGTTGCCGGTCGCCATCTGGGTCCGGGGGGTGTCCACCACCAGCACGTCGCGCTGGGTGTCGCGCCGGATTTCGCCGGTGTCGGTAATCAGCGCCGTGTCGGTGCAGTTCGTGTCGCCCAGCCGCGCGACGGCATCGCGGTAGCGTTCCTCGCTGGTCTGGTCCTTGGGGAACTGCATGGGCCAGGCGTCCGGCGTGGTCTCGGTCAGTTCCGTTTCCACCCGACCCAACCCGGCGAGGAAGGCCAGGCGATCCACCACGGAATCGTTCTGCCAGACCCGTTCCCGGCCATACTGGACCGTGATCGTCCGTTGGGCCGTGCCGATATCGCCGCGCCGGTAGGCCAGGGCGCAGATCTGGGACAGGCCCCAGGTCGCGGGATCGGTCTGCTGCGAATGCACCAGAATGCCGGGATGCTCGCGGAAACGCAGCCAAGTGCCGCTGTCGAAGGAACCCGTGGCGCAGTAGAAGAGCGACGCATCCCAATCCTGGTAGGACAGGAAGGCCGTCATGAAGGGCAACCCCTCGCAGCGGTAGTCGTTCGGGAAGCAGTAGTTCCACTCGCTCGCCACCACCGGCTTGCCCTTCACCTTGGCCCGCGCGAAGCTGGGGATGATCGACAGGCTGCCGATGCTGCCCCGTACCGCCGACTGGTTGTTGTAGGTCATGGGCCGCGCCCGCACGTTCGGATGGGCCGCGTAGGCGTGGTCGTTCATGTAGTCCATGTTTTCGCTGGCCCAGAGATCACCCAGCGTGAACGTGATGTTGGTGCCACAGATCGGTGCCTTCACCCCCAGTTCCACCAGGAACGCCTTCATCCGCTCCAGGTAGGCCCGCTGCACCTCCGCCCCAAACCGCCGTCCCTCGGGGCCGTCCTCGCCGAGGGTCCGGGGCAGGTCCCGCTTCGGCAGGCCCTGCTTCTCCAGCCACTGCTCCCAGAGCCCTGCGAGCTGTTCGTAGTAGGGCGACGGGATCCGCGAACGCAGATCGCCCCAGGCCATGGTCATGGAGTTCTCGTTGGTGATCTCGTACATGGCGATAGCCGGATCGTCGCAAATCCGCAGCCCCGTGTGCGGGTTGCGATGGGTAAAGAACTCCCGCGCCAGCTTCTGGGTGGCCTGAATCAGCTCCTCGTCGTAGAGCGCCGCCAGCTTCAGCTTCTCGCTCGGCAACTGCCGCCCTACCAAGCGGCTGAACAGCATCCCGTCGTTCAAATCCATGTAGCAGTACACGCCGTTCTTCTTCAGTTCGGCGATGAAGAACTCTATCCGATCCAGCGCCTCCGGATTCAGACTGCCATCGGGTGCGATCAGCGTATCCTCGTAGATCGCATAGAGGTGCAACCGCACCAGATTCACCCCCTGGCGAGCCAGACAGCGCGCGATCCCCGGCGCATCCTCCGGCACCGGGAAGGGTCCCCGCAGCGCCGCGTTCGTCCCCCAGAACCGCACCTTCTGCCCTGGCTGGTCGGGAAAGACGAAATGCCCGCCCGCCACCTTCAGAAACCCATGCTGTCCCGCCGGACACTCGTTCAGGAAACTCGTATCCAGAGCCGATCCCGGCTCGATCCCGTCCCGCCAGGCGATGGGACAGGCGAACCAGCCCGACATATCCACCTCGGTCGCCGACCGGTCCGCATAGGCCCGGTCCAGCAGCGCCGTCTGCTCCTTGCTCAACCCGTCAGTCCGCACCGCCGTCGCCGCCAGCAACACCGGCACCGAGGCGGAATCGGTCGAGCGCACCTGCACGCTCTTCACCTCGCGCTCCGGCTGGGGATTCCGCCAGACCACGCAGAACACCCCCACTTGGGTTTGGCCATTCGATCCTTCCCAGGCCAGCCGGGCGATGGAAGGCTCCGTGGCCCCCCACCAATCGTTCACCTCGAAACCATAGCGCAACGGCATCTTCGCCTCGGTGCCGTCAGCATAGGCGAGGACGTATTCCGCCACCACATCGCCCCGTTGGGCATTCCAGGCCGCCGTCTCCAGGAAGGCAATCCGTTCCACCTTGGCCCCCACGGCAATCGCCGGAGACTCCAGCGGGAAGGCGGGACGCTCCTTGCCACGCAGAACCACCGCCCTCTCGCCCACGACGAAGGGCATCCCGAGGAACTCGTGCCGACCCGGTACAAAGGCCCGCAGATCGTTCTCGCCCTGGTCGGTCCACCCGCCCTTGCCATCTTCCGCCACCTCGTCGCGCAATCCTCGATTGCCCGCCGCCGCCACGTCCAGCGGCAGGAATGCCGCCGACTCGCTCGCCGTCGCCCGGAAGACGATGCTCGCGGTACCCCGGTAGCCCGTGGCCGGATCGTAGGCCGGCGCGAAACGCAGCCGGAACGCCTTGGCCCACTCCACGTTCCGCATATCGTCAAAGCTCCAGGCCCCGGTCGAGCCGCTCACGTCCAGCGTCCAGTTCCCGGCGAAGCCATTCAGCACCAGCTCCTTGTCGCTCCGCTGCACATCGTGCGTCTGGCCCGTGATCGGCAGATCGCCGAAGGCTTCCGTCGGGATACGCACCGTCAACTCCACGTTCTTCCCCCTGGGATCGGCCCCCAGCTCGATCTCCCAACGGATCGCCACCGGCGGACCGAAGGACACCGTCCGGGTCACCTTGCCCAGCTTCGAGGTGTAGACCGCGACCACTTCGGCAGGGGTCCGCTTGAGCTGCGGCTTCTCGCGCAAGGTCGTGTCGAGCGCATGCCACTGCTCGTCCATCAGCAGGAATGAATCCCCGGTGAACACATCCAGCCCCCCGTAGGAGACGGCCACATGCCCGGCTCCGTCCACCCGCGCCGTCTGCCCCCAACAGCACGATCCCGCCAGCACCAGAGCCGCCAGCCAACCACCGATTCCAGTCCTCATCCTCAACTCCTTCGTCTGCCGCCACAACCACAATCCCCCGCGCCTACCCCACCGACCCTTCCCAGTCCCACCATAGCCCCATTCGCCTTGACTGCCGTCCCTGTCCGCAACATATTCTTGCCCCTCAGATTTGCCGTTCGCGCGCCGTGAACGGTCTCCGCCGGAGGGGTGGCTGAGTGGTCTAAGGCAGCGGTCTTGAAAACCGCCGTCCCGCAAGGGACCGTGGGTTCGAATCCCACCCCCTCCGCCAG
>QKCY01000563.1 GCA_003245525.1 Victivallales bacterium | reverse complement strand
ATGGAGCCGCCGACCTGGTTGAGGATGACGTGGGTGAGGGTGATCGCGGTCACGTCACCGGTGATGCCCGCGATGACCACGCGGTCGCCGATCCGGAAGGGCTTCTTGATGATGATCATGAGCCAGGCCGCGATACCGGTCACCGGCTGTTGGAGCGACCAGCCCAGCATCATGCCGAAGAATCCGGCCGTCAGACCCAACAGCTTGAGGGACCCCGACATGGCGATCAGCACCAGGATCGCGATGACGAACTTCCAGGCATGGTTCCAGATCTTGACGAAGGCCTTCGCGTTCTCGGGCCGGAAAGCGTTCTCGGTCACATAGCGATGGGCGATGCGGGTGAGATAGGCCTTGAGGTTGAGCAGCACCAGCAGCGTGATGACGGTCAGGATCACCGATCGGTAGGGCGAGTCCTCGCCCATGTACTTCTGCCAGTTGCGTTGCCACGCCGGTTGGTCGGCATTCAGATTGGCGGCCAGAGGCGTAGCCTGGGCGGCCGTGCTCACCGTGGCCTTCTCGGGGGCCTTGTCGTCCTCGGGCAAGGGCATCTGCGCCTGGACGGCTAGGGCCAGGAAGAGGAGAGCGACGAAAGCGAGAGGACGGGAGAACAGGCGGCGCATGGGAGATCCCTCCGAATCGACCGAACTGAGGACGTCTCCCCTACCTTGCCTTCCGTTGGCGGAATCCGCAAGCGGGTCTGGCGATTGAGGACGGCACCAACCGAGTTGCCTGGGCAACCATCCGGGAACGCCGCTCTCCCGAGCGGCAGCCGTGTCTTTCCCGGACAGCCCCCCGCCTGCGCGCCGCCGAGAGCCGCTCGGGAGAGCGGCGTTCCGAGGCGGGGCAGACGTCGCGCTACATCTTGCGGGGACGCTTGGCGGAGGAGCAGACGGTGCGGGAGAGGGTGTCCATCTCTTCCAGGACGATGCCGGTGCCCTTGGCGACGGCGAGCAGGGGCTCGTCGGACACCGCCACCGGCAAGCCGGTCTCCTCGGAGATCAGGCGGTCGAGACCGCGGAGGAGCGAACCGCCACCCGCCATCATCACGCCATGGTCGATCAGGTCGGCCGAGAGTTCCGGGGGACAGCGTTCGAGACTCATGCGCACGGCCTCGACGATGCGGGTGACCGGCTCCATGAGGGCCTCGCGGATTTCCTCGCTGCTGATGGTGACCGTCTTGGGCAAGCCGCCCATGAGGTCGCGGCCCTTGACGTCCATGCTGAGCGCGTCTTCGAGCTTGTAGGCGCTGCCGATGCGGATCTTGATATCCTCCGCCGTGCGCTCGCCGATCAGGAGGCTGTAGGCGCGCTTGAGGTACTGCACGATGGCTTGGTCCATGGCGTCGCCGCCACTCTTGATGCTGCGCCACTCCACGATGCCGGCCAGGGAGATGACGGCCACCTCGGTGGTGCCGCCGCCGATGTCCACGATCATGTTGCCCGAGGGTTCCTGCACCTGGATGCCGACCCCGATGGCGGCCGCCATGGGTTCCTCCACCAGATGCACCTCGCGGGCGCCGGCCCGGAGGGCGCTTTCCTTGACGGCGCGCGTCTCCACCTCGGTGATGCCCGAGGGCACGGCCACCAGCACGCGCGGCCGCATGATCTTGCGCTTGCCGCTCACCTTCTGGATGAAGTAGCGGAGCATCTCCTCGGTCACCTCGAAGTCGGCGATCACGCCGTCCTTCATGGGGCGGATGGCCCGGATATTGCCGGGGGTGCGCCCCAGCATCCGTTTGGCTTCCACGCCGACGGCCAGGACCTTGTTGGTGTCGGCCATGACCGCGACCACACTGGGCTCGCTGAGCACAATGCCGTGGCCGCGCACATTCACCAAGGTATTGGCGGTGCCCAAGTCGATCCCGATATCATTCGAGAAAAAACCCTTGATTCGGTTGAGAATGCCCATGGACAACCGTCTTCTCTGGCGTGGGTGGGAACGACTGGCGTATCCCTCTATCTCCGCTTCGGTTCACCGCTGTGAACAATGACCCAGCAAGGGAGGGGACTCGCAGGGTTCAGCCTTTATAACAGACAGCGGGCGCGGATATTTGTCAAGGATTGTCCAGCCGTCGCTTCTCGCTCTCCTCTTCGCCCAGGATCGCGCGCTTCAAGGCGTTGTTCATCCGCCACTTGTAGTCCTTGCTCGTGCCGCTCAGCCGGGCGTTGAAGACCCAGGAAAGCGGGCTCGTCACCCAGGAGATGAGGCTCATGTCCCGGAAGGCCTCGCCAGCCACGTCGAATTCGAGCCGGTCGGTCCGCCAGGAGTACTCGCCGGACCCGCTCAGGGAGATGACCGTGCCGTCGGTGACGAGGTTGGGCACCAGCACCTGCTCGCCGTTGAAGTTGAGGTCGGCGCGAAGGGCCGAAATCCTGCCGAGTCCCATGGTTCCCCCCTTCGACAGCCGGTGGAGGAGGGGCAGGTCGAGCAACTCGCCAAGCTGGCTGAGCACCGGCACCCGCCAGAGGTCGCCCTCGGTGATGTTCAGCCGGCTGCCACCCATCAACTGGAGGGGGCGCCCAGCCCAGTCGCGCAGGAAGCGGACCCGGCCGGAGGCGCTCAGTTTGGCCTCGTGCTCCGGTTTGGCCTGCCCGATACCGAAGTTCTCGACGACCGCATTGAGGGAGGCTTCCTCGACCTCAAGCGCCAGGTTGCCGACGCGGGTGACGGTGTCGTAGAAGCCGGTGGAGGCGACGGTGCCCTGGCAGCAGGTGGCCTTGGCGATGTCCCAGCGGATCTCGGTGTTGCGCACGCCCCAGCGGGCCGTGACGTCGGTCAGATCGACCTTGCCCCAGTGCCAGCGGGGAGTCTGGAGCGTGCCGGCGAGGTTCAGGCGCGGGTCCTTGGCCAGGAAGAAGGAACCGGTGCAGGTGACCTGGGAGTTGTGGGCGAAATCCATGGTCCCGAGGTATTCCTCCAGGCTGGGCTGGATCATGCGGATCACCATGCGGGGGTCGCAGCCGCCATCCTCGGCGGAGAAATGGAAGTCGCAGCTCGGCACACCGTCGGTGCTCACCTTGACATTGCCTTTCACGGTGGCCTCGTCGGTCGCGAAGACCACGTCGGTGACCTCCACCGTGCCCGGCAGATCGAGCTTGGCGGCCAGAGTCAGGTGCCGGGCCTGCACGCCTCGCAGCGAGACCTGTTCCGCCTCGGCGGTACCCCGCATCTCAAGCCGCCACTCCCCGTTCCGGGGATCCAGCCGGTAGACCAGGGAGGGGACGCGGAAGCTGGGGAAATGGTCCTTGTCCCAGGTGAATCCCTCCCAGACCCGGCGGTAGTTCTGGCGGGGCTGGCGGCCCCGGATGAAGGTCTCCACCAGCAGGGGGTCGCCATGGAGTTCCCCGTTCGTGACGGTCACGGAAAGCGGGGAGAAGGAGAGGGCAAGATCGATCTTGAACGTCTCGTCGGCCGCGGTGGTGCCAGCCAGGTTCGTGAGGTCGACCTCGTGGGGAGCGACCGACAGGTTGGTGGCCACTTTCTTCAGGTGCAGGTCGTCATAGAGCACATCGGTTCCGTCGATGTCGGCATTGAACCGCCAGTCCCGGAAGTTGTCGCGGCATTCGGGGATCGCGAACCGGATGTGGACCGGCTGGGTCGTGCATTGGAGGATGTGGAACTGTTCGTTGTCGGGCAGCCCCAGCGCTGGTCCCAGGGAACGGAAGGTGCGTGCCAGGCGGGTGGTGCCTTCGCCCCGCAGGGAGATCCTCTCCGCGTCCGGGCGCCAGAGCACTTCGCCGGCCAGGGCCGCCAGCTCGGTGGCCGTGGCCCCGTTCTGGTACCGCGCCGCCAGATCGTAGCCGATCTGCAACCGCTGGCGGTCCTGGGTGGGCAGGCCGATTTCCAGCCGGCCCGTCACCGTGGTGCCTGGGCTGCCTATGGCGAGCTGGAGATTCCCGACTCGCACGGTGTCGCCGCCAAACTCGATATCCGCCTGCAGGTTGCCGCCGCTCTTGCCGGCATAGGCGATCTGCTCCGTGCGGACGGTCGCCTTGCCCCGCCATTCGGTCCAGAGGTAGGGCGAGCGTTCGATGGCCAAGTCCACCTGGGGAGGGGCGCTGCCGGTGTCGAGCCGCAACAGGGGCGGCGGCAGCCGGACGCCAAGCTGGCGGCAGCGCTGCCGCCAGTCGACCGTGGCCTGCATGGCGAGGGCGAACTGCCCGTCGGCTGGCCAGACGGTTGCCTTGCCCTTCGCCTGTTCGCCGGTGCGGTCGCTGGCGATGTCCCAGGTGAAGGAGGGAACCTGCAAGATGCGGTCCTGCCACTCGAGCTGTGCCTGGAACCGTTTCACGGGCATGTCCCGGAGGGCGAAACCGCTCGCTTCGCAAGCCGCCTCGAGGTGCCACTTGCTGCGGTCGTCCCACGGGGCGGGATGGAGGACTGCCTTGAAGCCCACGGGGACGGCAAAGCCGAACCGCTGGATCCACTCCGGCTCGGGCAGGTTGGCCAGATGGAAGGTGGTGCTCGGGGTGCATTGTCCCTCGATCTCGGCCCAGAACCGGCGGGTCGGAGGCTCCACCACGACCTTGCCGAAGAAATGCTCCTCACGGTTCAGCCGCACCATGAGATCGCGCAGCACGATCTGGCGGGGCGAGGCGGTGAACTGGCCTTTGCAGGTCTGCGCGAGGGTGCCTTGGAGCATCAGGTTGGAGACGTTCCAGTTGCCCATGACCGCGTACTCGCTCCAGTCTGCGGCGTCGGCATCCACCGTGACTTCGAGCGCGGCGTCGCTGCCGCCAAAACGGCACTGGCGGAGGTTGCGGGTGATGGTGTCCAGCAGGGCTGGCAGACGGCTCTCCCCGTGCGGCTCGGCGGGACTCTTGGGCTTCCGCCGCCAGAGCGCCTCCGCGTCGCGCAGTTGCCCGGCAACCCGCACCTTCACCCCTTCGTAGGTGCCGCGGGCATTGAAGGCATAGGCTCCGCCCGCCTGGGGCCGTAGTTCGGCGCTGAAGTCGGCGATGAACGGCAACAGCAGGGTGCGGTCCGAACCCTCGCAGTTCAGGCTGGCACCGGAGATGTCCAGGGTGTGGATGAAGGGCTGGTGGCTCAGCAGGGCCCGCAGGCCCACCCGGGCCTTGATCCGGTCGGCCTGGAGGACGATGTCCATGCCGTTTTGGCTGCCGATCACCGTGGCATCCTCGATGGTCACCGCCGAGAGCAGACCCACCCGCATCTGGCGGAACTCGCAGCGGACCCCCCGCCGGGTCAGTTCCCCCCGGATCATGTCCACCGCCCAGTCGGGCAGGCCTTGGACCTCGCAATAGAGGTCCACCAGCACGACCAGGACAAGCAGAACTCCCAGCAGCATGAGGGTCACCCGGAGGGAGCCCTTGGCCAGAATATGGGGCAGTCTGCGCCAGCGGATGTTGCGAAATGGATTCTTCATGGATTTGTGGAACTATACCCGCGAATGGCACGCGCGCCGCGCGCCCTCCGTTTCCGCTTAACGCCGGGAACCGGCGCCGGATTGGCAGGGCTCAATCCACGGCCAGGGAAGCGACAGGAAGGATGGCCAGTTTGGCGCTGTTCTGGTTGCCGCCACTGGCCTCCGTCCAGGAGTAGGCCACGTAGAGTTTGCCGTCGTGTTCGCAGGCGTCGGGATAGCTGAGGCCCATTCCCGCATCCAACCGCCACATGCGGCAGAGCGTCTTTTCCCCGGGACGCCCGACGGCGATGGCCAGGCAGTTCCGCGAGTTGGAGTTGGCCCGGCAGACATTGGCGACCAGAAAGCGTTGCCCGGTGCTCAGGACCCCGGCGAAGGGCTTGCTGGTGACCATGGGGAAGTTGCTCTCCACCGATTCCGTCCAGGTTCTCCCGTAGTCCCGGCTAACCGAGACTGCCGCGCGGACCGGCCCCTCCTGCAGGGGGGCCTGGTTGCGCAGGATAGCCACGATCTCGGCCCCGTCCACCCAGGCGGTGGCTTCGGTGTGGACCAGTCCCCCGACTGGCAGCTTGATCGCGTCCCACTGGGTGAGATCGTCGCCGTGGCTGATGGCCACCGCCGCCCGCCAGTTCTCGTCGCAACCGGGCACGAACCAGTTGCCGTCCGCCAGCTTCTCGGGAGCCTTCAGGGGCCAGATGCCCTCGGCGACGAGGCCCTGCCGCCGCCAGGTGTTCGCGGCCGCGTCGAGGGTGTAGGCATCCATGCCCAGGCCGGGGAACTGTCCTTTGCCGTTGCCGAATCGGGCCATGAAGCACCAGAGTTTGTCCTGGTGTTCCAGAAAGACGCCGTGGCTGTTGCCCTCCTCCGCACTGCCGGGACCGATCACTTCCGGGGCGCTCCAGGTGAGTCCGCCGTCGCGGCTGCGGCTGCCCCGGTTGATCTCGGTCACCGTATTCTCCGCCCCCTGGTTCTCGCCCCAGGTGGCGAAGAGGGTGCCGCGATAGGGGGCCACGGCCACCCCGTGCAGCCACTTGAACCCATCCTTCTCGGGCTCCCGCTTCTTGATGGTCACGTAGCGGGTCCCGGCCACGAATGGCAGATCCGCTTCGGCAGGCGGCAGGTCCCCGTCCCAGATGCGATAGGTCTCCACAGTCACGGTCTCCACCTCGTGTTTGGGTAGGTTCTGCCGCTGCATGGCGGCGATCTCGGCAATGGTCAGGGCGTGGTCGTAGACCGCCACCTCGTCGATCGCTCCCAGCCAATGCTGCATGGCCTGTCCCCGGTTGCCCAACCCGCCGATGCTGACCGGGGCCGAGGTATGGGCCGCCGGCTTGCCGGTCCGGGCTTTGCCCACCGACTCGCCGTTGACGAACAGCTCCGTCTCCTCGCCGCGCACCACCGCCGCCAAATGGGTCCAAACCCCGGCCTGGGCCCAGGTCGAACTGGTGACCTTCTGCCAGCCATCCCGCTGGATGTAGAACCGGAAATGACCGTCGGCTTCGAGCAGGAGCCCCCATTCCCGCTGGTTGGCGGCGTAGCAGTTCTTGCCGACCACCATCTGCTGGATGCTCCGGCTGCGGTAGGAGTTGACCCAGGCGCAGACCGTGAAGTCCTTGGCCCGGAAGTCGAACGCGGGACTGTCCGGGACCTCCACCCGCGCGGACGTGCCGTCGCCGAGGAACGCCTTCCCGTCGACTCCCGCCGCCCACTTCGCCGCTCCCGTAGCTGTGCCGTCGTGCCCGTTCCCACTGGCGTCGGCGGGGCTCCCTTGGTCGAACGTCCAACGGGCGAGCGGACCTCCCCAGCCGGATACGGCAACCAAGGCGCAGGCGAGAGCGAATCGGTACATGGCTTCCCCCAGACTGTGAACGATGCGGATTGCCAAGTCTAGCACACGTCCCAAAGGATTCCATGCTCCCGGGGAAAGCGATGCCGTTCCGCAAAAAACGCCCTGCGCGGGAGGTCCGGATTGGATGGGATGCTATGTTCCCAACTCCGGTAGACCGCCGTCTGCATCAATGGAGGCAACAGCCCATGGCTACGCTGGGTATCGTCAAGCAACGTGATCCGGACCTCTGCGCGCTGCGCCTGAGAACGGTCGGTGGCGACCTCACTACAGAGCAGTTGCGAACCATCATCGCCGTCGCCGAGGGCTACGGCGAAGGGCAGGTACACATCTCGACGCGCCAAGGCATGGAGATCCACGGCGTGGACAAGACCCGCGCCGAGGCGGCTATCGCCGAACTGGCGGCGGGGGGAGTTACCATGGGAGCCGGCGGCAACCGCGTGCGCCTCGTCTGCGCCTGCCCCGGCAACACGTGGTGCCGGTACGGCGTGATCAACACCAAGGATCTGGCCGCCGCGCTGGACGAAGAACACTTCGCGAGCGAAGCGCCCTACAAAGTCAAAATGAACGTCACCGGTTGTGCGAACAACTGCGGCAAGGCGCGCGAGAACGACATCGGCCTGATGGGAGTGGTGGTGCCGGTCTGGAACAAGAGCAAATGCACCGACTGCGGCCAATGCCTCCCGGTCTGCCCGACGGGGGCGATCACGAAGGTGGGCGACGATTACGTGCGCGACGATTCGCTCTGTGTCAACTGCGCTGCCTGTACCACCCTTTGCCCTCCCGGTGCCTGGGAGCAGGCCGAGACTGGCATCCGCGTCCTGGCTGGCGGCACCATGGGCAAGAAGCCTCGTCTCGCCACGGTCGTGGCCGATCAGCTGAAGCCGGCGGAAGCCCTTGCCCTCGTGCGCAAGATTCTCGCCGTCTACCGGGCCGAAGGCCAGCCGAAGGAACGCCTCGGGCACATGATGGACCGCCTCGGCTTCGAGGAATTTACCCGCCGGGTCGCGGCGGAGGGCTAGGGCCTGGCCGTCACCGAGCCGGATGGCGCAACGTCTGGAGGACCCCGATGGCAGGGCCTCCAGACGGTTAGCGGACGTCGGGTTGGTCAGCCAATTCCACGGCGGGGAGGGACAGGGATTCCAGTTCCGGGGCGGGGACGTAGTGGGCGAACTGGGGGCCGATGTTCTCGTAGCGGCCGATGTTGAAGCCGTTGATCAGGCAGAACCCGCGTTTGCCGTGCGGGAAGCGGACGAAGGTGTCGGCGGGCTCGTCGATCTCGATGGTCCCCTTGAAGAAGGCGGGGCAAATCGGCTCGGCGGGTAGTTCGGAGTACTCCAGGGCGGACAGGTCGCGCATGGGGAGCGTCAGGATTTCCCAGTCCATCTGGAACTGCTGGTTGTTCAGGACCACGCCGGTGGTGATGCCCTTGAAGTTGTCCTCCAGATTCCAGGAGAAGCTGAAACGACCCTGGTTCTCCACCAGGATCTCGAGCGTGAGACCCTCTTCGGGCACATCCAGGGTCACGGTGGCCTGGAAGGGTTTGTTTTCGTGCTCGTTGCGGTCGAACGAGCCGACGCACTTGCCGTCGGCGAACACCCAGGCGTGGTCGCGCGGCTCGACGATGGTCACTGGCAAGGGGAACCCCTGGTGCCTGACCTTTGTGCGGTAGAGGATGAAGCCGTAGTCCTGGCCCACTTCCTCCATGGTCAACGTGGATGGCGACTTGACGATGGTCTCGGCGATGGCGCGGCTGTTGGGCAGCAGCGGAGCCGTCGAGGTGAGCTCGACGCGGCCGAAGGCCTTGGCGACGGGGCCCTCGGGCACGGCCATGTCGGGGAAGTCCGGGTTGTGCTTCCGGAAGACCTCGCGGAACATATGGTACTTGGGTGTACACTCGCCGGACTCGCTCAGGGGCGCGCGCACGTCGTAGCTGGTGGTGAACGGGCTGAATAGCTGCCGCGGCGGGATGTTGAGTCCGCCATTCATGAAGCCGAAGGTGGTGCCCCCGGTGAACATGTAGACGTTCACGTGCCCACCGGCCGCGAGCAGCTTGTCCAGATCCTCGGTCTTCCGGTCGGCGTGGACGGCGCGCGTGGGAACGACGCCATTCCGGGTGCCAGCACCGCCCCAGAACTCGCTGACCATGGGGGGAAGATCCTGCTGTCGGTTCAGGATTTCGACCCCCTTCAGCGGGTTGTCGCCCAGCATCATGGTCTTCCAGATGCCGGGGATGTTCGCCGTGGCCAGGCGCGTGTCGGAGTCGCCGTCGGCGGTGAAGACGATGCCGTCGAAGCCGGAGCCGAGGACCATGGCCTGGAGCGCCTTCATGTAGGCGATGTCGTTCCCGTAGGAGGCGTAGCCATTCTCGATCTGGATGGCGATGATCGGGCCGTCGTCGTTGCAGAACTGGGGCTTGAGGACTTCAAGGACCGCCGCGAAGTAGCGCTCCACCGCTGCCATATAGGGCTTGTTCGAGCAGCGCAGGCGGATACCGGGGATGGTCATGAGCCAGGACGGGAAGCCGCCCAGATCCCATTCCGAGCAGATGTAGGGACCAGGCCGAACCATGACGTAGAACCCCAGATCGGCGGCGATCTGGATGAAGCGGGTGATGTCCAGCATGCCGCTGAAGTCGAACGTGCCGGGGCTGGGCTCGTGCAGATTCCAGGGCATGTAGGTGGCCACGGTGTTCAGGCCACACGCCTTCATCTTGAGCAGTCGATCTTGCCAATAGTCGGGATGAATCCGGAAGTAGTGGACCTCTCCCGAGAAGATCCGAATCGGCTTCTCACCTACGAAAACACCTGCGGCGGTGACTTCGGCTCTCATCTCGTGCGCCTTTCCTTTGAACGGCTCGCCCGAGGGGCGTTCGGGTTCCTTCAGAGCGGTCGCCCAAGTCTAGCATGGGTCGCGGCGGATGCCACGGATTGGCATGGGTTTCCGGGTGCAAATGCCAAAGGGCGGAGTATGATGGGGGAACCAGACTCACGGGAGGCCGACGATGACGGTGATTGACGTCCTTGACTTGCACAATCCCGAGGTGGACGGCGACAACCTGACGCCCGCCACGGTTGCGGCCATCGCGAAGGCCAAGGCCAGCGGTGCCGACACGATCCGCTTTCCCCGGGGCGTCCACCACTTTCATGCGGAAGGTGCCGAGACCCGATCCTACTCGGTGTCCAACAACGGTACCGGGCCCCGGGCGATCGTCTTTCCATTGGTGGGTTGCCACGATCTCACCATCGACGGCGGGGGTGGGGAGTTCGTCTTCCACGGCCGGGTCTCCCCCTTTGTAATCGACCGTTCGACGAACGTGACGGTGCGGGATCTGAGCATCGACTGCGCGCGTCCGTTCTTCACGCAGGGCCTCGTCCTTGGCGCGGCAGAGGGCTACGTGGATGTCATGGTCGACCGCGGCCAGTTCCCGTACCGGGTCGAAGGCGGGGAGTTCTACCCCTACGCCAAGGAATGGGAGGTGCCCGACAACGTCGACATGCTGATGATCGAGTTCGACCCGCAGACCAAGGCGCCGCAGTACAACGGCTACTGGAACCTGGGGCGAATGGGCCGCAACACCAACCCGTTGCCCACCGGCTGGCGGGCGAAGCTTACCAAGGTCATCACGGCCAGCGAACTCCCTTCCGGGGCCCTTCGGCTCCATGGTGGGTTCGACCGTCCCTACAAGACGGGCAATATGCTGATCCTATGCCACGGGTCGCGGATCGACTCCGGTTTCGTGATCACCGACAGTGCCGACACGCGGATCGACTCCGTGAACATCTTCCACATCGGCGGCATGGGCGTAATCGCGCAACTGTCAGACACCGTGACCTGCCACAAACTCGCCGTGAAGCTGAGACCCGGCACCGACCGGCTCCTCAGCACGAACGCGGACGCGACGCACTTCGTCAACTGCACGGGCCGGATCACCCTCTCCGAGTGCGTGTTCGAGAACATGGACGACGACGGGACCAACGTGCATGGCATCTCCACCCCGGTCTCGCGGCTGCTGGCGGATGATACGGTGGAGGTCGCGCTGATGCATCCCTCGCAGCACGGGGTCAACGTCTATTGCCCCGGCGACACGGTCAATGTGCTGGACCGCACCTCGCTCCTGACCAAGGGTACGGCCGTGGTGAAGACGTCGGAAATGACCGATTTGGAGCATATCCGGCTCCAGTTCGAGGACAGCATCGCCGGGCTCATCGAGGCTGAGGATGCCTTGGACAACCCAACCCGCATGCCGGAGGTCCTCATTCGCGGCTGCCGGACCGGGAACAACCGTCCCCGTGGGTTCCTTATCACCACGCCCAAGAAGGCCGTGATCGAGGACAACGTGTTCTACAACTCCTCCTGCGGCATCCACATCACGGGCGACGCCAACTACTGGTTCGAGTCCGGCGGCGTGCGGGACGTGACCATCCGCCGCAACCGGTTCGAGGCCTGCGGCTACGCCGGAAACAGCCCCGCCGTCGTGGTCACGCCAGAGATCGAGCACCCGGATGCGGAGCAAGGCTGCTTCCACCGGAACATCACGGTCGAGGACAACGACTTCCATCTCCACAATGCGGGCATGCTCCTGGCCAAGTCGGTCGATGGCATTCGGTTCGTGAACAACCGCTACGAACACTCCGACGCCTATCCGCCGCACCCCGCACCCCGCAAGCCCACCGAATACATCGCCTGCCGCAACGTGGTGGAGGAAGGGAACCAATGAGAACCGCCATCGGACCCGCAAAGCATCTCGCCCTTGCCCTGCTCTGCGCCGCCGCTTTCCTGCCATCGGCTGCACTCTCTGATCCAAAGGAACTCCCAGCCATGTCGGACTTCTACCAGCTCCCCAGAAACCGCATGACCGCAATCCATGTGAAGAACGACGGCTCGGGCGACTTCACCGAGATCCAGGAGGCCATCAACTCCATCCAGGACGCCTCGCCCGAGAACCCGTACGTCGTGTACGTACACGACGACATCCTCATCACGGACCTCACGAAGCTCTGGAACGTGGGCTCGCGCGAACGGGTCACCGACCCTACCGCCATCCGGGGCCAGGTCGCCGCCATCATCCCCATCCACTGGGTCCACATTGTCGGCGTCGGGTCTCCTCGAACCATCGAGATCATCTCGCCCAAGGACCTGCCCGTCCAAGCGTACCAGTTCATCCAGGTCGCGTACCCCATGGGGAACTGCGTGCTGGACAACTTCCGCTTCATCATCACCGGCGGGCGCTACGCCATCCATCAGGAAGCTGGCGGCTCCAAGACCAGCCTGGACTACTGGGGAACAACCGTCTACCGGAACATCTACGCCGAGCACAAGGGCAATGTGGGCTACCCCGAAGGTGTGTGGCGGTCGGTGCATGCCCAGGCGAACGGCACCACGTCCGGGACCACGATGATCCACATCAACTGCGAGTGGCGGGCGAACAACTACACGCCCTACTACACCCACACGAACAAGGCGTTCGATGGCGGTAACACGCTCGTTTTCGATCACTGCAAGATGCGCCTCAACAACCTGAGCGGCGTCCGCTGGAGCGACATCGGCTCGGGCTTCCGGTCCACGGTCGAGATCAGAAACAGCGACTTCGGCTACTTC
>QKCY01000373.1 GCA_003245525.1 Victivallales bacterium | reverse complement strand
GCTGTACAACTCCATGGGCTTCCTCATGCAGGTGGAAGTGGACTGGATCAGCCGCGTCATCCGCAATGCGAAGAAGCCGGTGATGACCATCAAGCCCATGGCGGCCGGTCAGCTCCGTCCCTTCCAGGCCTTTAACTTCGTCTGGAACACCCTGCGGCCCAAGGATATGGTGACTGTCGGCACGATGACCCCCCGCGAGGCCAAGGAGTGCATCGACATCTCGATGGGCATCCTCTCCGGCGTCCAGGCCAACATCCAGCTCCAGGAAACCCGCTCCAAGGCCAGCATCAAGGCCAAGGAAGCATAGGTTCCGAACCGGCGTTTCCCGTCCTGCAGGGCCCAGCGATCCCTTTCGCTGGGCCTTTCTTGTGCTTTTGTTATCCCAGTTTTACTGATCTGCCGAGGAAACGGCAGGCGAGGTCGTTACCAACCTGCGGCCAGAGGCCGCTTTGGAGTGCGGCGCTCTGCGCCGCTTTGCGTTCGCGCCTGCCCACAGACGTGCCCGGCGTCTCTGCCGTCGGTTGGGAATCGGGTTCGGCCAAGGTCCGGGAGTAGCCAAAGCGGTGCAAAGCGCCGCACTCCAAAGCGCCCCGACCGGGGCGCAATGCCCTTCACTTCGGGTGTTCCTCCAGGAATGCACGCCTGGGCTGCAGATCGGTGTCTACACCAGCGAGTTGCGGTTGATCTGTGCTAGCACCTATATTGGTCTGGTCCTGGTATCCCAACGACTCGGCGAGGTGCGTATGAAGACGTCCTGGCTTCCCTTCCTTTGCCTGGTTCCCCTGGTCGTCGGTGCGGCTAACAACGGGGTGGTCAACGGGGACTTCACCCAGATGCAGGACGGTCAGCCGGTTGGCTGGGCGACGTATGGGAACGCTCGCAGCGTGGACCAGCGACTGGAGATCGGGGAGGAGGCAGGCAGCCACTTCGCGCGGCTGGTCTGCACCCGGTGCGAGAAGGTCGATTCCTCGTCCCATGCCATGGTGGCGCAGGTGGGGAAGGTGCATCTGGAGAAGGGCAAGCTGTACGAGTTTTCCTGTCGGGTGCGGGCGGAGAAGCTGGCGAGCCAGATCGTCTCGGTGGCGATCAGCGACACGGCGAGTTGGCAGAACTGCGGCCTCTCCGGCCAGATCCCGGTGACCAGCGAATGGGGCACGTTCACCACCCGTTTCCGGGCCTCGCGGACGGTGGGCGACAGCACGCGCCTCCAGTTCTGGTATGGCGAACCTGGCATCTTCTGCCTCGCCGACGTGTGCCTCGTTGAGGCGACGGCGGTGGCGGTGGAGATGACCGACACCATCCCGCCGGGCGAATCCCGCAATCTGCTGCCCAACGCCTCCTTCGAGTGCGGCACCTTCGGCTGGTCCTCGCTCGGTCAGGAGGCGGGATGGGGGAACCTGTCGGGCCTCCTGGGCGAGTTGGTCAGTGACCAGGCCGCGCCGCACGGCGGACACTACCTGCGCATTCCGCTGGGCGGAGACCGGACGCCGATGCTCTATTTCGACTATCTGGTTCCGGTCGCCAAGCAGCAACTTCAGCCCTTGGTCGCCAATGTGGGGTGGCTG
Organism: Victivallales bacterium; assembly: GCA_003245525.1. Taxonomy (GTDB): domain Bacteria; phylum Verrucomicrobiota; class Lentisphaeria; order Oligosphaerales; family Lenti-02; genus Lenti-02. The sequence goes on along the minus strand of QKCY01000373.1, from coordinate 7,206 downwards.
AAGGTGCAGACTGGGCAACCCTATACCCTCTCCTGCTTCATGCGGGCGAATGTGGCGGGGATTCCTGCGGTCCTGGGGCTGCGGCTGCGGAATCCCGACGGTTCCCGCTGGGACCGGCAGGATGATCGCCATCCGCTCACGCTGGGCACCGAATGGAAGCGGTATTCGGTCACCTTCACGCCCCGTCGCCGGGCGGTGTTCGTGACCGTCGGCCCCGCCCTGGAGACGGATTGCGAGGTGGTGGTCGATATCGACGCCATCCAACTCGAAGCAGGCGCCGAGGGCACGGATTTCGTGCCCCGCAACTCGGTCGAGGTCGGGATCGAGCCATCGGCTCCCGCCGGGATCTTCACGGCGGGCCGGGAGAATTACCTGCAACTCCGGGCCAGCCGGGGAAGCCTTCCCCCGGTCACGGCCTCCGCCACCGACTACTTCGGCCAGGACGTGCCGGTGCCCAGTCCCACGGCCGAAGGTAGGATCGTCCTCCCGGCGGACTGGCGCGGCTACTACCGCCTCCAGCTTGCTTGTGCTGCCGACCCCAATCTCGGTCGCCGCCCCCTGTCCATCGCGGTGGTGCCGCCGCCGGTCTGCCCGGACACGGTGGTCGGGATCAACCATGCCTTCGCGGACGGGGCTCTGATCCGGCTAGCGCGGCTGGCGGGCGTCACTTGGTATCGGGATTGGTCGCTCAAGTGGCAGGACCTCGAACCGGCGCAGGGCGAGTTTCATTGGGACGTGGGCGATACCCAAATCGACCGAGTCCTGGCGGAGCGAGTCAACCTGATGGCGTTGCTGCCGCCGTTTCCCTCGGCCAACTGGAGTTCGGAAGCCCCCGAGGCGTTGGGTGGAACCGGTTATCCCGGCACGCGTATCCGGCAAGCCTGGGCCCCGAAGCAGCGCGGGGAACTGGCCCGTTTCATAGGGCAGGCGGTGGGCCATTGCGGCGACCGGGTCAAGGTATGGGAATTCCTGAACGAGCCCGTCTACACGGATTACGCGCTGCCGGGTCGCGAGAAACCCGAGTACGACAAGGCCGGGGCGAAACGCTACACCGTGCAGGATTACGTGGACTTGCTGAAACTCGCCTCCGGCGCGATGAAGCAGGCCGATCCGAACTGCACGGTGATCGGGGGCATCGGGGGATGGCCGGACCATTACGCGCTGGAGGCCATCGCGAAGGGATGCCTGGACGGTTGTGACATCCTCAACCTCCACATCTATCCCGGAATCCGGCAGCCCGAAGCCTTCATTCCGCAGATGGAAGAACTGATCAAGGCCATGGAAGCGGTCGGCAAGCGGCGGCCCGTCTGGATGACGGAGTTCTCCTACTATGGTTCCGACACCTATCCGCGCACGCCTTTCATTCCCGATTCCGGGAATTGGGCTGCGGAGCGCCTGTTGCGGGACGAACGGCAATGCGCCGACTACACGATCCGCTTCTATACCATCATGCTGTCTTTTGGCGTGGAGAAGGTATTCATCCACTCGGGGGCGAGCGCAGCGGTGAATGGCGAACAGTTCGAGTGCTGTCTGTTCGACTACGGCGGGGTACCCAAGAAGGTCTTCCCGGCCCTGGCGGTGTTCACCGACCTCATGGGCAGCAAGGCGCGGCCCGTCGGCTCGGAACGGCTCGGCGAGTCCGGCTACAGCTACTCCTTCCAGACGGAACGCGGCCTGCTGACGGTGCTGTGGGATCCCGCCAACCAGCCACTGGTTCCCGTCCCGGCTGGCAGCGCGGTGTACGACCTCATGGGCCAACCAATCCCCGCGCAACGGGTTGCCTTGGGCAGTTCCCCGGTCTATTTCCTGAAACGCCGTTGAGGCGGGCTGCTACCGCACGGCGAGATGGAGGCCGGTGAGGTAGTGGCCTTCGGGGAAGGCGGTGGAGACCACGTGGTCGGGGGCCTGGCGGAGTTCGTGCAGGACGACCACCTCCCGGTGGGCATCGAGCGCGGCGTCGGCAACGATCTTCTGGAACAGGTCCGGGGTCATGGCCCCGGAGCAGGAGAAGGTGAAGAGTTCGCCGCCGGGGCGGAGCAGTTTGAGGCCGAGCAGGTTGATGTCTTTGTAACCCCGGCTGGCCTTGGCGAGCTGGCCCTGGGTGTCGGCGAACTTCGGCGGATCGAGGACGATGAGGTCGAAGTCGCGCCGGGCGTCGCGGAAGGTGCGCAGGGCGCGGAAGACGTCGGCTTGCTGGAACTCGGCCCGATCTTCGGCAAAGCCATTGGCGCGGACGTGTTCCGCCGCGAGGTTCAGGGCTTCCTGCGAGGAGTCGATGCTGAGCGTACTGGCGGCCCCGTTGGCCAAAGCATGCAGGCTGAAGCCGCCGGTGTAGCAGAAGCAGTTCAGGACGTCGCGCCCGGCGGAGCGGGAGCCGACCAGCCGCCGGTTCTCCCGTTGGTCGAGGTAGAAGCCGGTCTTGTGTCCCAGCCGGATATCCACCCCGAACCGGATTCCATCCTCGTCGATGGCGATGGTCCCCTCCGGCGGCGTGCCGCAGATGGGGCCAACCTGGGGTTCGAGACCCTCGCGGGTCCGGGCATCGGTGTCGGAACGCTCGAAGACGGAGGTGCAGGGGAGGGCGGCACCCAGAGCCTCGGCCAGAGCGGAACGGAACCGGTCGGCGCCGCAGGTGAGCAACTGGACGACGATGGTGTCCCCATAGCGGTCGGCGATGACGCCGGGAAGGCCATCGCCCTCGCCATTCAGCAGGCGGCAGGCAGCTGGCAGCTCGCCACCGTAGATGCGGCGGCGCAAATCGATGGCGACCTGGACGCGCCGCTGGCAGAAGGCGGCGTCCAGGGGTTCGTCGCGGTCGAAGGTCCAGACCCGGGTTCGGATCGCCGAGGCGGGCGAATAGGTGCCACGGGCCAGCCATTCCCCGGCGCGGGAGAGGATCTCCACCGGGTCGCCCGGGCCGGGTTCCCCCCGGACCTCCTGGATGGCTCCCGAGAAAACCCAGGGATGGCGGCGCAGCAGGGAACGTTCGCGTTTGGCGGCAAGAACAAGCTCGGGCATGGCGGGACATCCGGAATTGATTGAGCAGCCTAGAAGCATAGCTTCGCGAAACGGGTTGCCAAATCGGGACGGAGAGGGTGGACTGAGTGGACAGTATAGAACAGCTCCCCGCCCGCTACCGATCCGGTCCACGCTGTCCACCCAGTCCACCTCGTCCACTGAATGGGATACTGGAATAGTAGCGATATATTCTTTTCTTTCTGCAACCCTGGCCTACCTGGCGGGTCATAGGGAAAACGCTCCTGTGTGGGGAGCACGACTCCAACGAGAACGCATGAGGATTCCTCCCATGTCCGACAGAACGAATGTTATCACGTTTCTCGGCAATCCCCTGACGCTGACTGGCACCCCGGTGAAGGTTGGCGACCAGGCTCCCGCCTTCACCGTCCTGAGCAACGGGCTCGATCCCGTATCGGTGCTCGACCTGCCGGCCAAGGTGAAGGTGCTGGTGGCAGTGCCCTCTCTCGACACGCCGGTGTGCGACGTGGAGACCCGTCGGTTCAACCAGGAAGCCGCCGGTCTCGGCGACGAGGTGGCGGTGGCGGTGATCAGCATGGACCTGCCCTTCGCCCAGGGCCGTTGGTGCGGCGCGGCGGGGATCGACCAAGTCACCACCTACAGCGACCATCGCGATGCCGACTTCGGCACGAAGTACGGCCTGCTCGTCAAGGAACTGCGTCTGCTGACGCGGGCGGTTCTGGTCGTGGACTCCGCGAATGTTGTGCGCTATCTTCAGGTAGTTCCCGAGATCACGCACGAACCAGATTACGCCGCGGCTCTGGCCGTCGTCAAAAGTCTGGTCTAGAGTACCTGTGGTTTCGGTAATCCTGCCGGTTCCCTTTGCAGAGCGCCCATCATTCTTCCACGAGGAGTATCCCCATGGCCAAGTACGAATGCACCCTGTGCGGCTACATCTACGATCCCAAGGTCGGCGATCCTGACAGCGACATCGAGCCCGGTACCGCTTTCGAGGATCTGCCGGAAGACTGGGTGTGCCCGGAGTGCGGCGCTGGCAAGGACGACTTCGACAAGGTCGACTAGTCGCGCAAATCCCGGCCGCCGACTCTGGAGAAGGGGTCGGCGGTCGTCGTTTCCCGTTCCTGATTCCTGGTTCCTTTCCCTATGACGATCACCGAAGCCGCCCGCGAACGCTTGCGCAGTCTGGCCCGAAGAGCGGGTCAGGATGGCGTGTGCTTCCGTTTCGAGGGTGTGGTCGGGACCTGCCGGGCGAGTGCTCCCCTGTTGAAGCCAGCCATGGCTGCCGACGATGGCGAGACGGTGGTCGAGATCGACGATATCCGGATCTTCGTTCCGGAGGAGCAACGAGAGATGATGGAGTCGGCCACGCTGGACTATGATTCGAGTCCGCTGTTTGGCCGGGGCCTGAATCTGACGTGGCCGCATGGCGTGCGCGGTTGCCCGGCCTGCGGTGGAGGTTGAAACGATCCATGGCTGATCCAGCGACCAAACCTCAGCGCAAACAACCCCGGTTCCGCGAGCAGAAGATGATGCGGAAGGTCCTGCTGGCCCTGCTGCCCGCGCTGCTCGGCGGAGTCTGCTTCTTTGGCTGGCGGGTGCTGGCCATGGTGATCTGGGTGGCGCTCGTGGCCGCGGCCACCGAGTACTTCCTGGCGCGGCGGCGAGGGGACCCCTTGACGGAGTCCTGCTTCGTGACGGCGGCGCTGCTGGCACTTTCCCTGCCCCCGACGCTGCCATTCTGGATGGCGGGGGTGGGAGCGGTCGTCGCGCTCTCCTTCGGCAAGGAGCTGTTCGGCGGCTTCGGACGCAATGTGTTCAACCCGGCCGTGGTGGGCCGTGGTTTCCTGTATGTCTGTTTCCCCATGGAGATGACTGCTGGTTTCTCCCCGGTCTACTCCCGCTTCCAGGGCTTCCTGCACTGGTCGCCCGTGCGGCTGTGGGACGGTACTCTGGATGCGGTCACGGCGGTGACCCCCATGTGGGCGCGCCGCGACTACCACCACGATGTCCATCTGGCCCAGCTCTTCTTCGGCAACATCGGGGAGCAGTTCCGCGATGGCGAAGGGGTGATGCACGTGGTCTCCGCCGGGTCCATCGGCGAGGTCTCCTCCCTGCTGCTGCTGATCGGCGGGCTCTACCTGCTCGTCACCAAAACCGCCAACTGGCGGTTGACGGTGAGCGCCATCGCCGGGGCGGCGGTGGCGGCCTTCGTTTTCCGCTTGCTGCCGGGGGGCGATGGGGTGCCGCCCGTGGCCTTCACCCTGTGTTCCGGCGCTCTGCTCTATGCCTCGTTCTTCATGGTGACCGATCCGGTAAGCGCTCCCCGTGACAGTCTCGCCCAGTTCATCTACGGGGCGTTCATCGGGGTGATGGTCGTCTTCCTGCGCTGGCGGGCGGTGTTTGCGGGTGGCGTGGCCTTTGCGATTCTGCTCGGCAACACCATCGCGCCGACCGTTGAGCTGGTCTGCCAGTCCGTTCGGAAGGGGGGCAAGAAGAGCAAATGAAGCAAGCCCTGAAAACCATCGGGTTCATGGTCCTGATCGCCACGGTCTTCGGGGCCGGGGTTACCGGCATCCGGCTCAATACCCGCGCGATCCTCGAACGCAACCGCAACCTAGCCTTCCAGCGGGCGGTGGTGAACGTCTTCGGCCTGGCTGCCGGCATCGACGATCCCGACTACGCGAAGCTCTACCAGGAACGGGTCACCAGGGAGGAACTGGTCGATCCCGAGACCCAGCAGCCCATCACCTGCTACACGGCCTACGCCGATGCGGCGAAACAGCAGCCCGAGGCCGTGGGCTTCGAGTTCACGGGCCGGGGCTTCTGGGCGCCTATCTCCGGCATCATGGCCCTGAATCTGGACCGCACCAAGACCATCGGCCTCACCATCCTGGAACAGCAGGAAACCCCCGGTCTGGGGGGACGCGTGGCCGAGGGCGAGTTCACCGACCAGTTCCGCCAGGGGATCGTGGCCTCGCCCGATCCCAAGGGGCGGCCTCTGCGGGTTTCCTCCACTCCGCCGGCGGCGGATTCCCCGAATGCCGGACGGCATGTGGACACGATCACCGGTGCCACCCAGACATCCATGGCGATGGACCGGATGCTGAACGAAGCTCTGGTGGCCTACGACCGGGCCTACCAGGCGGCGAAGCAAGGAGGGCACGCGAATGAGCTTCGCTAAGTCCGCCGGGGGCAAGGCGTTCCTGGTGAATCTGTGGCGCGAGAATCCGGTGTTCCGGCAGGTGCTCGGCATCTGTTCGACGCTGGCGGTCACCAACTTGGTGAAGAACACCTTCATCATGTGCATGGGACTGGTCTTCGCGACGGCGCTGTCGAGTTGGACCGTCTCCCTGCTGCGCGCCTACATCCCGCGCCAGGTGCGGATGATGGTGCAGGTGCTCATCATCGCGGCCTACGTGATCGTGGTGGACACCGCCATCCGGGCCTACGCGCCGGAGGTACACAAGTTCATCGGTCCCTACGTGGGCCTCATTATCACCAACTGCATCATCATGGGTCGTTGCGAGGCCTTCGCATCGACCAATCCGCCCTGGGCTTCCCTATGGGACGGCCTGGGAGCGGGCTTGGGCTACACCTTCGTCCTGCTCTCCATCTCGGTGGTGCGCGAGGTGCTGGGTTTCGGCACCTTCTGGGGCTATGCCCTGCCTGCCCGCGACCTGTGGTTCCACCAGTGGACGATCATGGTAATGCCTCCCGGCGCCTTCTTCATGCTGGCGCTGGTGGCGTGGTTTGCCAATGCCCGGGTGCTGGCGAAGCAGAAAGGGGCCGCGAAATGAGCATGCTTCCGACCTTGGCCGCGGTTCATCCGGCGGCGGCGGCGTTCACCGACAACATCCTGCTCACCCGCTTCCTGGGCATGTGCTCCTTCCTGGCCATCTCGCGCCAGATGAAGACCAGCCTCGGGTTGGGGGCCGCCGTGGTCTTCGTGACCACCTTCACGGCGGGGATCAACTATCTGGTCCACGCCTACATCACCGTGCCATTCCACATCCGGTATCTGGAGTTCATCATCTTCATCGTGGTCATCGCGGCCTTCGTGCAGTTGGTGGAGATGGTAGTGTCCCGCTACTCGCCCGCGCTGTATTTCGCCCTGGGTATCTTCCTGCCTCTGATCACGGTGAACTGCGCCATCCTCGGGGTGTCGCTGTTCATGCTGAACAAGGCGGGCTTCCAGTTCTGGCAATCCCT
>QKCY01000122.1 GCA_003245525.1 Victivallales bacterium | reverse complement strand
CGAGCAAGAGGAAGATGCGGGCCACCAGCCAGCGGCTCATGCCCATCGCCTTCATGATGCCGATCTCGCGGGTCTTCTGCACCGCCAGGGTGATCAGGGTGCCGGTGATGCCGAAGGAGGCCACCACCACGATGAAGGTAAGCAGGAAGACCATCAGCGTCTTTTCCACCCGCAGGGTGTTGAAGAGCATGGCGTTCACTTCCTTCCAGGACAGAACTTCGTACTTGGGCTCAAGCCGCTCCTCGTAGCCAAGCCCCTTGTCGCTGGGGTAGCGCACCCGCTGGAGCGGCAACGCCTTGCGCAAGGCATCGAGGGTGCCGTCCATCCGGAAGGGGTCGGCAACGCTGCCGTGGATGCTCATGGCGGTGCCCCACTGGTAGCCGAAGAGGTCCGCCGCCTGGTCGATGTTGAGGAAGATGTAGGTGTCGTCGAAATCCTGCACCCCGAAACTGAAGATGCCGACGATCGTCACCTCCTCGGGAAGATAGACCTCGTCGGGCTCGGTCACCGTCACTTCGCCGTTGTCGCCCCACTTGATGTTGCCGATCAGCCGTTGGGGAGCGTGGAGCAGGAGATGGTCGCCGAGCTTGAGTCCGAAGGAGCGGGCCATGACGTCGCCGATCAGCACCTCGCCCTCCTTGAGGTCGAAGCGGCCCACGAACCGGCCGTTGCCGGACAGGTTGGTCACATGCTTCTCCAGTTCGGGCACGATGCCGCGGGCGATCTTGAAGTCCGGCTCCTTCCCGATCTGGATCATCACTTTCCCCTCGATCACCGGGGCGGCCTGGATACCGAGGTCCGCCATCTTCTTGATCAGCTTGTCGGGGTCCTCGATGATCTGGTTCCGGTAGTAGGGGCGCACGTACACGTGCCCCTGCATGCTCAGGATGCCCTCGCGGATGTCGTGGTCGAATCCCGACATCACGGAGGTGACGATGATGAGGATGGCAACCCCCAGCATGGGGCCGATCACGGACAGGAGCGTGATGACACTGATGAACGTCCGCTTCGGACGCAGGTAACGCAAGGCAAGTAGGAGGTCGGCAGTGAGTTGCATGGAGGTCCCTGGGGTTGAGACGCGCAGGCGAACCATAGGGGGCGGTCGTTGCCGAGTCAATGTGCCGGGCATCGCGCCGGGCCCGGATGCAAAAAAAGCGTCGGTCATGCGACCGACGCTTTATGCGTGCTCTGGTACTCGAGGCGGGATTCGAACCCGCACGCCCTCAACGGGCACTAGGCCCTCAACCTAGCGCGTCTGCCAGTTCCGCCACCCGAGCACGGGTAGGAAAACGAGGTAAAAGATACTGCCGAGTTAGGCGGATGCAAACAGCCCTCGGGCAAAAAGGGGCCTTCCCAGGCCCAAGACGAAACCAAGCCGGCCAGAGCCGGAACCGGAACTGCCTGGGCGGGATTCGGATCGCGAATCCCGCCCCGTCGGCGGGCCGGTTCGACGATCTACCGTTTGCCGTCGGTGACCCCGGGCCAAGTGTCGGTGCGGAAGGGCACGGCGGGCAGGCCTTCCTGGTTGTACAGGTTGCAGGGCGGGTTGTTGGCCCAGCCGTAGCGGACGGCCACGGGATCGGCCACCTCGGCGGACTGCACCACGACCTCGTCGCCCACGATCTTGGCATCGGCCCAGACGAACTTCTGGTCGGCCCCGGCGATGGCGAACCCCTTGAGGGCATCGCCCTTGGCGACCAGCCCGCTGCCGACGCTGGCAAAGCTCAGGCGGATGGTGTTGCCGTCCTGCTTCATCGCCTTGAACTCGGGACCGCTGTAGACGATCTCCTTGCCGTAGTCGTTGGCGAGGGCCCAGAGGGCGAGGCGCTTGCCCACGTCCTGCTTGTTGGTGGGATGGATGTCGTTGCCCATGCCGATGTCGATGATCGTGGCCATGCCGCAATCGGGCACGTTCTTGGCGACCCAGGTCTGGGACTCGCGCAGCTCGGGCCAGTCGGAACGCTCGTTGGCATCGGTCTGGGCGGCCTTGAAGTTGGCGAGCTGGACGATGCCGAAGGAGAAGCGGTCCTGGGCCCAAATGCGCCGCCAGTTGCCGATCATGGTGGAGAGCAGGATGCGGTACTGCTCGCCGCGGCCGGCATTGGATTCGCCCTGGTACCAGATGGCACCGCGCGCGGCGAAGGGAACGACGGAGAGGATCATGCCGTTGTAGAGTCCGCACGGCCGCTGGTAGTGGCGTTCGTTCATCGGATCGCGGGGAGCCCGGGGAGCGGGCTTGCCCGCCGCCTTGGCCGCCTTGACGTCTTCCTTCCACTTGGCCATGGCCGCGTCGTGGGCCACCTTGCGCTGCGGATAGGCCTCGAGGTCCTTGGCGAAGCGTTCGAGAATGGGCTTGAGCTCGGGGTTCGCTGCCAGATCCTCCTCGCTCGTCCAGGCCTCGGCGGGCGTGCCACCCCAGGAGGTGTGGACCAGCCCCACCGGCACGCCCAACTGCTGCTGCAGCTCGCGCCCGAAGAAGTAGCCGGCCGCCGTGTACGCGCCCACCGTGTCGGGCGTGCAGATGGTCCAGTTGCCGCCCAGCTTGCGGTCGGGCTCGGGGCAGACCGTGTTCTTGATCTGGTAGTGGCGCAGCAACGGGTAGTTGGCCGCCGCCTTCTCCGCCTCGAAGTTGTCGGCGCGGTTGACCCGGAAGTTCATGTTGGACTGGCCGGAGCAGATCCACACCTCGCCCATCAGGATGTCCTGGATGGTGACCGTGTTCTGGCCGGCGATGGTCATGGTCAGCGGCTCGGTGGAACTGACCGGGGCCAGATCCACCCGCCAGTCGCCCTGGGCGTCGGCCGTGGCTGCCGCCGTCTGCCCGGCGAAGGAGACCGTCACCTTCTCGCCCGGTGCCGCCCATCCCCAGACCGGCAGTTTCATGTCCCGCTGCATGACCATGTGGTCGGCGAAGATGCCGGGCATGGTCACATCGGCGCGAGCCGTGACGAACAACGCGAGGGCGGCAAGGAGCGTGACGAATCGTTGCATGGTTCCAAACCTCTATCTGGTGCTCGGTGGGAACGGCAAGCGGCCTTCCGGCCAAGGGGGAACCCCATACCGTACCGCGCACCGGGGTGGGTGCAATGGCTGCGGCAGCAACCCACCCGGGAATGCCAACGGTTCGGGCGGGGCGTAGGGGTGCCCTTCGCGGGTGCCCGTCCTGTCTGGGCAATCCCACGGGGTAGACGCCGGTGCCCGTAGGCAATCCGTCCGGTTACGCCAACGGGTTGGGCGGGGCGTAGGGGCACCCCTCGCGGGTGCCCGGCCTGTTTGGACGATCGCACGGGGCGGATGCAGGCAACCCGTCCTGTTACACCAACGGTTCGGGCGGGGGCAAGCCCCGCCCCTACTCGAAGAGGGCGCGGGCGAACATGTCGGGATCGAAGGGCTGGAGGTCGGTGACGGCTTCGCCGAGGCCCACGTAGTGGACGGGGAGGCCGAGTTCCTTGCGGATGGCGACGACCACGCCGCCTTTGCCGGTGCCGTCGAGCTTGGTAAGGACGAGGCCGGTGAGGTCGAAGACCTTGCCGAACTCGCGGGCCTGGATGAGGGCGTTGGTACCGGTGGAGGCGTCCACGGTTAGCCAGACTTCGTGGGGAGCGCCGGGGAGGGCCTTGGCCAGGGTGCGGCGCATCTTGGCGAGCTCTTCCATCAGGCCCTTGTGGGTGTGCTGGCGGCCGGCGGTGTCGATGAGTAGCAGGTCGGCCCCGCGTTGCTGGGCGGAGACGACGGCGTCGTAGGCGACGGCGGCGGCATCACCGCCCTTGACCCCGGAGACGACGGGCACGCCGACCCGTTCGCCCCAGATCCGCAGTTGCTCGGTACCGGCGGCGCGGAAGGTGTCCGCCGCCGCCAGGAGCACGTTGCGCCCGTCTTCCTTGAAGTGGTGGGCCAGCTTGGCGGTGGTGGTGGTCTTGCCGCTGCCGTTGACGCCCGCCATGAGGATGACCGTGGGACCGGAGGGATTGTTACGGATCGCGGGAGGTTCGCTGCCGAGGATCTTCTCCACGGTCTCCCGCGCCACGCCCATGATGTCCTCGGTGGTGGAGATCTCGCCCCGCTCGTAGCGGTCGCGGATGTCGTCCACCAGCTTCACGCTGATATCGACGCCGAGGTCGGTGGCGATCAGCGCGGCTTCGAGGTCCTCATAGCAGGAGTCGTCCCACTTCTGGGTGCCGGAGAAAATGGACTGGATGCCCCGGACCAGGCTGGTCTTGGTCTTCTGGAGACCGTCGCGGAAGATGCGGAAGATCGATTTCATGCCGTTCTGCGGGGCGGGCTCAGGCTTCGGGCGGGCAATGTTGCCGCCAGAGGCGGTCGACCACACCGTTGACGAACCGGCTCGAGTCCTTGTGTCCGTATTCCTTGGCCAATTCGACGGCCTCGTTGATGGCGGCGGCAGGCGGAACCTGGGGGCAGTGGATCAACTGGAAGGCAGTGAGCCGGATGATATTGCGGTCGATGACGCTCATCCGGTCCACGGACCAGTTGGTGGCGCATTCGGCGATGCGCTCGTCCAGCTCGGTCCGCTTCTCGCAGACGCCCCGGCTCAGCTTCTCGGCGAAGCTCCAGGCCCGCTCGAAGGCGATGCCTTCCGGGCATTCCGGGAACTCCGCGACCTGGCGTTTCAGGATCGCGAGGTTGCGGGACAGATTGCCCCAGTCGCCTTGCTGGTCGGCCTGGTAGAGAAACAGGAGGGCGCACTGGCGGGCAAAGCGTCGCTCGCGCACAAACTCCTCGGTGACGGCATTGTGGTCGTTGACAGGTTCGCTCATTTCGCCGCCGGCAATTGACGCATCAGGTTCGCCATCTCGATGGCCGAGGCGGCCGCGCTGGCCCCGCGGTTGCCGGCCTTGGTGCCGGAGCGCTCGATGGCCTGCTCGATGTTCTCGGTGGTGACGACGCCGTAGATCACCGGCAGGTCGTACTTCAGTCCGGTGGTGGCCAAGCCCTTGGAGACTTCGGCGTTGATGTGCTGGGCATGGCTGGTGGAACCCTGGATCACCACCCCGAGGGCGATGATGGCGTGGTAGCGGCCGCTGGCGGCGAGCCGCTGGGCCACGAGCGGGATCTCGTAGGAACCGGGCACCCAGGCGACCTCGATGTCCTCGGCCTGGCCGCCGTGGCGGACGATGCAGTCCTTGGCGCCTTCGAGGAGCTTGGAGACGAAAAACTCGTTGAACCGGCTGCAGACAATGCCGAACCGCAACCCGGTGGCGATCATGCCGCCCTCAAAGGTCGTGCAGGATGTCGTGCTCATGGTATACCCCTTGTGATCGGTGGTGGAAAAGCGAAATGACACGCCTGAAATGTAACCGTCTACCGCCCCTGAGCCAAGCCGCCTCGCCGGAGGGGGCCCACCGGGCTGGTCGCGCGGAGGAAACCATGTATGGTGGAGCCTGTTGGTCTGCCGCCGTCCGTGCCTGGATTCCGCCGGGAGAGACTCCATGACTGCCCGCCTCGCCGTGTCTGTCCTCTTGGCTTTCGCCGCTGTCCAGGCCGCCCCTCTGCCGGAATGGACCGCGCAGATCCGGCCCGACCATCCTCGGCTGTTCTTCAACGCCGGGACCTGGCCGGACGTGAAGGCGCGGGCCCTGGGCGAGGAGCAGGCGTGGTACGCCAGTCTCCGGCGGCGGGTGGATGGCGTGGCGGGAAAACCTCGGCCCGAAGAGGCCCGCGACCGGGGGGTGGACGCGGCGCGCGCCGCCTTCGTCTACCTCGTCGAAGGCGACCCGAAGTACCTTGACGAGGCCAAGGCCGCCATGGCGGAATCCCTCGACCACTACGAGGCCAAGCTCCAGGCAAAGCAGCCGGTGAACTGGTACTCCACCAGCCGGGTCCATTTTGTCCTCGCCTGGGACTGGCTCTACAACGACCTCGACGAGGAGGAACGCGCCGCCCTGCTCTCCCGGTTCGTGCGGGTGGTGGACGGGGTGCTCACGAGCAAGCCCCACATCTATCGCGAGAACTACTCCGGTTACAACACGGGGTTCTACGGCATCCACAACACGCTCTGGTTCGTGGGCTGCACCGGCCTGGGCACCGGCATCGAGCCGGACAAGGTGACCGAGTGGCTGGTCTGGGGCGAACACGAGAACCGGCGGCTTCTCGAACACCGGCGGCAGGCCTGTGGCGACGACGGCGGCGGCGGCTCCCCCACCCTCGGCTACATCTTCGGAGCCTATCCGTGGTCGGAGCAGAACTTCCTCTACACCTGGCTGAGCGCCACCGGCGAGAACCTGGCCCCCGACTGGCCCCACGCGGCCTTGCTGGCCAACTACCTCTACTGGAACTGGATCCCCGGCGAAACCCCGCGCGAGTTCGGCTACGGCGATACGGACCACGTCAGCAACAACCTACCCATCTGGCAGCTCTACACCCACATGGCCAACATCCGCCATCTCTACGGCGAGCAGATGCCGGACGCCGCCGCCCTGGCCAGGCTGGTCCAGGATTCCCTGCCGGAACGCCAGCGGCACCACACCGAGACCTGGTTCATCTATCCCTTCCTGCTGACCAAGGCCAACGCCGCCCCCGCCGCCGCCCTGCCCTCGCGCACGCCATACGCCCGCAACCTGGCCAACATGGGGCAGATCTTCCTCCGCTCGGGCGCCGGACCGCAGGACACCTATTGCCTGTTCACCTGCGGCGGCATCCTCAGCCAGCACCGGCACTACGACGCCCTCAACTTCGTGGTCTACCACCAGGGCTATCTGGCCCTCGACTCGGGCACCCGCTACAAGGAGTTCGACAACGGCGAACACCTGGCCAACTACTACGCCCAGACCGTGGCCCACAACTGCGTGGTCATCCACCAGCCCGACGAGCCCCTGGCCCGCTACTGGGGCGGCACCGTGACCCAGAACCACGGCGGGCAGCATCGCCAGACCGGTTCGGAACTGAAGGCCTTCGCCACCAACGACCGCTATTCCTACGTGGCGGGCGACGCCACCGCCTGCTACCAGCACAGCGGCAAGACGCGCGACGGCAAGGCCGGCTTGCCCCAGAAGGCCAGCCTCGTTACCCGCCAGATGGTCTTCCTCATGCCGGATCACTTCGTCATCTTCGACCGGGTCGAGGGCACCAGCCCCGACTATCGGAAGGACTGGTTGCTCCACACCGCCAACGAACCGGTGATCGGCGATCGCGAGTTCCGCGCCGACCACGAGCAGGGCCGCCTCTTCTGCCGCACCCTCCTGCCCGAGGATGCCCGGCTGACCGCCGTCGGCGGCGCAGGCAAGGAGTTCTGGGCCAGCGACCGCAACTGGGACATCGACCGGGGCAACCTGAAACCGAGCCACTTCGCCATGATGGGGCAGTGGCGGGTGGAGGTCACCCCCGGTACACCGCAGGCAACCGACCTCTTCCTCCACGTCCTGGAAGTGGGTCCCCAGGACCGCGCGAGCATGTCGCCCACCCAGCTTCTCCGCGATGGCGGGCGGGTCGGCGTGCAGATTGGCTCCTGGCAAGTATGGTTCGATACCACCGGTGCCCTCGGCGGGCACATCCGCAACATGGGCGACACTCCCCTCGACGAGGAACTCGCCCAGACCGTCGAGCCCCAGACCGGCATCTGCTCCCCCGCCCCCGGCCAGCAGGGCCTTCCCCGCGAACTGCGGCTGGGGGATTGACAGCTCCCCAACGGAGTTCTCCCATGAAGAAATTCGTTCTCTCTCTCGCTTTTGCGGTGCTAGCTTCGACCCCGACATGGGCCCAGAACACGGAAACAGTGACGATGACCCAGTTCGCGACGATGTGTGACGATGCCCGCTGGCAGGCGGTGTTCCAGGACGACTGCACCGGCGACTGGCGGGCGAAGTGGTTCCTCGACGGGGATACTTCGCAGGTGGAGAACACGCCCGAAGGCATGGTCCTCACCTCGGGGACGAACCTGAAGGACAACGGCGACAGCATGGTGCTCTGGACCCGGGACAGCTTCGCCGGGGATGCCAAGATCACCTACGACTACACCCGGCTCGACGAACTGACGAGCAATGTCTGCATCCTCTATTTCCAGGCGACCGGCAAGGGGGAGGCCCCCTATGTGACGGACATCCGGGAGTGGGCCAATCTGCGGCATCGCGCGCAGATGAGCCTCTATTTCCGCAACATGAATGCCCTGCACATCAGCTACGCGGTCAACCGGTTCGATGTGGAGGGCGAGTATGTGCGCGCCCGCCGCTATCCGGTGCCGGAAGGCGGCAACTTCAACCGGGACACGGAAATCCAGGGCACCTACTTCGACACCAAGCTCTTCCGTCCCGGCATCACCTACCACTTCACCGTCGTGAAACGCAACGAGACCATGTTCTTTCGCGTCCAGGGCGACGGACAGGACCGGCTGTTCCAGTGGAGCCTGACGGACTTCCCGCCCCTCGCCGGGGGCCGCGTCGGCCTGCGCCAGATGCCTGGCCGCCAGTCCCGCTACACCAACTTCCAGGTCTGGACCTTGCCAGCCGAGAAGTAGGCAGCCTCGTGGCCGGAGCGGCCCGCTCCGGGCATTCCCTCCCCCCGGAGCCAGCGGCTCCGGCCACGGGGAGCACAGCCAACAGACACGTGGCCAGAGCGTCTCGCTCCGGGTCTTCCTTCTCC
>QKCY01000541.1 GCA_003245525.1 Victivallales bacterium | reverse complement strand
GATCAGGATGGCGTTCCGCAGGCTAACGGGCGCATTAGGTTCTGGCTTGGTGACACGTTCACGTTCGGGCAAGAGACCTCCATACGAACCGACGAAGACGGCTATTACGTAGTTCGCCTCCAAGGCGGTATTGACTGTCACATCAGAGGGGAGGCATGGGGGGATTACTCAGTCCCTCAGGCATTCTCCCCGACTGTGGATTATATCGTGGTTGGGCAACGGACTCAACACGTTGATCTCACCGTCGATCCGGAGATTCCGGTGTACTGGAACACTGGGGAATAGCCGTCGGAGGCTTGGGAGTGACTCCTCGGCCATGCTCTGATGCATGGACTGGGGCAGGGACGGGAATGTGGTTCCCGTCCCTGCCTCGATTGGCGATGTGGACGGGGACCCGGACGGACCCGGCCCCCGTCCATCGCCCATGGACATGTGACCACTGGAGCCGCCAGGGGCCGCTGCTGCCTTTCGCGCGCCTTGGCAGGGCTTGGCCTTCGGCGGGCTTGGTTTCGCGGGTGGCGGGATCCGAGGACCTAGGAACGGGAAGGTGTCTTCCCGGGCGGGAGGGGAACTGGAGTGGCAGGCCGGGGGTGGGGCTCGCGTTCGGGCGGGTGGGGGGGTAGATTCTGCCTACTCCTGTACCTTCAATCCGGTGGACGATGAGCGATACTCCAACTGCGGTTCTGGCTTCCGAACCTGTTCCGGCAACGGCGGCGTCTCCGAATGCCCTGCCATTGCGGTTGCTCCTGCCGATCCTGCTTTTTGGCAGTTATCCCTTGGCGTTGCTGTTCGGGGTAGGGGGATCGTTCTCGCCGGGGCTGGTGTTTCACATCGCCTTGCCGTCCTTTGCGTTGCTGACGCTGGCGGCGGTCCCCTATCTGTTGGGGGCGGGGTACCAGGGCAGTGGCAAGTGGGGAGCGCAGGTGGCCAAATGGTTGCCGCTTGGCCTGCTGGCGTACCTGGTGGTGGTGGCTCTCTCCGCCGTGGTCGGGCGGAGCGTGCGGGTGCCCGAGATTGTGGCGGTGGCGGGGGCCGTCTTCCTCCCTGTCTTTTTCGCCGTGGTACCCCGTAGTTTCCTGCCCCGTCGACTCGCCGGGATGCTGGCGTTGCTGTGGGGGGTGAATGTGCTCCATGCCTTGCTCCAGGTCGCGGTGAAAGGCGATGTGGTGGCTTTGGCCGGGAATATGAACTGGGCCGCGTCGTTGCTGGTCTGCCTGCTGCCCTGGGTGTGGGTGGCGGCGGGACGGATTGGTTTGCCCTGGCGGTGGCTGGTGGTGGCGGCGAGCACGGCCCTGACCCTCTGGCTGGTCTGGCTGTGCCATTGCCGGGCGGTCTGGCTGGCGGTGGGGCTGTATCTGGCGGTGTATGTGGTGCTGGGCAGACTGCCCGGCAAATGGCGCTGGTTGGCGGCGGTGCTCGGCGTGGTGCTCGTCGCGGCAGGCGGCTTCCTGGTGCGGGGGAAACTGGCGGCGAAGATGGCCGAGGACATCCGTCCTCCGCTCTATGCAGGTGTGCTGAAGATGGTGGTGGATCGTCCGTTCCTGGGCGTGGGGCCGGGCAATTTCCGGCGGGAGTACGCGGGGCGGCGTTCGCTTGCCCATCTGTCCCGCCGGGTGGCGGCGGACGTCACCGAGCATCCCCACAACGAGCTGCTGCGCATGGCCTCCGAGTTGGGCATTCCAGCTGCCCTGGCCTGGGCGGCGCTCATCGCCTTCGCGATCTTTGCCGTTGGCCCCGGTGCCCGGCCGGTCCATCGGGCCTGTCATTTCTCCGCCTTCGTGCTCTATGCGCACGGCATGTTGGACAAGCCGCTGGTGATGCCGCCCAACAGCCTGCTGGCCGTGCTCTTCGCGGGACTGCTGTTGCGGTGGCGGTTGCCGGTCCGGCTGACGGCGGTCTCGGGGGGGCGGTTGGCGGCCCAAGGGGTGCTGGCGGTGCTGGCCGTGGTCCTGGGGAGTGCCCTGACCGTGAGCGAGGTCTGGCGGGGATCCCTGTTCCGGCGGGCGACGCTGGCCGAGAGCGCCGGACTGGGCGAGACGGCCTACGCCGCCTTCGCCGAATCGACCGAGATCGAGCCCTGGGATGTGCGGACCCATGCCTTTGCCGGCATCTGTGCGAACAACCAGTTGCAGAAGCCGGAACTGGCTCTGCCCCATTTGGCCAAGGCTTGGGAGATGGAGCCGGACTACGCGCATCTGAACAAGCAGATTGGCCGGGCGATGTCGCGGCTGGGACGGGACCAGGAGGCCCTGCGTTTCTTCCTCCGCGAGACGGAGCTGTTTCCCTTCCGGATGGATGGTTGGCGGGATCTGTTTGTCTGTGGCCTGAAGACCGGGGGTATGGTGGACCTGGCGCAAGTGCAGGACCAGATCTGCGATCTGCGTCTCCAGCATGCCTGCCGGTTGCTGGCTACCGCGGACGAGCCCGGCGAGGTGGCAGCGCGTCGTCTGGCGGCAGCCTTCGCCTTGGCGGCCGAGGGCGGCGAGCCGGGTCAGGAGCAGGAGGCCCTCGCCCTGGCGAAACGACTGGGGGCCGATCTCAACCTGCCGGGAGTCGAGGGTATCCGGGCGACAGGGGATCCCCGTGTGTTCAGCGAGAAGGACGTCCGGTTCTGGCATGTCCGGCTCAAATGGCGCAATGCCTGGCTGCGCAGTCGGGATGATGTCCCTGGCTTGCTGGCATCCTGGCAGAAGCTGCCAGCGGATCTACAGGTCGTGGGTTTCGCGGAGTATGCCGAGTCGGCGGGCTGGCGGACGCTGCTGGTGCAGACCGTTCCCGAAGTGGTGGAACTGCAGCGGGAGGACGCCTCGTTCCTCGTGGTTCCGTCCACGGGGCAGGTCCTGCCCCGGGCGCGGATCGAGGATCTTGTCGCCCAGGAGCGGGTTCGCGAGCAACTGAACGTGCGTTTCCCGGAGCACCAGGTGGTTCAGTTGGCGGTGGGCGAACTGCGGTTGTACGAGCGGGCCCAGTATCTGGGCTACGCCCTTTACCGCCTGCTCCCCACCAGCATGCCCAGGCTCTACCGTTCCCCCTACGCGATGCTCTATGCTGCCCAGCGCCGTTTCGACCAGGCTGGGGTGAAGGTCACGATTTCGCTCAATGTTGTCCCCGAATAGGAGAGGGCGCATGGTTCGACGTGTATTCCTGGCTAGTTGGGCGGTGGTTGCCGCGTGGGGGTTGGCTGGTCCCCGGCTGGAGGAGTTGGACATCCTCCGCGACGAATGGCCGCGCGCCTTCTTCTTCCGGGTGGCCGAGGGCATGTCGGCGAACCCGCGCGTCTCCTACGAGAACTGGGACGCGCAGATGAGCCGGTTGCAGGGCATCATGGGCAAGTGCCTGGACGAGGAACTGCCGGGGCGCTCGACCCGCAACGCTCCCAACTTCACCCAGTTCAAGGCCGCCCATCCCAACGAAGCCGTCCTGCTGCACTACAACGGGAATTCCCGTGATCCGCGCGATATCCGGGGTGCTTTCTTCGCCGGTCATTGGCTCTACTTCAACGGCACCACGATTACGGCCGACGTCCCGGCGGTGGAGGGGGAATGCGAACTGCCGGTGGCCGATCCGACTCTCTTCCGCCTCAACATGGGGCGCTACCAGGACAAGAACGAGGACATCGGGCTGTGTCTGCTCGATGCCGAGGGGCGTCCTGACTGGTCGAAATCCGAACAGGTGGAATTGCTGGGGATCGACCTGGAACGGAAGGTGTTGCGGGTGCGTCGGGCTGGTTTTGGCACGAGCCCGTTGGCTCTGCCCGCAGGCAAGGCCTATGCCGCCGCCCACATGACCGAGGGACCGTGGGGAAAGCGGAGCAATCTGCTCTGGTTCTACAACTTCTCGACCCGTTGCCCCAAGGACGCGCAGGGCCGGCAGTGCGCGGACGCTCTGGTGGCTGATCTGGGGCACGAGTTCGGCCCGGACGGGCGTCTGGCGGCTTTCGACGGTCTGGAGTTCGACGTGCTCTCCTTCCAGCATCTCGGCAAGGGCAGACGGGGGCCGGACATGGATGCCGACGGCCGGATGGATGGCGGGGAGTTCGGCGGCATCAACACCTACGGGGTTGGCGTATACCAGTTCCTCGCCAAGCTGCGCCAGGAGTTGGGCGAGGACCGGCTCATCATGGCCGACGGGCATGGGCCGAACCACCAGCGGGGCTTCGGGGTGCTCAACGGGATCGAGAGCGAGGGGTGGCCCACGCTGAACGACTTCGCGGTCGAGGATTGGTCCGGCGGGCTGAACCGGCATGCGTATTGGGACCTCGCGGCTCGTCCGCCGGTGTTCAACTACGTGAACCACAAGTTCATCGACGGCGGCGAGGGGATCACCCCCGACATCCCGTTCAGCCGCCATCGCCTGGTTCTGGCGGCGGCGCTCTTCACCAATGCCGCCGTCTGCTACAGCTTCCCGCCGCCCGCCGAGAAGGGGCAGCCATTCCCCATCTGGGACGAACTCTGGCAGGGCACAGACCACCGCGTCGCGTGGCTGGGCAAGCCCTTGGGTTCGGCCCAGCATCTGGCCACGCGGGAACCGAACCGGTTGCCGGACCTGGCGGGGATTGCGGCGCGCCTGAACGGTCAGGAAGTGGAGATCGCCCCGGAGGCGGGAGCGATCCGGCTGCGCGGAGCCGAGGCGGACGGGAATCTGGTGTTCACTTTGCCGGGCGTTCCCTGCGCTGGGCCGGATTTGCTGGTGACGCTCACCCTGCGCGGACAGAGTCGACCGGGCTACCCGGAAGCGATGCCGCGTCTGGCCTGGTGCGGGATCGGCCGTTCCCCTTGGTCCCTGATCCGGCCCGAGACTCCGCCAGCGAGCGGCTTCTGTCTCCGGGGCGGCGAAGAACGGGAGATGGACCCGGAATCCGGGGCGTCGGTGAGCTACTTCCGGCAGCGTGGTGTGGGTGGCGAGGCACGGGAGTCCTACCTGTGCCATCCGCCCTGGAAGCAGGGGGTGGGCTACACCTTCTGGGAGCGGGATGTGGACCTGCCCCAGCGGGCGGTGCTGCGCTTCGCTATGGGCATGGGACCGCTGTCGCCGGAACGGAGCGATGGCGTCGTGTTCCGGGTTCTCGTGCGGGTCGGGGAGACTCCCTGGCAAGAGGTGTTCTCCGAGAACTACAAGGCCTTCGCCTGGGCCGACCGCGAGGTGGATTTGGCTACGTGGGCTGGCCAGCGGGTAACCCTGCGCTTTGTCACCGACTGCGGTCCCCGGGACAACGCCACCACGGATCACTCCGCCTGGGCCGATGTGCGGGTCGCGCAGGCCGGCGAGCCCGAGCGGCGGAGCAAACCCATCCGGCATATGACTTGGGTCGGACGCGACGCCTTCACCTCCACCTTCGCCTTCCGCGAAGTGGCGACGCCCACCGTGGACCTCGAATTCGAGATTGAGGGCGACCAGGACGTCTGGATCGAGGGCCTCTCCGCCCATACCGGAGCCGAAGTGGTCTGGCGGGAATACGAGCACGGCCTGGTGGTGGCCAACGCCAGCTACCATCCCGTGCAGATCCCCCTGGCAAGCCTGGTTCCCGGCGGCCATTTCCGGTGGCTCCAAGGCTCCCCCACGCAGGACACCACGGCCAACAACGGCCAACCCGTCGGCGACACCCTCGACCTCGGCGAACGCGACGGCCTGTTCCTCCTGCGCACTACGGAGTAGCCGCATAGGGCATGGCGGCATGGTAGCATGGTAGTGTTACCGGGTTCTGGTGCCTCCCGAGCCCCCGTATGGGGGCGGTATATCGTAGCCCCAGGCGCGAGCCTGGGGAGCGGCAGGGCGAATGGGAGACGAGCCCCCGCAGGACGGCGACATACCCCAGCCCACCGTGGCGCAGGCGTCCCGCCTGCTGGTCTGAGACGGGGAAGGTGACGTTCTGGAATAATGGGGACCAGGAAGGCATATGCCGCCCACCTGCGGGGGCTCGTGCTTCCCCCCTACCCAGGCCCCCAGGCTCGCGCCTGGGGCTACGATATGCCGCCCTCTGCGAGGGCTCATGCTTCCCCCCTACCAGGCCCCCAGGCTCGCGCCTGGGGCTACGATATGCCGCCCTCTGCGAGGGCTCGGAAGTCCATCCCTCTCTGCCGCCCTCTGCGAGGGCTCGGAAGCCATTGTCCCGTCGAACGTAGATATCACAGAGCCGGACCGCATTCCCTTCCTGCGTCCGGTCCGGCCACGGCTCAACGGCGGGTTGGATGGCGTTTCCGTAGTGGTGACGGAGATTGACGAGGTCCATTTGGGCGTACGGTTCATCGCAGACGACGGTTTCGCGACCGGCGCATTCTACGCTCGCCCAGATCGGAATGCCCGTCTCTCCTCTCCGCGCTGAACCCGTGGCTTTGCGGCCTGCGCCGACGGGTCCGTAGCCTCACAGGGGGTGCCGATCACCCGTCATTTGCGCAGCGGTTCGGGGCGGGAGAGAACGAGCGCTGCCCGTACCGCGCGGTACAGGCAGGCGACGCACAGGATGATACACCCGGCAAGAATGAACCCACACAGCCTGCCTGCTGAGCGCATCGCCCGATACGAAGCAGCATCAGCGGTGGTATTGGCCATCGCCAGCGCCACCACTACAAGCAGAACTACTGAACCGGCGAAGGCACAGGAGAACCCCACCATGGCGAACACGAGCTTCCCGCTCTTCTTGTCGCGCGCGAGCTTCTTGCCACAGCCCCTGCACTTGTAGCCGGGACAACCGATGAAGGGGGAATCATCATCGACGATCTTGGTTGAGCCACACTTGGGACAGACGTTCATCTGGAGAATCCCTCCCTTCGCTTGCGCGCACCTTGTCTTCCTACCCCGGTGACCTCTTGCTGGTGGGGGTCAGAGAAGCACCCAAAACACGGTACCCCTTTGGCGCAGCCATGCAAGGGAGGGGGATGGGGATTTCCGAGCCGAGGCTAGCGCGTTGGGGAAGGGGCTCGTCCTTCTGCCTTCCCGTATGCCCAGGCTCGCGCCTGGGGATACGATACTCCGCCGCCTGCGGGGCCTCGTGCTGCTGCCTCCGCCGACCTCCCTGGAGGGGCGGCGAACGGCATCAGTGCCAACGGCGCGGCACGGGCGCCCAGAGCGAAGCAAAGGGGAGCCCTGGGTACCGCGTTCGCCACAGCAGAGCCCTGCAAGGGCGACACATAATCCCTTTCGCTAAGGGACGGTTGCATGTGTCGCCCTTGCAGGGCTCTCCTCTCGGTTTCGTGCCCAGACCCAGGGCTCGCACCCTGGGCTGGTATGTGCCGCGCCGGTGGCGCTGGGAATGGGATGCTACACTGAACGTCGGCCCTGGTACTGGGGCGCCATACCGACCGGTGGCGTTGGAAATGACGTGCTACGCCAACACTAGTTCCGCCATGGCGGGGCGGAGGAGGGAGCAGCGCATGGTTCGTTTCAGGGGATGAACCGGGTCGTTGAAGCGGATCTGGTAGGTGTCGCGGTAGGTGCCGTCGAGGCAGAAGGACTGGATTTCGAGGATGTCCTCGGCGACCCAGGCGGCGCTGGCGGCGGTGGGGTGGGGCATGGGGTCGGTGAGTTGGAAGGTGCCGACGCGGTGGCTCCCGAAGCCGGCGCGGAGCTGCTCGATGCCCCGGCCCGTGTGGAAGGTGAGGGCGCATTCGTTCTCGCCGACTTCGACGGAGAGGGAGCGGATGCCGGCGGGGTTGGCCTGGAAGTCGAAGGTTGAGCGCGGGACGGGGCGGCGGGCATCACCAGGCATAACAGGCATGGAGAGGTTCGCGGCGGCGGCGAGGAGCTTCTCGTGGGCCGCCGCGTTCGCGGGGAGGGGGGCGTTCCCGAGGGCGGGGATGAGATGGTCCCACAGAATCGTCAGGACGTTCTGCATGTTCTCCAGGCAGGAAGTGATGGCGATGGCGAGGTCCTGCTCGGGGACGACGATGGCGTATTGGCCGCAGGCACCGTCGCCCCGGAAGCCGTGCTGCGAGCGCCAGAACTGGTAGCCGTAGCCGAGCTTCCAGTCGGGGGGCTCGTTCATGGAGTTGTCCGACTGCTGCTTGGTTGCTGCAGCCAGGTAGTCGGCGGGGATGAGCTGCTGGCCGTTGTGGTTGCCCTGGTTCAGAACCAGGTTGGCGAACTTGGCGATGTCCTCGGTGGCCAGGTACAGGCCCCAGCCGCCGAAATTGGTCCCCTTGGGGCAGGATTCCCAGATGCCGGGGGCGATGCCGAGGGGGTCGAAGAGGCGGGGCTGGAGGTACTCGCGCACGTTCAGGCCGGTGATCTTCCGGATCACGGCGGCGAGCATGTAGGTGGCCCCCGAGTTGTAGCAGAAGCGGGTGCCTGGCGTATAGGTCAGAGTGGAGGCCAGGAAGCCCCGGACATAGTCGCCGTCCGGATCGCTGCGCATCGCGCCCGCTGCGCAGGTGGCATGGCCCGAGGACATGCAGAGCAGGTCGTGCAGCGTCATATCCCGCATCCGGTCGTCGGTGATGCAGTCGGCGTAGTCGGGGAAGAAGCCGGCCAGCTTGTCCGTGACCGCAAGGTGTCCTTCCCCCACCGCGATCCCGATGGCGGCGGACACGAAACTCTTGCTGAGGGAGAACAGCATGTGCGGCTGGTGCGGGGAATAGGGTTGCCACCAGCCCTCCAGGCAGACCTTG
>QKCY01000226.1 GCA_003245525.1 Victivallales bacterium | reverse complement strand
GTGGTGTTCGAGCCCGACCGCAGGGTGGCCCTGACCATTCACTTCGCGGGGCCCGTGACGGTATCGCGGGTGGCCTGGAAGGCATGGTGGGCGGAGACCTCCAGCAAGCAGACCGCCTACCGGCTGGCGGCGGCGGAGGTCTCGCTGAGCAACGACGATTTCCGGCAGGACCGGCGCGCCTTCGGTTCCCTGCGGGACGAAGGTCCCCATCCCTCTTGGGGTTCGCCCCGTGATTATGAAGTGACGGGAACCGGCACCGCCACGGCGGTCCGCGTGGAGTTGACCCCCCATCCCGGCACGGCCGTCTATCTGGCGGAACTGCATGTGGTGGGCAGTGCGCCGGAAGGGGAGACCACCGTCGCCTACGACATCACCCGTTTGGCGGCCAGCCGCGACGCATTGCTGGTGGGGACCGGAGGCGGCGATCTCCTGGCCCTCGATCCGGCTACCGGGCAGGTACAACGGACGACCCGGTTCGGTGGCGCGGTGAACGACGTGGCCGTGGCCGACTTGGACGGCGACGGCAGCGAAGAGGTCGTCGTCGGGCGGCGCGACTACTGGCTGACGGTGCTGGGGGCGGACTTCGCGGAACGCTGGTCGCGGGAGTTGAAGTACTACCGGAGTCCCCCGTCCGTGAATCTGGTGCGCACGGGCGATCTCGATGGCGACGGCAAGCCCGAGGTGGTGTGCGGCGGCGAGAACTGGCGGTTCTACGCCTTCTCGGGTGCTGGCGAAGAGTTATGGAACTACGAGTCGGTCCATGCCTCCCGCTCCGGCGTGGTGGCTGATCTGGACGGGGATGGCAAGGCCGAAGTGGTCTGCGGGACCCACTACTACTGGGTGAGCGTGCTGAACGGCCAGGGCCTGCCGCAGTGGAAGGCTTCCTTCGGTCCCATTTGCCGCGACGTGGCGGTGGGGAACTTCGCTGGCGACGGGACGCGCGGCGTGATCTTCGGCGCGGGCGATGGCTGCATCCGTTACTATTCCCATGACGGCAAGCCGCTCTTGAGCTACAACACCGGCGACGAAGTGGTGAGCGTGCTCGCCCTCGACCTGGATGGCGATGGCCGCGACGAGTTCGTCGGCGCTTCGCTGAACCAGAGCGTCTATGCCTTCGACGCCCAGGGGGAACGGCTCTGGCGGACCGATCTGGGTTCGCCCCCGGTCCGCTTGGTGTCCCTGCCCACGAGCCGCGGCCCGCAGGTAGCTGCCATTACCCAGCAAGGCCAGGTTGTTGTGCTCTCGGGGACCGGGCGGGTCGTGGCCCGTTCCGACCTCGGGACACCGTTGGTGGATGTTCTTGCCCTTGACCGCGAGTTGGTCGTTGCCGACGCGGCCGGGCGCGTGTGCCGGTTCCGTTTGCCCTCGGAGAACTGAGTATGTCCGATTCCCTCTTTGTCCCCCGCGAGTTCCATGCCGCTTCGGGTTCGCTGGCCTACCGGTATCTGCCCGGTCCGGGTTCCGCTCCCCAGCCTCTGGTCGTATTTCTGCATGGGGCGGGCGAACGGGGGACCGACAACGAGGCCCAACTGCGCCATGTCGTCCGGCGGTTTGCCGAACCGGCTGTCCGGGACCAGTTCCCGTGCCACGTGGTCGCGCCGCAGTGTCCGCCGGGGCAGCGTTGGGTGGAGCGGGATTGGGCCGCTCCCCAGCACGAGTTCCCGGAGGTCCCGTCCGCCCCCGTGGCGCTGTTGCTGGCCCTGATCGCCCAGATGCTGGAATTGCCGGACGTGGACCGCAACCGGGTCTACGTGATGGGGCTCTCCATGGGCGGGTATGGGACCTGGGATCTGGCCTGCCGCCAGCCGGAGCTGTTCGCGGCGGCCGTTCCCATCTGCGGCGGCGGGGACGAGAGCATGGCCCGGCGCCTGGTCGGTCTCCCGGTCTGGGCCTTCCACGGCACGAACGACACCGTGGTGCCGGTGACCCGGTCGCGCAACATGGTGGCCGCCGTCCGGGCCGCTGGGGGCGACGCGCGCTATACCGAGTATGCGGGAACCGGCCACGATAGCTGGACGCCAGCCAGCCGGGAACCCGGGCTCTTGCCGTGGCTGTTCGCCCAGACCCGCTCGGTTTCGGCCTAGTCAGGGGTTGGCGGCCCGGTCCAGTCCGCGTATAATTGCCATTCTTGCCTGCGCATATATGGGGGCGGTTCCCGAATCGCGGGTTCCCGGGTTGCCCTTGGCAAAACCGCAGGTAGGTTTGATATGTCAGGTGCGCTTGCGATCCTGGTGCGTTGTCGTCTAGCAGGAGATGACTGGCGGAATGAGCAAACGAGACAATGACGGCAGCGCGATGCTGGCCAAGGTGATCGTGGTCGCCTGTGTGGTGGCCGCGCTGTACTGGGTGGCCGACACCTACTACGTCATCGTGTTGCAGGAAAGCGCCTACGCGATCGCCGTCGAGCCTCTGGACTTCTTCGAGGCGTTCGCCATGCAGGTCCCTGCCCACGCCATCTTCGGTCGGTTGGGCGTGCTGCTCTGCTGCCTGCTGGGCGGCTGGGCCAGTGCCTGGTTCGTGTACCGCTGGCAGCAGGGCCGCACCGAAGTCGAACTGCGCGAGGGACGGCTGCGTCTGGCCGAGGCCTCCGCCCGGCTGGCGGTATGGGAGTACAACTGCAGCACCGATGCCTTCATCCACGACATCAGTTGGCCCCTGTTGCTTGGCTACGAAGCCAAGGAACTGAGCCTCGACGCCCCCGAACTGGATCTGTCCCGCATCGCCCACCCCGACGACTGGCGGCAGGCGTGCGACACCCGCCGCCGCCATCTCAAGGGCGAGACGGACCGCTACGAGTGCGAGCTCCGGGTGCGGGGCAGGAACGGTGGCTGGATCTGGCTGCACGCCTACGGGCAGCTCAGCCCCGAACTGCGCCCCGACGGTACCCGGTACATGCTGGGAACCCACTACGACATCACCGAACGGCGCGAGGCGGCGGAAGCCATCCGGCGGCGCGAACAGCGTTTCCGCTCGCTCTTCACCAACTCGCCCATCGGCATCATCGAGCAGGATTGGTCGAACCTGCGCAAGGAAATGGCGCGTTTCGTCTGCTCGGCCAACGTGGACCCCGCTGTCTTCTTCCAGAGCCACCCGGACGACGTGCAGCATTTCTGGGGTCTGGCCGATTCCATCGGGGCCAACGACGCGGCGATCCGTCTCTTCGAGGCCGATAGCGCCAAGCACCTGCTGGCCAACCTGGACCGCGTGGCCATCAAGGACAGCCTGCTGCCCCTGGGCAACATGCTGACTGCCGTCTACGAGGGGGCGCAGCGTTACTCCTGCGACGTCCCCCTCAAGACGCTCGGCGGCCATGACATCGAGGTCAACATCTGCATCGCCCGGATTCCCGACGAGGAGGGGTGGCCGGTCATTCTCTCCTTCGTGGATCTGACCCAGCGCAAGCTGGCCGAGGAGGAGCGGCGGCGCAACGAGCGCGGCATGGAGCACCGACAGCGCCTGCAGAGCCTGGGCGTCCTTACCGGTGGCATCGCCCACGACTTCAACAATCTGCTGGTGGGCATCCTCGGCAACGCGGACCTGGCCATGGAGAGCGCCCGCGACGACGAACGGGTGAGCTACTACCTGGCCGACATCATGGCGGCCGCCCGTAGCGCGGCCAACCTCTGCAAACAGATGCTCGCCTATGCCGGCAAGAGCACCATTCTCCTCGACGACGTGAACCTGAACCAAGTGATCGAGCACGTGCATGCCATGGTTCGCGGCAGCATCTCCGCCAAGGCCCGGGTCCTCTTCGAACTGAGCCAGGACGCCCCGACGATGCACGGCGATGCCAGCCAGATCGAGCAAGTGGTCCTCAACCTCATCATGAATGCGGCCGATGCCGTGGGGGATGCTGGCGGGGACATCATCCTGCGCACGGGCACGGTGGACTGCACTACCGACCTGCTGGCCGAGTATGAAGGCGGCGAGGAACTCATGCCGGGCAGCTACGTGTACCTCGAAGTGGCCGACAATGGCTGCGGCATGAGCGACGACACCATGCGGCACGTGTTCGAGCCCTTCTTCACCACCAAGTTCTCCGGCCGCGGGCTGGGCATGGCCGCTGTGACCGGAATCATGCGCGGCCACCACGGCGCGATCCGCGTGCGCAGCCAGCTCGGGGTGGGGACCACCTTCCGGGCGATCTTCCCCTTTGCCATGGCCAAGAAGGGCGACGGTGGTATCGACGGAGCCGAGAACGCTCCGGCCGCGAAGGTCGGACTGGATTCCTGGACCGGCGTCGGCACGATCCTCTTCGCCGACGACGAGGACCAGGTGCGGGACGTGGGGCGCCGCATCCTCGAACGTCTCGGCTTCTCCGTGGTCTGCGCCCGTGACGGCAACGAGGCGGTCGCCGCCTTTGCCGAGAGCCCGGACCTCTACGAACGGGTCATTCTCGACCTCTCCATGCCCGGCATGGATGGGATCGAGACCTGGGCGATGCTGCGGACCATCAAACCCGACGTCAGCGTCATCATCTGCAGCGGGCACGGTCGGCGCGAGATTCTCCAGCGCGTCGCCCCCAACCAGCCTGCCGCTGTCATCGAGAAGCCCTATGAGATCTTCGCGATGATGGAATGCCTGAAGTCCCTCGAAGAGGCCGAGAACGCCTCCGCCGAGAGCTGATCCAGCACCGACCCGTAGCGCAGGCGTCCCGCCTGCCAGGAGCATACCAGGCAGGTAGTCGCGCGTTCGACGAACGCGCGAGTCCTGCCGTCGCGGTCGCGACTACTGCAACCGGTGCTCCAGCCAGGCGAGGGGGAAGGACGCGAAGCGGGTCTCGCCGCAGCCTGCGGTTTCGTAGAGGCAGCCGATCTGCCCGTCGGGCAACCGTGTGAGACAGGAATAGCCATAGTAGCCCGGCATCAGCAAGGCGCTGGCGGACCAGGTCTGCCCTTCATCAAGGCTCAGGCGGACGGTACCCCGTTCCCGCTGGCTGCGATGGGCGGGATTCGCGAAGAGCAGGCGGCTCGGTTCGCCGTCGAGCGGATCGGAATAGCGCAGGATGCTGCCCTGGCAGACCGGCTCGGGCAGCGCGGGTTCGTCCTGCATGGTTGACCAGGTCTCGCCGCCATCCGTGCTGAGAATCACCGCGCGGCAGTGTTTCTGGCGATAGCTGCGGGTGTTGATCATGAGCCGACCGTCGGTCAGTTCGACCACCTGGCACTCGTTGCCGAGGGGGTCCGGGACCTCGCCGCCGAGTTGCCAGGTCTCCCCGTTGTCGTCGCTATGGATCGTGTAGCAGTGCCATTTGCCCACCGGGCCATGGGCGCAGGGAACCACGATGCGGCCCGCATGCGGCGCGCGCCGTTTCTGGATGGCAATTCCGGGGCCCGTGAGGATTCCGGTCCAGCCGGTGGGTTGCTTGGCGTTGGCGGTGATGTCTCGAGCTTCGCTCCACGTTCTCCCATGGTCGTCGCTGACGATCACGAACACCCCCACGACCAACGGCCCCTCCAGCCCCTCGGCAGCGTTGTTCTCGGTGGTGCCGGGCAGGTAGCGATGGTACACGAGGACGATCCGGCCCGTATTCGTGACCACGGCGCAGGGTCCGAGCAGGCTGTTGCCCGCTTCCTGGCGGATGACTTCCAGCGGGCCCCACGTGGCCCCGCCATCGCTGCTACGCTTGAGCACGAGATGGTTGCCGGTGATGTCGCCGTGGGTCCCCGCCTGGAGTCCACGCCCCTCGCAGATGGCCAGGAGGGTGCCGGAATGGGTCACGACGAGGGAGGGAATGCGGTGGTTCGGATAGCCGTCGAGCTGGTTCTTGAAGACCAGCATATGGCGGGGTTGGGGCGTCAGCAGCCGGTCGCACTCGGCAAGCGTGAACCGCGACGCCACGACGTAGGGTTGCTCGCCCTCGGTCCAGTGACCGTAGGTGGTGGCGACAAAGGTACCGTCAGGCAGGATTTCGAGGCCGGGATAGCCGCAGTCGAGTCCGTGGGTGTTGTCCATCAGACGAATCCGGTATTGCCCGTCGGTGCCGTTTGCCAGATCCGCGTAGGTGCCGACCCAGGCCACGAAATCGCCGCGGGTGACCGATTCGCGGGTGGTGTCGCGGAATACCGCCACCAGCCGACCGTCGGGCGCATAGGCGAACCGATGCCGGTCACCAGTGAGGGCGGCTGGCAGCTCGCGGGGGTCGCTCCAGGTTTCGCCCTCGTCGGTGGTGGCGATGGCGAAGGAGTTGAACTGGCGGGAGTTCTCCCGCAGGACCAGGGTGAGCGTACCGCCATCGGGCGAGCGCACGGCTCCGGGCTCGCAGAGGTCCGCATAGGGGAGGGAGGCGATGGAACGGGGTCCGCCCCAGGTGACGCCGCCGTCGGCGGAGAGGGTCTGGTAGACATGGAACACCCCGCGCTGTCCCGCATTGCGGAGGAAGCGTCCGTCGTCATGGAAGAAAGCGGCGTAATTGCCATTCCTCAGGCGGACCACATCGCCCATGGCCACGATGCCCCCGAAGTCGCCGATGGGTTCCAGCGGCGACCAGGTCTTGCCCTGGTCCAGGGAGAGGGCCCGGCGGATCGGATAGAGCCCGGAGAAGACCACCAGCCGTTCGACCCCCGCCGGGTCGATCAGCCGATGGATGGTGGGCGTTTCCAGGGATGTTGCCCAGTTCTCGGGGACCGGCAGGCGGTCCGACCACGTCTTGCCGCCATCCTCGCTCCGCTTGTAGACGATGGCGCCTTTGCCGTGTCCCTTGGGGTAGACGCAGAGGATGGTGTGTCCGTCGGGCAGGAGGATGGTGTTGGGATGACCCAGGTACTGGCCCGGCTCGCGGTCCACCACCACCTGATGGGCGGAATCGGCCAGATCAAGCACCGGCAGATCGTGTCCCGGCGACTGGGTGGACAGGGGAAGGAGATTGCCGCTGGCCGCGAACTGGCGGATGTCCAGCGTGGCCCGCCAGGGACGGAAGCCGAAGCGTCCCACCGCGTCGTTGCCCACTTCGCGGCGCAGGACTTCCTGCCCGTTCAGTTCGATGCTCAGAATGCCGTTGGTCCGGGTGGCCGCGAAGGTGAACCACTCCTTGTCGCGGAGCCATTTGCTGGCCGGGGGCAGAAGGGTGGCCTCGTTGCCGAACCAGCCGCGGCTGAGGAAGAGGCGGTTGTCGCTGCCATCGAAGCCGAAGTGGGAAACCCCGAGCTGGCAGGTGGCGGCGGTGTGTCCGAACCGGTGCAGGCGCAAGGAGGCCGTCACCCGGAAGTCCCCTTCGCCCAGTCCCGTCCGTCTGGCGTAGACCGTGCCCAGGCCCCGGCATTCCACATATCCTGCCCGCGGCTCGCAGACAGCGGGCGCTTCCGCCACCAAGCCGAGGTCCCGACCTTCCGCCACGAATTCCTGCTGCATCGTGCCCTGGCTCCAAGCTTGCAGTGCGCAAACACTGAGAATAATGGTCGTTCGCATCGCGGTCTCCATTACCAGTTGGCTCCCAAGCATATTCCCTCCAACAGACATGGCAAGTGAAATATCAGAGGTCGGGAGCCATTTGCGCCTGCCGGGATGGCCATGTAGTCTACCGCGTCCTCCCATTCATTCTGCCGCAAGGAACTCATTCATGCCACGCAGGTTCTGGACGATGACCGTGCTGGTCTCCATCGCTACTGCCGCCACCGCCGCTCCCTTGGGGCTCGACGAACTCCGGGCCCAGCGGCACGATCTGGCCTTCCGCCAGCGCCGCATCATGGCCAACAACGACGGGTGCGACGCCCTCTACTACCCCCGCGACGCCGAACTGACCCCGCAGGCGTTCCTCGACCAGCGCACCACCGCCCTGGCGGGGACCCAGGTGGACTGCATCTCCTACTGCACGATCAGCTCCGGGTTCAGCTTCTTCACCCACGACACCAAGGTGGGCACAGTCCTTACCCGCCAGGGGGCCGACTACGGTATCCAGCCCGCCAAGCGGAACGTGACCGGCGAGTTGATCGCCCAGGGCGCGGACTGTCTCAAGCTGGTGGTGGACTACGCGCACCAGCACGGCATGGAGGCGTTCTGGGCCATGCGGATGAACGACACCCACGATGTGGCCCACCGCCCCGACCAGCCCTTCCTGCTTTTCCCCCCGCTCAAGGCGGAGCACCCCGAGTGGCTGGTGGGCGAGCCGACCAAACGCACGCCCTTTGGGCGCTGGAGTTCGGTGAACTACGCCGTCCCGGAAATCCGCGACCTCGCCTTCCGCTACATCGAGGAGGTCTGCACGAACTACGACGTGGACGGCATCGAGCTGGACTACTTTCGCCATCTCTGCTACTTCCCGGAGACTGCCCAGGGCGGCCAGGCCAGCCCCGAGGAGCGGGCCATGCTGAGTGAGTTCATGCGCCGCGTGCGGGCCATGACCGAGGCCGTGGGCTGCCGCCGGGGCCGTCCGATCCTGGTCGCCATCCGGGTGCCTGATTCCACCGAGTTCAGCCAGGGCATCGGCCTGGATGTGGAGCAATGGCTCAAGGATGGCACGGTGGACCTGCTCATCACCACCGGCTACTTCCGCTTCCATGACTGGGACTGGACCGTTGCCCTGGCCAGGCAGTACGGGGTCGCCGCCTACGCTGGGCTGAGCGAGTCGCGCATCCGGGGCGAGACCCGCTTCCGGCGCAATTCGGCCCCCGGCTACCGCGCCCGCGCCACCAACGCCTGGTTCGCCGGGGTGCATGGCCTCTACACCTTCAACCAGTTCAGCCCCAGATGGCCCCAGTGGCAGGAAATCGGCTCGCTCGAAGCTCTGCAGGGCACCGAGAAGCTTTACTTCGTCAGCAGTCGCGACGGTCGTCCCGGCAGCTATCTGAAGGACAGCGACTCCCTGCGCGCCATCCCCAGCCTAATGCCCGGTCACGGCCTGCCGCTCAAGACCGGCGAGGAGACCACCGTTACGCTCCTGGTGGGCGAGGACCTCGCCGCTCCCCGCCAGGCCGGTCTGGTCCCTACCGTCACCGCCTGCGTGGAGGTGCCGGGATTGGGCGATCCGCAACGTCTCTCGCTCCGCGTGAACGGCCAGCTTGCCGGGCTCCCGGTCCGGACCAAGAATTGGCTTGACTTCCCCGTCGATCCGGCCTGTCTGAAACAAGGGACGAACCAACTGGCGTTCACCCTTGCTCCCGCTCCCGCCGACCAAGCTCCCGATTGGCCGGTCGACTACGTGGCCAGCGCCTTGCCGCAGGGCCCGTGGACCTCGGAACGGACCAGCGCGCAGGTCGTGCGCGAACTCCGCGACGACGGCCTGCTGATTGCCGACCGGGGCACCGCCCCCGGCCAATACCTCTACTACCACTACCCCTGGGGCAAGGAACCCGGCGGCAAGGCGGTCTTCGAGGTCGAGGTGAAGGTGATCTCCGGGGTGAATGCGGTCATCTTCGGCGACGGGGCGACCGGTGACCGGCTGCGCCTCTATCCCGACCGTGTCCAGCTCTATCACAGCGGCGACCAGCGGGTGGATCTGGATACCACCGACCGCTTCCACACCTACCGGCTGGAGATCGACGGCCAGGATCTCACCCTCGCCATCGACGGCGAACCACGGCTCGTGGCCAAGGGTGCCTACGGCAAGGGCGGTTCCGCCTACCGCAACGAGATCAGTTTCGGGGCCGCCAACAGCCCCGAGGTCGGCGAGGCCGTCTGGAAGGCCGTCCGCGCCCGCGGCGGCGACAGCGCCTCCTGCAACGACTTCGCCCTGCACATCCAGTACGCGCCGGCCAACCCGTAGGCGGCTACGCCGTCAGGAACTGCCCGTCCCGGACTACCACCTGGTTGGCTCCGGCTTCGTTGACCAGCAGTTCTGCCGTGGCCGGGTGGCAGGTGAAGAACAGAATCTGATGGGTGCTCGCCAGCCGGGAGATGGCGCGGGCAGCGGCGGCGGCGCGGGCGGGGTCGAAGTTCACCAGAATCTCGTCCATGACGACCGGCAGACAGGTGCCCTTGCGGCCGTTGTCGGCCAGGAACCCGAAACGGAGCGCCAGATAGAGCTGTTCGCCGGTGCCCCGGCTGAGCTGGTCGGGGGCCAGGAACCGTCCGTCGGCAAGCTGGGCGAGCAGTTCGCGATTGCTGCCCAACGGCGAGAAGACCCCGGCATAGCGCTCGTTCGTGAGTAGGCGGAAGAAGGCCGAGGCCTCCTTCAGGACCTCGGGTTGGCGCTCGCGCTCGAAGGTGCGCTTGGCGTCGGTCAGCAACCGCTGGGCCAGGGCGGCCCGCACCCAGTCCTGGGCGATGGCGTCCATTTCCGTGCGGACGGCCTCCTGCTCCTGGCGCAGCCGGGCGATCTCGTCCGACGAGGCCAGGACCCGGCGGCGCTCGGCCACTTCGGCGCGCTGGTTGCGCAGGGCTTCCACCTGTTCCAGAAGCTCCCCGGTCTCCGCTTCCAGCCGGGCGATCTCGTCGGGCAATCCCTCCGGCTTGGTCTCGGCAAAGACACTGCGCACACTGGCCTCGTCGGCGGTGCTCAGCACGGTCTTCAGGCTGCGCAGAAGCTGACTTTGGCTAACGGTCTCCGCCTGCCGTTGGGCGGCGACCAGGATGCGGGCGCGGAGTTCTCCGGCGTCCTTCGCGTCGTGGTGGGTGAGCACGGCGGCGAGCGCGGCAGCAGCCTCTTCCCGGTGCTCCTCGGCCCGGGCCAGAACCTGTCTGCTCTTGCCTTCCTGGCGATGCAGGGTCGCGGCGGTGGCCTGCTGGCGCTCGTTCTGCTCGACGGCCTTCACCAGGGCCTCCAGGGCGGTTTCCCGCTGTTCGGGGGGAACGACAGGACGCTCCAGGGCGGTCAGCAGCGCCTCGGTGCGGGCCAGGAACGCGGCGCACGTGGCCTGGCAGCGTTCCCGTTCCTCGGCGAGCTTGGCCAGGACCTGGAGTCGGTCCCAGCACCCGTCGAGGAGGGCCAGGGCGTCGCGGGCCGTATCGGGGGCGAGGGAGGGTTGGAGGCCCCGTTCGGCCAGCCATTCACCCCAGGCCGCGAGTCCTTCGTCGCAAGCCTTGCCAGCGGCATCCCGTTCCGCCGTCGCTTGAACGAGGGAACGCTCTGCTTCCGCGCTGGCCGAAGCGGCCTGGTCGCACGCCTTCTGGGCCTCGCGGCAACGCTGCTCGCTGGCAGCGGCGGCGGCGAGGACTTGGTCGAGCAGATCGGCGGCGAAACCGGCGGGGGCGTGGTCGAGCAGATTCGCGGAGGTCACTTGCCGCCATGTCTCGGCCAGCTGGCTCTCGGCTGTCTGGATCGCCGTTTCCAGCCGCTTGGCCTCGGCCAGCAGGCGCTGCCCCTCCCCGATGGTGGCGAACAGACGCTGAACCGTTCCGGGCGAGGGCGTGGCGGAGAAGCCAAGCGTCCGGACCTGTTCGGCCCAGGCCGCCAGAACCGGTTCCCGCTCGGCCCGAGCCCGCTCCAGAGCCGCGCGACCTGCGGCCAGATTCTCATCCAGTTCGCCAGCACGGCGCTGCTGGACGGCAAGCTGGTCGATCCGTTTCTCGGCGTCGGCGAAGTCCGGCTGCCCGGGCTCAAGGCCAAGGGCCAGGGCATGGTTGCGGATTGCTTCCCGGAGAGCCGGTTGGCGGTTCTGCGGATCGCTACGCCGCAGCAGGGTCCAGGCGGGCACCAACAGGGCCAGCCCGCCCCAGAACGCCGGATGCACGGCCAGGGCGAGAACCACGATCACCACGGCGGCGACCGCAAGCAGGGGTACGATGGGCAACCGGGGGGCTTCGGTCACGGCAACTAGGCCCGCTTGGGCCTGGTTCAATCCTCGGAGATGCTGGCGGAGTTCGGCCACGTCTTCGGCCGGGGCTTCGCCCAGATGCGCACGCTGTCCCTCAAGCTGGGCTACCGTCCGTTCGCCGTCCTCCACCGCGCGTTCGGCCCGGGCCAGGCGGTCCACCGCCTGCTGGATGCGTTCGCCCGCCACGGCGGAGGTGTCGAACGCGGGCAGTTGGGTTGCCGTCCAGGCGGGATCGATCCGCTTGGCGATGGTTTCG
Organism: Victivallales bacterium; assembly: GCA_003245525.1. Lineage (GTDB taxonomy): Bacteria > Verrucomicrobiota > Lentisphaeria > Oligosphaerales > Lenti-02 > Lenti-02. The sequence continues at coordinate 18,141 of QKCY01000226.1, read as the reverse complement.
GCTTCCTGGCGGCACCGGTCGCCGTCGCGTCGCAGATCGGGCAACTCCTGGGCCAGGCGGACCAGCCGGTCGCGCTCGCGGCGCAGCGGGGCGCAGATGTCGGCAGGGAATCGGGCGGCTGCTTGGTCCGCGCCTGCCCGGTCGGCTTCGGTCTGTTCCCGGCGGCGCTGGGCGGCGGCCGTCGCCTCCGCCAAACGCTGGCAAGCCGCCTCCGCTTCGCGGCGCCGCTGGGCATCCGCTGCCAGGCTCTCCGCGAACTGCCGCAGGGCTTCGCGGTTGGCCAGGGAGCGGTCGCAGGTGCGGACCCGTTCCTCGGTCCAGCCCGGCCCTAACTGGCGGAGGCTGGCGGCCAAGGCGGTCTGCATTTGGGCGTTTTCAGCCCCGAGGACCGGTAGACGTTGGGTGGAGGAGCGGAACTCGGCTGTCTGCCGGGCCAGTGTGCGGATCTCGTCCCGCTGGGCATGGAGGGCCGGATCGACGACGGTGGCGGTCAGTTCGGCCCGGACTTCGGCCAATTCCCCGCGCCGCCTCTCCGCCTCGTCCTCGGCCGCCCGCAGGTCGCGAACCAGTTGGTCAAACTCCTCCAGGTCGGTGGGCGTGTTCGGCGGAACCCCGGGCAGTTCGGCCAGACGGCTCTCCGCCGCCAGCAGTTCCAGCCAATCGCCCCAGTGCTGGTGGACGGCCTGTAGCAACTGCTGGCGCTGGAGGAGGAGCCGGTGGGCATCGGCGGTGGTCCGCAGTTCCTCCTCCAGCCCCTTCGCCTGTTCCTCCAGTTGGGTATATTCGGCGGTCTGGGACCGGGCCTCGCGGATGGCCAGCTCCAGTTCCTCGAACCGCTTGAGCTGCACGTTCAGGATGGGCTTCTGTCCCCCCGGCGCGAACCGGTCGGCCATCTGCTTCTCGAAGAGCCGTTCGGCAGCGGCCAGGGACTTGCCGGCACCGCTGGTAGCTCCGTAGAGCTGGGCGAGAACAGTTTCCCGGTCGCTCCCGCCGATCTGGAGTTCGTCGAGGCCAAAGGCGTGGACATGGCGGAAGAAGGGCTCTGTCATGCTGCCCAGGAGACGCCCCAACTCGGCCTCGGGCAAGGGCGTGCCATCGGCGGCGACAAGCGCGACCGTGCCGCCGCCGCTACCGGGAGCCCGGCGCAGGGTGATGACGCGGTCGCCATCCCGCAGAAAGAGGCAGCCGCCGAGCGTGCCGCCAGCCAGAGGCTCGTACTGCCGCCGATCCGCCGCGTTCTTGCGGGGAAAGCCGAAGAAGAGGGTGCGGAAGAAGTCGAGGGTGGTGGACTTGCCCGCCTCGTTGTCGCCCAGCAAGACCGTCAGCCCCGGCTTGAGCGGGCGCAGTTCGGCTTGGTGGAAAACCCCGAAGCCGTCGATCCGGAAGCCCTCGATCCACATGGTCAGGCCTCCTCGTCCAGGGCTTCGACGCACCGTTCGGCCGCCTCGCGAAGCAACTGGGCAAGCTGGTCGGCGGACAACGCCGTCAGTGCCTTCTTGGCCCGGTTGTGCTGGCAGAGGCCACCCAGGGTCTCCTCGAACCAGGCCGCATCAGCAACCCGGGCGTCCGCTTGGCGGAGAACCTCGGCGGCCAGATCGTCCCCTGCTTTCCGAGCGGCGAAATCGATCTCGCTGCCGCAGGCCAGTTGCAGGGATTCCAGCCAGACAAAGGGCGGGGTCATGGGCTGGTGCGAACGCAGCCGCTCGACCAGATCGCCGCTGGCCCCCTCGCGCAGCAGTTCCGCATGCAGCGGCCCGCGCCCGGTCAATCGGACCCGGATCACCAGCGAAGAGGGCAGGCAAGCGGCGGCCACGGACTCGCAGCGGTCCAGCAGTGCATTCTCGAGTGCATCGAGGGTCGTCAAGCCCGCAATGGAGAGCTCCAGCGTCTCCCAGCGCACCGCTTGGAGGGAAACGAACTCGGCACGGGCCTCCTTGGTGGTCGTATCCGCCGTGACCAGAAGCGCGCCGCGCTCCCCGGTCTCGCGGGGATTGCGTCCCTGGATATTGCCCGGATAGGCGATGAAAGGCTCGGTGGAGAACGTGCGCCGTTCGTGGATATGCCCGAGCGCCCAGTAGGGGAACCCCGCTGCGCGCAACTGCTCCACCGAACAGGCCGCGTAGAGACTGTTCGACGTGTCGCCGCCCACGTCGGCATGGAGCATGGCAATGTGGAAACCGGGCTCGGCGGGACAGACGTATTGCCGGGCCAGTTTGCGCGATTCGCGGGCCGTCCGGTAGCTGATCCCGGTCACTGTCACCTCTGGCAGGCTGGCGACCGGAAGGGTGACTGCCGCCTCGCTCCCGAAGACATGGACGTTCTCGGGCCAGGCCACCGGCCGGGGCCCCTCTAGCGGGTCGTGGTTGCCGTGGATGATGAAGACCTCGATGCCCGTTGCCGCCAACCGTTGCAGCTCGTCGCGGCAGCGGAGCAGGTCGCGGACACTGCATTCCTCCTCGTCGAAAAGATCGCCCGCCAGGAGCAGGAAAGCCGCCTCGTGCTCGATGCAGAGATCGACCAGGCGGCGGAAGGCGAGAAACGGGGCCTCGCGCAGGTGGTTGGCGACGGTTTCGCTACCGGTGCTGCCCAACCCTTGGAACGGGCTTCCCAGATGCAGGTCGGCGGCATGGACGAAGCGGAACTCCACCCTATTCCCCCTTCGTGGCAAGACGCTCTTGCAGCAACTGGAGGGCTTCCGGAAAGGACCCAAACTGGTACGCGGTCCAGCCCCGCGCCTGCGCGGCAGCCACATTGGCGGGCCGGTCGTCGATGTAGAGCACGGGCCGCCCCCCGCCGCAGAAGCGCTCCTCCATGGCCGCGTACATGCGTCCGTCCGGCTTCAACGCCCCCACCTCGTAGCTCACCACCGCCCCGTACATCCGGTCGGCAAAGGACAACCGCGGCAACAACGCCCGGTAGTGGATTTCGGAAACATCGGAGAGGAACACGGGCAGGCAGCCGAGTGCCAGGGCACTCTCGACGAAGGTCGCAACCCCCGGCATCTCGCCCCCGATCAGTTCCAGCCAGAACTCGTGCAGTTCCTCCGCCGACATGCCCAGCTCTTCGCCTGCCCGGCTTAGAAACTCGGCATCGGTCAGAGCCCCCGTCTCCAACTCCGCCGCCAGCCGCCACACCTCCGGGTACCGTTCCCGGAACGCCTCGGCCGACGCCACGCCGAAACGCTGGCACGCCGTTTCATGGCGGAGTTCCAGGCAGACGCCCCCAATGTCGAGGGCGAGAATGGACGAAACGGCAGGCATGCGGCACAAGCTCCCAAACGTGACCCCGCAATATAGCCCAACTCCCAGGCAGGGGAACGCCGATCTCCTGATCGGCCAATGCCAGGCGTGGGAGAGGAGAACCGCCAATCGGGAGATTGGCGTTCCGGGCGTGGGAGGAAAGCGGCGGGAACGCCGATCTCCTGATCGGCCTGGGGCGTGTTGCGGAGAGGGAACCCGCCAATCGGAAGACTGGCGTTCCGGGCGTGGGAGGAAAGCGGCGGGAACGCCGATCTCCTGATCGGCCCGGGGCGCGTTGCGGAGAGGGAACCCGCCAATCGGGAGATTGGCGTTCCGGGCGTGGGAGGAAAGTGGCGGGAACACCGATCTCCTGATCGGCCAATGCCAGGCGTGGGAGGGGAGAACCGCCAATCGGGAGATTGGCGTTCCGAGGAGGGGAACTAGGGGCGTTGGTCGGGGGGGAGGGCGCCGACGGGAGCGAGGTCGATGGTCTGGAATCCGAGTTGCCAGACGGGGGAGTCGGGGGCGAACTGGAGCTGTTTTTGCGGCAGGTCAAAGGCAGTGATCCTGGGATCGGCTACCAGGGAATGGGCGTCGAACCCGGCCTGTTGCCAGGTAGTGAAGTCGCCGACTCCGGCGATCTCACAAGGCTGGCCGCCGTGCCAGTAGAGGTTGTGGTCGATGAGCCCCGGCCGCTGCTGGTCCTCGTCGTCTTTGACGATAAAGGCGGCGAGGAGGGGCGTCCCGCCTGTCCAGCAGACCACGTTGCGTTCCCAGCGGTTGTTCCAGGATTTGGTCTGCCAGAACTGCTGTCTGCGGTCGTCGAGGATCACGTTGTTGCGGATCACGTTGTTCTGCCCGTCGTGGATGAAAACGCCGCCCTTGCGGGTGTTGCGGATGACGTTGTTCTCGACCGTCACGTAGCTGGTCCAGCCGTCGAGGTAGACGCCCTGGCCGTTGGCGGCCGCATCGAGTCCCTCCCGCCCGAGCCAAAGATCGTCCTGGCGGAAAGCGACGGCGTTGTAGAGGAGGTTCTGGCGGATCAGGGCCGGGGCCGTGCCGTTCAGGGCGGCGGTGCAGAAGTGGACGAGGCCGCCGTCGTCGCTCTCCTCCAGCACGTCGTGGATATGGTTGCGCTCCACGACGTAGCCGCCGAGGTTACGGAAGCCGAAGATGCCGTTGCGGGGCAGGTCGTGGATGTGGTTGTTGCGGTAGACGTTGCCGGGGGCGTAGGCGAGGGCGTCCGGCCGGGTCTCCACATGGATGCCCGCCACGTATTTCTTGATCGCGCCGCAATGGTGGATGTGGTTGTGGTCGATCAGATTCCCCAACGGCGACAGGACGGCGGCGGCGGGTTCCGGCGACAGGACGTTCTGTCCCCAACCCACCCAAGGGCCACGCAGCAGAATACCGCCCGCGCCAGTGTCAGCGATCTCGTTGCCCACGATGCGGTTCACGCAGGAGTCGAGACTGAGACGAATGGCGTAACCGCCGAGGCTGGTGAAACGGCAATCGCGAATCGTGCAGTGCCAGGCGTTCTCCAGCAGGACGGCGCAATCCTCGGTGGACCGCCAAGCGGGATGGTCGCGGGTGGCGTCGGCGTAGCGGAACTCCAGATCCTGGAAGGTGACATACTCCACCCGCTTCTCGGTCTCCGAGGGGGCCACCAGTTCGACCAGCCGGGTCAGGCGAGGGGCGACCACGGTGGCTTGGTCAGGCCGTTCGCCGGGGTGGGGCAGGTAGGAGAGGCGACCCGTCGTGTAATCCAGGAACCACTCGCCGGGCGCATCCAGTTCGGAGCGCAGGTTGCAGAGGTAGTAGCGGTTGCCATCCCATACCGGAGTGCGGGCTTCCTGTCCGGTCAGATGGACCCAGAGCGGGCCGCTGCCAGTGTCCTCGAACCGTTCCAGCCGGGTGATCGTGTTGAACCAACCCCAGGTGGCGAACAGGTAGACCTCGGTCTGCTTGTCCGCAAGCCAGGCAGGCTTGAAGTCGGTCCGGGGCATGGGGAAACGGTCGTTCACCCCCCGGCCTTTTGCGGCGGGGAAGATCTGGGGACCAAAATGGCTGGCCATGCCGATCCGGGCCGTCTCATCCTCGGCTTCCAGCACAACGCGGGTTTCCCCGTCGGCGAGGGGAGAAAAAGCTCGTTCCGGGCCGATCCGGAAGGCGGGATTGTCGGAAAAGACGAAGGCGTCGAGATGGACCCGGCGCTCCTGCGCCGCCTCGTCCGCCGGGGGAGCGACACTGGCCGCCCGGAGAACATGATCCCCCGCCGCGATCTCCAGCCGGGCGCCCAACCCGTAGGCGGGATGCCGCCAATCGTTGCCGCAGGGGAGGTCTGCAAGGGGGATTGCCGTGCCGTCCAGTGCGACTTCCAGGTAGTGGTTCGGGTGCTCGAAGACGGTCGCGGTGCCTAGCCAGAAGGAGTAGGTGGCGGTCTTCGGGATGTGGAGGCGATACTCGACCCAGTCACCGGGCTGGCCGAGTCCCGCGAGGATCTTGTTGCCCTGGGCGACGTAGAGCCAGCCCTTGCGCCGGACGTCGCTGGGGTCCTCGTTGGGGTAACGGGCCAGAGTCTGGCGCTTGCCGTTCACGAAAAGCTGAAGGAACCGCCAGGCATCGCTGCGGGGCAGGTCCTCGACGGGCAACCAAGCCACCTCCTGGACCGCCACGTAGCCGGTGGTCTTCGCGTTGGAGAACGTGACGGTGGCCCCGTCCTGGGCCGTAAGCTGGAAGCGTCCGAGGAGATGGCGGTCGCCGTTCCGGGTCTGGTCGATGGTACACTCGGTCGTGCCTTCGGCGGAAACGATAGTCACGGGGACCCGATTGGACCGGTTGCCGAAGGCTCGCCAGCGGGTGTAGAGGGCATACTCGCCGTCGCGGGGCACGGTGATAGGGAAGGCGGCGGCTTTCCCTCCCTTGCCCGTATTGCCGTCGTGTTTCCAGTCCTCGCCCTGCACCCAGCCCCCCGTATAGCGGGCGTCGCGGTAGGAGATGGTACGGAAACTGGGCGAGATACCGAAGCCGGGATCACGGGCCTCGGGGATATCCGTGTGCCAGATCCCGTCCGCTCCCTCCTGCCAACCCGCGAGGGTACGCCCGCCGCTGAGGATTACCGTTTCTCCCGGTTGGGCGCGGTAGGTGATGGGGGCCGTTGCCGTGCCGGAATCCGGCAGTTCCAGGCGGAAAGGTTGCGCCAACTCGTAGGTCCCGCCGTGAATCCAGACCGTGATGGGTTGGGTCCGTGGCAACGCGCGGATCGCGTCACGGGCGCGTTCCAGGGAACGGAAAGGCTGCTCGGCCGTGCCGGGATTTCCGTCGTCGCCCGTCAGAGCCACATGGCGCGAGAGACCGGGGCCAGTCGGCGGAGTCGGGAGGGGAAGCGAGGCCGAGAGCCCGGCGGCGGTAGCCTCGGGGAATTCGCGGGTCAGACGCTGCCAGAACTCGTCCCAGACCTGTTTCTCCTCCCCGCTTCGGGGGGTAGCCAGGGCGCGCAGCCCAGGGCGGGTGGCGCGCAGGGTGTCGAACCAGGTTCCGCGTCGCACAAAGGGGCCATCGGCCCCAGCGGCGAGGCCGATAGCGAAGAGAATGGTCAGGAGACGGCGCATGTTGGGCCTATCGGGAGGTCTCCACCTGGTGGAGTTCCTGGCTGCGGTCCTTGCCGAGGTCCACGTTGGCCGGCGGTTCGGGAAGGACCAGATAGAGCTTGTCGAGCGGATCGATTTCCACCATCGCCTGCTTCACCGCGAAGTCGAGGATGTGGCCGCCCTGGGTACGGTCGGCATTGAGGAAGTGGAGATGGTAGCCGGGCACATTGATGCCTTTGACGAAGGGCGGCAGGTAGAAGCCGACCACGTCACCGGTGACCTCCGCCATCGCGAACACGCTCTGTTCCTTGGCTACTTCGGCCAGGGGGCGGTAGGGCTTGGTTTGGGCTGGGACCGACCGGGTCTTCATCCGGGAGAAGGTGCCGCGCAGGTGGATGGCATAGACCCCGTTCGCATTGCCCAGCCGGTCCGAGATGGCTTGCTGGGCGGCGGCGAAATCGGTTCCCGTCGCCAGCTCCAGTTCGATGGTGGGCAGGAAGGGACAGACAGAGGCGAAGGGCGTGGTGAGCGGGCCATGGACCTCCCGGACCACTCCCGTGCTCGGGACCTGGTAGACGCGGCCATCCAGCATGACCATCTCGCCGTCCAGGTGGTCGAAGGTGCCGATACCGAAATCGCCGTAGCGCCGGAGGTCCCGGCAGGGCACCGTGCCGTCGTAGACCCCCGCCAGCAAGGCGTCGATGGTGGCGACCTGGGTAACCGTGTCCGCATAGGGCGTGCGACACCCCGTGACGGCGATCAGGAGCAGCAGACCGAATGCGACGGGAAACAGACGGTTCATGCGGGGGTCCTCTTGGCAGGGGGCGGGATGACCTACGATACCGCCAAGCCGCGCCGGGGTAAAGAGGGGGTATGGTATGGGGTAGTTCGCGAACCAACCAACGAGTTTTGCCGATCCCATGAAGTATCCCGACTTGCCGTACAATGCGGTGCTCTGCCGCTACAACGAAATCGCCACCAAGGGTCACAACCGCCGCCAGTTCGAGAACCGGCTGGTGGGCGGCGTCCAGCGGGTGCTACGCGCCCTGGGCAAACTGCGCGTGGCCCGGGAGGCGGGACGCATCTACATCCAGCCTCCGGAAGGGGTGGACACCTTCTCCGTGGCAGATCTGGCGGAGATCCGGCGGCGGTTGCCGGTGGTGACCGGCCTGGCCTCGGCCTCGCCCGGTTTCCTGGTGGCCCCCGAACTGACGGCGATGGAGCAAGCCGTGGACGCCGGTTTCGAGGCGGTCTACCAAGCCGTGGCGGCGACGGTGCCCGAGGGCGAGCCGGTGACCTACCGGATGCGGGCCAACCGTGCCGACAAGGCCTTTCCTCTGAGTGGCACCAAGCTGGAGATCCACTTCGCCGAGCGGCTCGTGCCCCGGCACGACCGGCTGGCGGTGAACCTCAAACAGGCGGCGCTGACGGTGGAACTGGATGTGCGCCATGTGCGCGCCTTTGTCTGCTTTGAGCGCATTTCCGGTCCTGGCGGGTTGCCCGAAGGCACCGGCGGTCGCGTGTTGGCCCTGCTCTCCGGCGGCATCGACTCCCCCGTGGCCTGCTACCAGATGATGCGGCGCGGCTGCCGGGTGGACTATGTGACCTTCCACAGCTCGCCCTACACGCCTCCTGCCCTGATCGCCAAGGTGGCGAAGCTGGCCGAGATCCTGAACGACTTCCAGGGGGGCGGGCGGCTGTTTGCCGTGAACCTGCTGCCGGCCCAGAAGCAGATCCGGGATATCTGTCGCAGCCGCTTCCGCACCGTCCTCTACCGGCGTTTCATGGTGCGGGTCGCGAACCGGATCGCGGAAGAGACGCGCGCCAAGGCGCTGCTGACCGGCGACAATCTGGGGCAGGTGGCCAGCCAGACCCTGGCCAACATGAGCGTGATCGATGCGGCGTCCGACCGCATGATCCTGCGCCCTCTGGTGGCGGCGGACAAGCAGGACACCGTGGCTGTCGCCGAGCGCATCGGTACCATGGCGGTATCCTGCGAATCCGTGCCGGACAGTTGCACCGTGTTCGCCCCCGACGATCCCTGCACCTCCAGCACCGTGCGGCGGCTGGAGGCGGAGGAGGCCCAGCTCGACGTCCCCGCCTTGGTCGAGGCCTGCCTCGAACAGGCAGTACGGATCGATCTGGCGACCCTGGACGAGTACCCCTGGCGCTAGCTGACCGGGAACGAGACGTCCGGGTTGGCCGCCGCTTCGCTTTCGCCGAGGGCCCACTCTACGACGGCATGGAGCTCGCCGTCCGGGCCGTACAGCGGCACCCCATGGACCCGGACCTCGCGCTCCTCCCCATTGGCACTGCAGTGGCGGGTGCGCAGCACCTCGGGCTTGCCGGAATCGATGACCTTGCGGAGCAGGCACTCCTCGCCGAAGTCGTGGCAAGGGCGTCCCCGCTGGCGCATGAAGCGGTGGCAGGGCATGATCCCTTCCTCGCCTTCGCGCCAGCCGTAGGTCTCGCGGGCCTGCGGATTCGCCAGCAGGACCCGGTAGTCTAGGCCGATCACCACCACGGGATAGGGGAAACTGCCCACCACCGCCGCCAGGAAACTGCGGGAACGGCCCAGCTTGGTCTCCTGCTGGATCTCCATGTCGAGCTGATGGCGCAGGCTCCGGAGGCGGAGGAAGAGAATGGCAGAACCCAGGATCGCGAACATGCCCGCCAACGACACTAGGGCGAGGGCCCGCATCGCGGTCGGCGAGAAGGATTTCGTTCCCAGTTCCTCGTCGAAGGGAGGCGCATTCAGGACCCGCAGGGCGTGCTGGACCTCGCCGTAGTTGGCAGCCGCGGTCCAGCCGGCCGTGTTGCTCTGTTCGGCGGCCGGATCGTTGGGCGGCATATCGAGCAGGACCCGGCGGATGTCTTCGGTCACGGTCCGGGGCACGCGGTTCAGGGCCAGGAGCGGCCACTCGGGATACAGGCGGGTGGAATGATGCCGGGGACCCCGCTGCCCGACCCCGACGAAATCGCTGCCGATGCGGATGGCGTCGAAGCTGATCTCGCCCCGGTTGGCCATCGCCTCGACCACGCCGGTCCGGCAGAACCCGAAATCGGCTCGGCCCTCAACGACCGCCCGCACGGTCTCTTCGTGACTTTGCAGGAAGGTGATGCTTGCGGCCTCGGCCTCTAGGTCGAGCCCCCCCTCGTGGTACTCGAGCAGCTGGGCCAGCCAGCCGCCCAGCGAGGAGGGCGAAACCGCGGCCACCGTCCGCCCGTGGATGTCGCGCGCGCCCCGGATGTCGAAACGCCGGGCCGACCAGAAGATCACCCCGGCGTAGTCGCCACCGTAGAACCGCCCCCGCAGGGTGGCGATGGGCAGTGCCAGGTCGTGGGCGACCAACTGGACGACTTGGGCCGGATTGGTCAGCAACAGGTCAATCGACCCCTCCTCGACGGTGGGAAGGATCTCGTCGAAGGGAATGGGGACCAACTCGAAGCGGTAGTCCGGCAGTCTGCTGGTCAAGTAGTCGGTGGTCGCCCCCCAGCGCCGGTGGCAGACCCCGGGAGCGTCGTTGGCCAAGACCCCGAAGCGCACCAGACGGCGCGCGGGGACCGACTCGTCACCGCGCACGGCGAGGCCCAGGAGCAGCGCTCCCAGGAAGGCACCGAGCCAGCACCGGAGACCATGTTTGCGGTTCATGGTCCCTCCCTGCCGGTTCGTGCCGTGCGATTGGTTTCCCCTTTTGCCATGGTTCCCGGGCTTCCTAACGGATGATCCAGACGCCCTCGGTACTTTGGGCCGCCTCTAGATAGGATATACGGTCGTAGCCCTTTTGTCCCCAACTGTCGGAGGAAAGCAGCTCCCGGGTCCGGGCATTGTAGCCCACGATAAGCCGCTGGTGCATGGGCACGGTCCAGAAAATGGGATTGCCGTTGTCGATGTAGGCGATGATCGCCGTAGCGACCCACCGGTCCAGCTGCCGCTGGTTGTCGAGCCGCCCCCGGTCCGGCAGATCCTCCTCCTTGAACGAAAGGTGGAGTCGGCGGGTGACTTTGCGGACCCCCTCCAGCACGTCGGAGACCTGGGTGCCCTCGTCGCCGCCCTGGGTTTCCATCATGGCGGCCATCTCGTTCAAGGTCGTCTGGTGGCCGTAGTACTGGACCACGCGGGCAAGCGTGGCCGGGGCGCAGTACCCCTTGGGGCCCTGGTCCACCATGGGCACCGGAAGGAAGACATCGCCCACTTCCACGTCGCCGGGGTACTGGCTTGCCTCCTTCTCGGTCGTGATGCGGATCACCTGTTCCTTGGCATCCTCCCGCGTGTCCCGGGCGGTCGGGCGGTCGCGGGGCTGTCGGTCCCCGGCGGCAAGGAAGCGGGTCGACTGGAGCAGCAGCGAATAGTACTCCTCCTTGCCCACAATGAAGGTGAGGCGGGTGGGGCCGACGTCGGCGGTGTAGCGGGTTTCCCGCACCCGCGAGATCCTGCTCTGGCTGCCCGTCGTGCGCGCGAACTCCAGGCCCGCCTGGCGCAGCAGGTTCAGCGTGTCCTCGCAGGCGGCCTTGCCGTCCTCTTCGGGCAGCCCCTTCGCCTGGCCGCGGTCGTCCTTTGCTGCGCCGTCGCCCTTGTTCCAGAAATCGAAGCGGAACTCCACGAGGCGGTCGTCCCGGAAGGTGGCGACCATGGCCACGACCGGATGGCCGAAGAGGGCGATGTGCGAAGCCAGCAAGGGCTCGTTGCGGACGAGGAGGACCGGCTTGCCCTCCCGGTTTTCGTTGCGGGGGCTCTGCACGTAGCAACTGCGGAAGGCGGCAAGACCCTCCGTCTCCTGCTCCTCTGTCCAATGGACATTGTACTGGCTTACGAAGCCGCCGAGGAACCCGGTGCGGGTCTGCTGCCAGAACCGGTCTCCCGCTGGCGAGACGGGGGTGCCCAGCTTGGCCAGGGCGTCGCGGACCTCTCCGGGTAGCGAGCGGTCGCCAGCCAGGGCTTCCTGGGGGTCGGGCGTGGTCTCGGTGGCGACGAACCGCAGAGCCTGGATCGCCTCCTCGCTGGTGGTGACTACCTCCATGCGGAGGAGCATGCCCAGGGCTTCCCATTCCTTGGCTCGGACAGTACGGGTCCGGTCGGCGGGGTCCCGTTCCTTCTTGCGGAAACGCCCCTTGCTGCCGGTCAGGCGACGCAGGTTGCGGTCCAGCCGGTCCAACTGGGTCTGGAGTTGGGCACCGGTCAGCGGAGCCGTGGTGGTCGCGGCGTCGTAGACCGTGGCCTCGACCCTGGCGAGCAGCCCGTCCTGGAAACGCAGGGCGTAGGCTTGGAGAGGCTGATCGAACAGAGTGGGAGCCGGAGAGCCTTCAGCGGACGTGAACACCGCCTGTGGCTCGTCGCCCAGAGTGAGGGCAAAGGCCGTGCTCGCCGACGATTGGGACAGATCGACGAGCCGGGCGTCCCATATCCTTGGGCTACGGGCGAGGAATTCGTCCACCATCATCACGCCCTTCCAGTCCTCGGGCGCGGTGGTACGCGGGGTCTCGCCAGCCTGGGACAGCAAGGGCAGAATGAACGGGCGCGCATCCATGCGCCACCGTCCCTTCGCCCGGACCATCGGCAGGGGGGGCTCGTCGCGACCGGGGATCAGGCGGCGTACCAGAGCTCTCGTCCCGTTCGCCATCTGGCTGGTCACGGTGAGCTCGTGTCCGCCCACGGAGAACGTCTCGCCGGGCTGCAACTGCACGATCTTCAGCTCCTTGTACGAGAGGTACACGGCGTTGAGCTGTTCGATGTCGGGCTTCTCGCCCTGCCACAGCACTGCCAGGTTGGGATCGGGCAGAGCCAGGCGCCGGATCGTTGCTTCGTCCTTGAGGGCTAAGGCGATCTGGAATTGGCGGCAGACCTCCACCGGCGACAGGTCGTCGGCGACAAGCCCGTTCGCCAACCCAACGGTCAGAAAAAGGACAGAAAGATGGCAGCGCAATATGGTCATGATATCCAGGCCTTCGGTAGCCCCAAAGGCCCCATGCCAATCTACCCCGGAGCGATATCTCCTGCAACGCCGGAGCGGCTTGCCGCATTGGCACCCATCTTCCAGCCGAAGGGCAGGAGAATCGTATTGTCATCCCAGTGCCGACAGAAGGGCCCCCACTTTCTCAGCCAGTTCCCCGCGCCGACCACCGGACGCCGCAGCCCGCCGCTGGGGCCGGTGCGCTTTACTGCCATGGGGTGTAGGCGCAGGGATAGTCGGCGTCCAGGCGCATCTGCAGCCACTCCGGCGGCGGCAGCCTCTGCAGTTGCGAGTCGCGTTTCTCGCTGATGTGCTTCACGTAGGCGGCAATGGTCGAGTCCTCCTCGTTGAAGCGCAGGAAACGGCATGGATTGGCGTCCGTCATCTTCGCCTGGACAGCCTCGGGCAGGAGCCCCTCCTCGCCAGTGAACTCATCCCAGTACTGCCGTTCGCTGCAGACCAGGCGCATCATCCAGAAATCGCTGCCCCAGAGCAGGTAGTCGCTCACGGTCTGGTTGCCGACGGGTTGCTGGATGATCCATTCGAGTTGGGCGGTATAGCGCTCCCGTTCCCCCTTCTTTCTGGACCATGGCTCCGTGTGGTAGGCGATGTCGGAATAGACCCGTCCCGGGAACGCCTGCATCAGGCGGATGATCTGCAGGGCGTAGGGGGTGTGGGCCTTCTGCCACTGGTCGGCCTTTTCGGGGCTACAGGTGTACGGTGCCTTCTTGTCCTCCGAGCTGACCGCGACTCCCTCGAAGTTGCCGAAATGGGCGAAGTCGATGACGAGGTCCCTATACTTGTCCAGGAACTTCCACCAGTAGAGCGGATCGCACAGCCGCCAGTTGGGGTCCTGGCTGAACCCGCCTTGGCTACAGTGCATGGTGATGGGCACCCGGTTGTCGTTGCAGTAGGCGAAGACACGGTCCATCACGTCGCAGTCCAGGCTGTCGCCGAGGGAGGGATAGAGCTTGACGCCCACAAACCCCCTGTTGGTCAGGGCGTCCACCATGTACGTGAAGCAGTCCCCGGACAGGCCGTGGCGGCGGGGGTTGACCGCGACGAAGGGGAGGATGCGGCCGGGGTAGCGGAGAACCTGCCGGGCCGTGGCGGCCAGTTGCGCGGGAAATGGATCTGGGTCCTTCCCGTCGTAGATATCCATCATCAGCGGGACCGCGATGGCGTCCTGCGGCATGCCCTTCTTGCCGCAGACCAGTTCGTCCGCCACATCGTCGACGCTGGCCGAAAACGCGATCTGGATCCAGGCGAGCACATCGTCGACTTGGCAGCGTGCCACGGTCCAGTCCTTGCAGTCCTTGGCGAACTGGCGGAGACGGGTCACCCAGCCGCTGATGCCCCAGGCGCGAGGCAGGCCGCTCAGGACCAGTTTCAGGTCATCGTCGCGCCGCCCCGTCGTCTGCAGTGCCAGCATGAGCAGCTTGGCGCTACGTTCCTCCGGGTCGTCGGGAACCTGCCCCAGCAGATCGTTCCATGATGTTCCCTGCGCGCTCCGCCCGATCAGGTACAGGATGGCCTTGCATACCGGCGCGGGAAGATGGAACTGCCCTTCGAGACGTGCGGCGAAAATGCCTGCCGCCCGTTCCGTGAACGCCGTCTTCAGGTTGAAGATGTGGGTGTGACAATTGACCTGCATCGCTTCGCTCCCTTGCTGGACCATGAGTGGTACCCCGCGTACCACTCATGCCATGCGCAACCGGGCAGGCAAGCGACATTGGCCCAATGTCCCATGGACGGGCTAGGCGAAGGTCAGGTGCAAGGTGACGATCTGGCGGGGGGCGGCGGTGACGTGGACAGTGTCGCCGTGGAGCTTGGCCTCGCCGGGGCCCTCGGGTTCCTCGTTCAGCTTCACCACCGCGACGGCGGTCGGCGTCCGTCCGAAGACGAGGGTGTCGCGGGCGTCCTCGTTGCCGGGGTTCCACAGGCGGACGATCAGGCCGGAACCGGTCTCGGGCGGCTTGATGGTGGAGATGACGAGGGTGCTGTCCCGCTGTTCGAGCAGGGACTGGGTGGCGGGCCGCGTGCCGGTCATGGCGGGATAGCCGGAGGCGACGGGACCGGTCTGGCGGGTGTTGAGTCCGCCCCGGAGCCGGGCCGCTTCGCGCAGGGCCTCGGCGGCGGGCAGGGCGTCCTCGAAGGGCAACAGGGCGTAGCGGTAGACGATATCGCCCAGTTCCAGGCCGTCGTGCTCGCCGGGGGTGCCGACGGTGCGCCGGTAGGAGCGCAGGAGGGTGATCTGCATGGTCCGCCGGGCGTCGTCAACCACGCCGCCCTCGTGGGGGCCACCGGCCGAGATGAAGGCCAGGCCGCGGGTGCCGTCGCCCACTGCCTGGAGGTCGAGGAAAGGCTTTTCCGCAATCTCCATCTCCGACCACGTGAGGGTTTCGGGATCGAGGGCGATGGATCGCTCGGTGAGGTCGTAGGGATGGTGGGCGAGGTAGGTGGCCGCACCAGTCGCGTCGGTGGGCAGGAGGAGGCGCAGCCGGTGGTCCTCGACCGTGTTGTGGACGGTGGTCTGCACGTCCACCACCCGTGCGCCGCGCCGCAGGGAGACGAGGGAGACGATCCGCAGTTCGCCCCGTTCGGCTCCGCGCCGTTCGGCGGGCCAGTCGTAGCGTTGGGGCACAGACATCCGCGTCTCGATCCGGAAGGTCACCTGCTCGGGGCCGTCGTGGAGCACGGAGACCTGGGCGTTGCCCTTGGACAGGGCGATCTCGTCGTTGACCGAGGGGCCGTGGAACCAGCCGTCGCCGATCTCGGCGCGGTCCTCGAAGAGCAGCAGGTCGGTGAACTCGTTGCCGTGGACGAGATCGGTCAGACGGAGGGTGCCGTCGCTGGCGATCTCGACCCGCAGGAAGTCGTTCTCCGCCGTCGTGGGGCTGGTGCGAAGAGTGCCGAGCCGCCGCACCACCATGGTGGCGGGGGCGACGCGCAAGGAAGTGAAGCCGAGACCGGGCAGGTCCAGTTCGGCGGCGACGGTGTAGCGCGCGCCGTTGGCGCCGGTCTCGCCGATGCCCATCTTGGCGAAATGGGTACGCTCGCCAAAGCTGGGCACGATGTCGAGGAGCTGATAGGGGACCTCGGTGCCGTCGGCGGTGTAAAGCCGGAAGGCGTTGACTGCCTGGGACCGGAAACCCTCCTGGTATTTCCGCGGCCAGTTGCCAGGGAAGTCGATGGGGAACACGACCACCTCGCGCTGGGCCTGGGGCAGGGGATTGGCCACCGTGACGGTGAATTCAGGGGCTTCCTTGGCCAGGTCGGCGCAGTCCGCCGTGAGCAAACCGAAGGCGCGGTTGCGAAGCTGGTCGGCCAACAGCCGGGCCTGGTCGAAGCGGTGCATCATGTCGCGGTGGACTTGGTCGATGGAGCAGCCGCAGATGCTGTCGTGGGCGTGGTTGAGCAGGACGTTCTCCCAGGCGCTGCGCAGGAAGCCGGGGGCCAGTTCGTGGCCGGCCAGGGCGGCGAAGGCGAGGAAGGGCTCGGCCCAGAGCTCCAGCAGGGACTGGCAGGCGTCGTTCGCCTGCTTCATGCGCACGCGGGAGGAGGGGCAGTTGGGGATCAGCCAGAGATAGCCGTGCCGGTTCTTGGCCGGTTCGCGCAGTTCGCCCCGGCGCACGGGCACATCGCGAGCGGTCTTTTCGGCTTCGGCGAAGAAGGCAGGCAGGGCGGAATGCTCGGCTTCCACGCCGGGACAGGCCTCGTGGACGATGCCCACGTAACGCGGGGCGTCGGCGGCGGGGGGCATGTGGTCGAGGGCGTCCATCAGGCAGAGCGTGCTGCCGTTGGCGCGCCTGATCTCGTGCTCGATATAGGCCTTCAGGCTGTCGCGGGCCTTGGCCACGTTCTCGGGCGTGGGGTCGTTCCGTTCCAGTTCCCGGCGGGCACCGACGAAAGCGCCGTAGCCCTGGCCGTCCTGGAGCTTGAAGGTGAAGACGCCGGTCCCGTCCGGGGCTTCCCAGGTGAAGAAGGCGGGGGTGGTGTGCTCGTTGGTGCCCCGGCCAAGCACGCAATAGGGCAGATCGAAGCCCTGGTAGATCTGGGGCATCTGCGAGGGGTGCCCGAACATGTCGCAGGTGTAGGCCACGGGCATGGGTTCGACGCCCCATTCGCGGGAGATGCGCCGCCCCATCTGCAGGTTGCGCACCAGGGCCTCGGCTCCCGGGCAGAACAGGTCGGGCATGGTGAACCAGGGACCGATCAGGATGCGGCCATCCTGGATCAGCTTCTCCAGCCGCGCGCGGTTCTCGGGCCGGATGGTCAGGTAGTCCGCCAACACGCAGGTCTGGCCGTCGAAGTGGAAGTAGCGGAACTGGTCGTTGCCCTCCATGAGATCGAGCAAGCCATCCACCAACTCGACGAAGAGCAGGCGGAACTCCTGGAAGGTGCGGTACCATTCCCGATCCCAATGGGTGCCGGAGATGTAATGGGCGCGGTGCGACATGGGGAAACTCCTCTTGAGGATGTGACGCCGTACTTTCGACCATTCCCGAGAGGGTTCAAGGGGCTCCACCGGGAGCGCCTGCCTCAAGCCGGCCTGTTGGCTTTGAGCCTACGCCGGGGGCTGGCTCTCCGCCAGCATCGCCTCCAGAATCTCGGCGGCGTCCCTGACCATATCCACGCAAGTGGTCTTGAACAGGTTCTGCTCCTGCGCCTGCTTGAGGCCCTCGGGCGTGCTGACATCGCAACCCAGCAGATCCCGGCAGGTCAGCGCCCCGTTGCGGCTCCTGAACCGGTTCGCGAACTCGATAACCCGGCCATAGGCCTCCTTGCGGCCCGCCGCCGTGCTGCAATCGCCCGGACAGTGCCGCAGCCCCAGCACCATGAAGGCCCCCGTCACCGCGCCGCAGGTCTCGGCCATGCGCATGCCCCCGGCAAAGCCAGCGGCAACCTGCATCGCCAGCTCCTGGGGCAGACCAAAGGAGGGCCCGTAGGTCGCGAGAATCGCCTGCGAACAGGCGCACCCATCGCGGAACTTCTGCACGGCTTCCGGTACCTTGTCCATCTTGTCTCCTGCAGCGTGGGGTTGATCGGGGATATGGCCATGGGGCCGACGGTCACTGGGCCACGTTGGGGAGTCCCATGGCTTGGAGGTGTCGGCGCACGGCGGCTTCGCGTTCGGTGGGATAGGCGGTGTTCTTCCGGAGGCACAGCAGGCGCGCGTCCTCCGCGAAGAGATCCAGCGACTTGGCGAGGGACCGGGCCACGGCACCGAACGTTGCCGCCGAGAAGTAGGCCCGCATCCGCCGCCGGTGCTTGGCGGGCAGCTTGGCCATCTCGCCCGCCCACCAGAAGCCCTCGGTCTCGTGGTGCAGGATGTTGAGCACCCGCACGTGAGTCCGGAAG
>QKCY01000253.1 GCA_003245525.1 Victivallales bacterium | reverse complement strand
GGCGACGACGGCGGGATGGGCGGCCCAGTCGAGCATGTCGAGGTCGTTGTAGTCGTTGCCGAGGCAGAAGGTGCGGTTGCGCGGAATGGCGAGGTGCTCGGCCAGCCAGGCGCAGCCGCTGGCCTTGGAGACGCCGGGGGGGAAGATCTCCACCCACATGCTGCGGCCATCCATGGGCGAGGTGGTGCGGACGACTTGGAAGTCGGGCAGGGCTTCACGCAGGGCGGCGAGGCGGGCGAGGTCGTGGGGGATCACCGCCAGCAGTTGGGAGGCGATGCCCAGGGGGTCGCCGGCGGTGAAGGTGAAGAGGCGGGCGATGGTGGGGTCGTAGTCGCGCCGCCGCCGGAAATCCGTGTCCTCGTAGACGGTCTCGTGGTGGCAGAAGCGGTGGTTTTCGGGCACCGGATCGTGGACCATGAAGTTGGCGCGCTGGGCCAGCAATACGTCCACGGCTCGCGCCACCTCCGCCGCCGGGATCGCGTGGGCAGCCAGCAGTTCGCCGGTCCGCCAGTCGAGGATGCCCGCGCCGGAGGAGAACACTAGGTAGTCGATGGGGAAATCCGGCGGCAGGACGCGATGGGCCGAATGGAGGGAGCGCCCGGTGACCGCCGCCCGGCAGACGCCCGTCTTGGCCAGTTCCCGCAAGCAGGCCAAATCCCGGTCGCCAGCGCGGCGGTCGGAGTTGAGCAGCGTGCCGTCGAGATCGGTGGCCAGGAGCGCGTTCATGAGCCCAGTTCGGTCAGTGCCTGGCGGACCTCGGCGGGCGTGATCTCGTAGTGGGTGGAGCAGAAGTGGCAGGTGAGCTTGAGGGTCTCGCCCGTCTCCGCCGCCGCCTTCAGTTCCTCACGGCCCAGGGTTGCCAGCAGGTCCCGCATCCGGGCGTGGGAGCAGGAGCAGCGGAAGATCGGGGTCGGCCCCGCATCCACCGAGAACACGGGCGGAATCTCCTCGCCCACGAGAGCCTGCACCAGTCGCTCGAAATGGTTGTCGATCCGGGGCCGCTCGGCGATCAGCTCGCGGCAGGCGGGGCTGTCGAGGCGCAGGCGCAGGCGCTCGAAGAGTTCGAGGTCGCAACCCGGCAGGGCCTGGATCATGAAGCCCTGGCAGAGGGTGACCGGGCGGGAAGGGTCCGCCGCGAACCCGACCATGACCACCATCGCGGTCTCGACCTGGTCGCTGGTGGAGAAGAAGAAGGCGAGATCCTGGACCACGTCGAGGAGCCCGGCCTGGCCGGTACCCGTGTTGAGGGTCCGCTCGGCGTCGGACTTGATCACGGCCACGGTGCCGGCAGTGCCGTGGATCTGGTCGCGGCGCTCCACGTAGTCGGAGAGGTTCGCGGGGTTGATGAAGCCCCGGATGCCGCCGTCGCCCCGCGCCTCCACCAGGACGCTCTTCACCGCTCCGGCGTAGTTCCAGCGGAGGGTGTAGCGTTCGGCGGGGTTGAGCAGGGGGATGGTCAGCGCGCCCGCGCCGAGCGCCCGGCAGAGCACATGGCTGGAGACGGGGTCGCAGTTGTGGCGGAGCACGGCGTCGTTGCCCAGCTCGGTGCAGACGGCGTAGGCGAAACGGACATCGGCATCGCGCAGGATGCCACGGTAGACAAGATCGCTCATAGGATGCGGGTTCCGATGCTTCGGGGCATTTCAGGCCCAGGGCTGGGTGGATTCCGGGGCTGTTTTCCTAGCCACGAAACCCACGAGAAACTCGAACAGAAGGATTCCCAGCCCGGCCTATGGCAGAGCTGAGGCCGCGAGCCAGTACTTACTGTAGCACCGTCCCGCCCCTACCTTCGTCCCACTGCCATCCTGAATCCTGCTTTCTGTGCAGGATTCGCGTCGCAACGCGCTTTCATCCAATATACTACAGTAGTTGTCGGAGTTTCGTCTTGTGGCGGAAGTCGGCGGGGAGCTTCAGCGAGCGCGGGGCGGGTCGGACGCGCTGGGACGGTGGCAGCCGTCTCCCTCCGGCGCTGAAGCACCGGAGGCGGCTTCCGCGTAAACGCGGGGCTCCGACGGGGACGCCCACCTGTCTTTGGTTGCGGCCAAATGGGATTCCCGCGCAGAGGCGCTGAGGCGCAGAGAAAAGACCGGAAGACTCCCTGGCCTCCCGGCTCTCCTGTCCTGCATTTCCTCAGCGCCTCAGCGCTTCGGTGCGAGGCTTTCCTGGCGGAGTCGGCAGATGGTGATACAGAGGGCTCGGAGCAGCCGTTGGGCGCGACCAGAACCGTTTTCCGGCCTGAAGGGCCATGGGAAAAGAGCCCGGGGCAGAGCGTAGCGTCGCCCCGGGTTGCGCCCGGCCGAAGGGCAGGCCAGCGGCCTGCGGCTTCCCGGTCCAGCGGTATCCGCCGCAGGCATTCAGCCTGCCGGTCCGGGAGGAACGTCTTCCTGGGGCGTTGCCCCAGGCTCTGCTCCTCTGCCCCTGCGGGGCGAAGGCAAGAATGCCCTGGAGCCAAGAGGAATGTTCGAGTTTGTGGTACGCAGTATGTTGGATACCAGCGTATTATATGGAGATTCCTGTCGTCGGCATAGGGTCCGGGATGACAGTAGAACGGGAAGGC
>QKCY01000558.1 GCA_003245525.1 Victivallales bacterium | reverse complement strand
AGGTCCCGCTGGATTCCCCGCGGCTGTTCGAAGTGCCCTTCGTCTACCTGACGGGACACCAGGACTTCCAGTTGAACAGCACGGAACGGGCGAACCTGCGGCAGTACCTGCTGCGGGGCGGGGTGCTGCTGGCGGAGAGTTGCTGCGGCCGTGAGGCCTTCGACCGGTCCTTCCGGGCCGAGATGGAGAAGGTGTTGGAGGGGCAGAAGCTGGAGCGGCTACCCGCGAACCATCCCCTCTTCCTGTACCCCAACGACATCAAGAGCGTGCAGCCCCAGCCCGCGCTGGCCCACCGGCTGGGATCGACGGGCCGGATCAAGCCGGATCTGTACGGAATCGATCTTAACGGCAACCTGGCGGTGATCTATTCCCCGCAGGGCCTCTCCTGCGGCTGGGAACTGGCCCAGTGCCCCTACTGCGCGGGAATCAGCGCCCAGGACGCCCTGGCCCTGGGGGTGAACATCCTCTCCTATGCGGTTCTCCAATAGCCGTTGCGACGGGGTGAGATCGTTCGTTTTCCACAGTGTGGGCGACTAGAGGCGTCCACGCTGGGGTTGGTGTTTCCCATGACTCGTTTGGCTGGTGGGCTGGAGAGGATGCGATGGTAAGCGTGGATCTTGCGAAGACGATGGTGGCGACCTGCGCCCGGTGCGGCGACCGGATCTTCCTGGCCGGCACGGTCGATGGCGAATTCCGGGAATGGACCTTCGTCGGCTTCCGCCGCGAGGTGGAACGCTGGGCCGACTTCCTGGCCAACCAGGGAGTGGGGGAGGGCGACCGCGTCGCCTTCACCACCCCGAAGTCGCCGAACCAGCATTTCGCCTTCTTTGCCACCTGGTGGCTGGGAGCCATCGCCGTCCCTGTCTCCGAGAGCCTGGCCGAGCTGGAGATGGCCTTCATCCTCCGCGACAGCGAACCGTCCGTCATCCTGGTGGACGAGACCATGGATGCCAAAGTCCGGTCCATCACCGACGAGGCCGCCAAGCGGGTGTTCCGTTTCGAGGTGCCCCGGGCCCATACGGGTAGCCGGCCCGAACCGGTGGGCCGCCCGGTGGAGTCCACCGCCGCCCTCATCTACACCAGCGGCTCCACCGGCATGCCCAAGGGCGTCATGCTCTCCCACCGCAATTTCCTGGTCAACGGCATCTCCGCCCTCGACTCCATCGAGTTGCGGCCGAGCGACAACTTCGTCTCCCTGCTGCCCTACTGGCACAGCTTCGCCCTCACCGTGGAGGTGGTGTTGGCCATGGTCGTGGGCTACCGGGTGACCATTCCGAAGGACCGGCGCGACTTCGCCAAGAACGTGGCCGAGTACAAGCCGACCGTGATCCTCCTCGTCCCCCGCATCGCCGATGCCCTGTTGACCGGTATCCGCAAGAAGCTCGACACCTCGCCTCCCGCCCTGCGCCGTCTCTTCGATCTGGCCCTGCACAACGCTTCGCGCATCTTCAACACCTGTCCGGGCATGCGGGGCGGCATGTTGCGCATGCTCACCCACATGGCCTTCTACGACCCCGTTGTGTTCCGCAAAGTCCGCAGCCGGTTCGGCGGTGCCCTCCGCTTCTTCGTGTCCGGCGGCGCGCCGCTCGACCTGGAGCCCCAGCTCTTCTTCAAGTACGTCGGCGTGCCCATGCATCAGGGCTATGGCCTCACCGAGGCCTCGCCCATCATCAGCAGCAACAGCGACTCGAACCACCGTCTTGGCAGTTGCGGGCCCCTCGTCTCCTGGCTGACCCCCGCCAAGGGCGGCGACTGGACTTTCCTGGACGAGGAGGGCAATACCGGCCAGGACCTCCACGGCGAACTCCTGGTGCGCGGCGACTGCGTCATGCAGGGCTACTGGCGGCACAAGGACGACAGCGCCAAGACGCTCCGCGAAGGCTGGCTCCACACCGGCGACGTGGGCTACGTCGAGGACGGCTACCTCTTCCTCGACGGTCGCCAGGGCAACATGATCGTCCTCTTCGGCGGCGAGAAGCTGCACCCCGAGCACATCGAGGACGCCATCAAGGGCTCCCCGCTCGTCACCGAGGCCATGGTCTTCGGGGACAAGTGCAAGAACGTCTACGTCTGCGTCAACGTGGACGCCGAGGAGTACGCCGCCCTGCCCGAGGGCACCGGCCTCTCCCGGCTGCGCGAGGAAATCCGGCAGCGGACGCAACACTTGGCTCCCTTCCAGCGTCCCAAGGATGTATTGATCCTCCCCGACTTCAGCATCGAAGAGGGAACTCTGACCGCCACCTTGAAGATTCGCCGACATAAAGTATGGCAATTACGTGGCGATAAGATCCGTGCCTTCCTGAACGGCAACAACGAGGAACTCGCCGCGCGCGTGCCTGGAGCCGACGCCTGTGCCTTCGAGAGCATCGGCAAGACCTTGGCCGACGACTAGCCCGGGGCGAGTCCTGAACCAACCCAGCGGAACCTGAACCATGGCTGACTGCGATCTCTCCACCTCCTACCTCGGGCTCGACCTCCGCAACCCGATTGTCGTCGGGGCCAACCCGCTGACCGCCACTCTGGACGGCGTCGTCCGCTGTGCCGAGGCCGGGGCGGGCGCAGTGGTCCTCAAATCCCTCTTCGAGGAGGAAATCCGGATCGAAGCCGATGCCGTGGATGCCGCCCTGAGCCAGGAAGGCGACTGGCACTCCGAAGTCTACGACTACCTGCAAGCCGGCCTGGGCATGCGCTACGCCCCCCGCCAGTACCTGGAGCTCATCGCTGCCGCCCGCCAGGCCGTGGACATCCCGGTCATCGCCAGCATCAACTGCACCAGCCCCGAAATCTGGCCCGAGTTCGCCGCCGAAGTGGCCGCCGCCGGTGCCTCCGCCCTCGAACTGAACATCGCCCTCTTCCCGGAGAACGCCCAGGAGAACTCGGGTCTTCTCGAGCAACGGATCGTGGACATCGTCGCCGCCGCCACCAAGGCCGTCCAGATCCCCGTCGCCGCCAAGATCGCCTACTCCTTTGCCGCCCTGCCGAACCTTGTCCTCCGCCTCCGCCAGGCCGGGGCCAAGGGCTGCGTGCTCTTCAACCGCCTCTACCGCCCCACCATCCACCCCGAGAGCCTCAAAGTCGTCATGGGCGACTGCTTCAGCGCCCCCTCCGAGAGCGCCCTGGCCATCCGCTGGATCGCCGTCCTTTCCGGCTGCGTGGATATCGACTTCGCCGCCGCCACCGGCTTCCACGGCGGCACCCATGCCGTGCGCGCCATCCTCGCCGGTGCCAACGCCGTCCAGACCGTCTCCGCCCTCCACCGCGAAGGGATCGGCCAGATCGGCGTGATCCTCGACGAAATCCGCGCCTGGATGGGCCGCAAGGGCTACGCCTCCCTCGCCGACTTCCGCGGCCTGGTCAACCAGGCCCGCACCCCCGATGCCCCCCTCTTCACCCGCCTCCAGTACATGAAGCGCCTGGCCGGGGCCTAGCCACCAGGAAACGCCGCCGGTCACTGCCATTTGCGGTTGACCTGCGGCGAATCCCGGCTAAGGTATGTGCTCGCGACCCGAAACCACCTTACTGGGGCTGTAGCTCAGTTGGCTAGAGCGGTACGTTCGCAACGTACAGGCCAGGGGTTCGAGCCCCCTCAGCTCCACCAAGTTTCTACCTGAATGACCCTCACCGTCCCCGGTGGGGGTCATTCTCTTTTCCCCCCAATCGCTACCATATCGCTACCACCCCGTTTCGTGCGTGGCTCGTGCTTGGGAGCAGGCAGCCGGAAGGGAGCCGGAGAGGCAGGTCACTTGGCGGTTCTGCTCGGATCGAGCACACAGGTTCCTGGCATTGTCCACCGGCAGGCCGCCGTCACTGGTGGTAGCGATTGGGCCAAAACGGTTGCGATTGACGAGGCCCACACGCGGTTGCTCGACCCTCCTCCTGGCTCCAGTCGGGTCGGTTCCGATGGACACGGGACACTCACGATTCCGTCAGAGTGATCGGTTTCCTGCCCTTCTGAGCGATTTCTGGCCGAGGGCGGGCCGATTGCCGGGGCCAGCTCCTCGGGCGACCACCAGCGGCAGCGCGGCGGGCTCCACGGCCCGGCGTGGCCACCGGCGGCGCTCGACCCTCCCCAGGGGGCCGTCTGACTGCAAACGTCTACAGTCAACCGGGGGCAGGTGCCGCTCGATGCCGAGCCCCACGGCCCGGAGTTGCGCGGCTCGGGCCGGTGGTATAGCTTCCTGGCGCTCGGCTCTCGCCGGGCCGGTGGGTAGACATAGACCAGGGCGAGGATTCCCCAGGGAGACGACAATGGGCAGCGAACCGGAGAAGAGAGCGAAGAACCGTTGGCCAGCCGGATGGTACCTAACACTCGGCTTTGCTGTGGCCGTCACATGGATACTCACCCCCTTCTGGGTCCCTCGGCTGGCGGGCCACTTTGGCCTACAAGGCCTAGGATCGGTTGGCGTGTTCGGAGATCAGTTCGGAGCAGTCGGTGCCCTCTTTTCTGGCCTTGCCTTCCTCGGGCTGGTATATAGCGTCATTCTCCAGCGCAGAGACCTAGACCGGTCCATCAAAGAGATGGAGAAGTCTGCGGACGCCCAGACGGCACAGGTTAAGCTCGGAGCGGTGTCTGCTTTGCTCGCCTCCCTGCCTGTGCTGATACAGGACGAGGAAAACCGGCTTGTGAGCACGGCGGCCGTCTTTGGCTTCGAGATGTATGGGCGCGGGCGGCTTGATTGTCTCGCACTTGCCGACCTGATGCTTGAGCGGCGCGACATGGAAGAGCAGCTTGCGGCTACTGTGAGCGTCCTCGCACAACGACAGGAGGAGTTGGCCGTTGCTACCAGAATGAAAGAGGAATGCGTCCCGGCAGATCGAGCAGACCATGCCGCAGCCTATAGCGACATAAGCAGACAGGTCAGCGAACTCAAGATTCGGAGGAACCGCGAGCGCATCATTGCCGAGCAACTGGGGCGTCTCATCTCTCTCCGCCAGGAGCTTGCCGCCACCTACGCGGAGATGAAGAAGTACCAGAACTGGAAGGTGGCGGAATCCGCCACCCCGACCGACCCGGAGGCAGGGGGCGAGGGGGCCGAGGGTTGAGGGGCGGGGGAGTCGGGGACCACCGTGGAATCACCGTTCCGCGTTGCCCCTATGCGTATCACCGTCGCTTGTTGCGGGATTCTGCGGCTTCCTGCCCGGCCCGGTGCAGGGCTTGACGGCTCCCCGCCAGCGCCGTACCTTCTTGCCGGGTCGTCCTGCGTCACCGCTGGGTTTGTAACCGAGTACGGTCCGGCAGGACGGCCCATTCCTTTCCGGTCACTATGCGGCCCGTTTGACCCGGTGCGCCCGGCGGGGTAGTTTCCCGGAAGAAGGCCATCTTGCGTCACCCGCCGGATTGTAATCGGCGTAGGTCCGGCAAGGTGGCCTTCGGCATTTCCACCCCATCGCCCGGACACGGAACGGCCCCCGGCGGGGCGCTGGAACTCCATCCGGGGGCCGCGTGGCTTTGTAGGGTCTACTTGCCTACGGTGGCCCGTGCGCCGGTACGGCCACGCATGTCCACTATGGCCACGATGCAGGGGACCACATACCGGACGGCGGGCTCGGGTATCGCGAAGGTGATAGTCTGTCCTCCCTCGCCCGGCAGCGCGAAGCGTCCGCCCTCGATGGTGCCGACCACCACCACCCCGGTGGACAGGCGGGCCAGGGCGATGCTGCCGGGCTCTGCGGGTTCACCGGACTGGAAGCCGAGGACGGTTCCGGTCGGGTAGTCCGGCCCCAGCACATCCGCCTCCAGCCTCACGTGCAGGACGCCCTTCGCGTCCAGGGTCGCGCCTTCGTCCACCTCGAAGCCGAGGGGGACCAGGCGGAGGATAGCGCCCTCGGGCCGTTCTGTGCCCTTCTGCTGGCCGTCGGGGGCCGTGGTGGTCTCGGGCCGGGCCGCGGGCTCCGGCGCTGCCAGGGGCGAATCTGGCTGGCTCTGCGGGGCGGTGGGGGACTCGGGGGCGGGGGCGGCTTGGTGGGCCTTGGTGGACTTGAGCATTGTGGTGCTCCGGAAAGGCGAGAGCCCTGGACTGGAAGGGCCACAACCCTTGTCGCCATGCGGCACCACCCGGTATGGCTATCCAGTCCAGGGCTCTCGCGGTTGAACCTGCTTCCGGTTGGTGGCCGGAACGGATTCACAGTGTCGGCGTTGTGGCACCGACAGGGGGAAACTACTCGGGCTTGGGCGGGGAGTCAAGCGGGGCCTCGGGCGTCTTCTCGCCTTGCGAGCCTGGGATTGTCAGTCGGCTTCGGAAGGGCAGGAGAATCTCCAGCTCCTCGACTTGGCGCAGCCGAGACGCCAAGGCTCTCCCTCGCACCCCATACCGTTCTGCCCAACCGAGGAACGAATCATAGGAGGCAGGCAGGCCAGAGGCTTGGCAGAGCCACCGCAGGTTCATCCAGAGGGTACAGAAGTGGTCAAGAGGCACACCCGCGAGTGCGTCGTCATCGAACGCACCCCAGGTATCAGCAGCGGCATTACACACGTTCACGACCAGCTCTTGCAGCCCTCTGCTTCCCACGCTTTCCGCGTCGTGCGACTGGCTTCTCACCAGTTCCAGAATCTCCTCCACCATGTCCCGCATATCTCGGGGTTCTGGCACAGTGCGTTGCCCGTGGCCTCTGAGAACCTTGGAGACACTCTTATCCAGTTTCGGCCACCACGTGTCGAACACCTCGCCCAAGTCTCCGTCCGAGAGTCGTCCATCTCCCAGGGCTCCGTTGATCGTCGCGACCATTTTCCGGAAGTCCTCCTTCTCGAACTGCGTAAGCTGGAAGCTGGCCAGGGGGCCGCTCAGGTCGGTAGGCTTCAGACCCCCGAAGAGTATCGGACAGACGCGGGCCTTGCCGACAGCCTTGGACAATGCCCCGGCCTCGAAGAGAATCCAGGGGCGCTCGGGGTTGTCGGGCGTGATGCAGATGATGCCGATGTCCGAGGCCCCAAGCTCCCCGGCGACCTCGGAATCCCAGCGGGTGCCCTTCTCGATGTCGTTGGGCGAGAAGTAGGGCTTCACGGATTGCAGGGCCTTGGGCAGCCAGTCCCGCAGGGCCTCGCCCAACTTGCGGCTGAGGTCGCCGCTCCAGCTTATGAACACCTTCGTCGGCATGGTATGGGGTCCTCTCGGTGGTTTGGGGTGACGGCCCCCGGTTGGCGAGTGGCCGCTGCCTGGGACCGCTTGGTGAGTCAAGCATCCCCCAAAGCGATCCCGCTATATCGGATCAGCGGTCTTGCGCCTCGTGGAAGGCCTTAGGCTTTGCCTCTTCAGTTCTGATCCTCCTCCGTATCTCACTGTCAGCACGATGCATAGCGTCCTGCAAGTCTCTTCCGGGTATCTTCTCAGATGCGATGTTGCACCGTTCACAGAGGAACACGATAGAATCCCTCGCCGCCCAACGATCCCCCCACATGTCGCCAGGCTTCCTCTCGTAGACCAGAGCTGCATCGCACCTTGGGCAGTATGGCCCCAACCCGAAGATGTCGCCGTGGCGGTATTCCCACCTCCACACAACGCCGAAGAGGTTCCTGTCCTCGGTGTATTCCAGCCACCAGGACTCCGAATCTTCCTTCCCCTTCCTGACTGGTGCCAGCAATCTTGCCACAGCAAGGACAGCCGGGCCTGACAAGGCAACCAGAAGGATGAGGAGCCAGACGGGCACTGCCCATCTCGTGGCCAGCGCGGCGAGTAACAGAGACGTGAGCGAACAGGCCCAGTGCCAGAGCGCGACGGTCACCCGAGGAACCAACTTGGCTAGGGAGAGCAGCAACGCACTGATGACCACGATCAGGATGCCGTTCCGTACCGGATGGCTGTCGCTCATATCGGTCGCTCCCTGCCCACGGGGCTCTGCCAGCCTCGCCACCCACCCCGGAAGCCGCCTTCCGGTCGGTAGCCGTTCGACGCGGCACAACGCTACACGGCACAGCGTTGGCGGTCAAGCTGGTAGCAGTTCCGGCGGGGCAAGGGGAGCGGTTCCCGCACTAGCGCGAAGGCAGGGTTACCGGGGGTTCGGAGGCAGGTGGTTGCGGCTTGGTTTCCTGGGGACAGAACAGGGTCATCGAGATGCCAAGCGAGAGCGCGAAGACAGCGATCATCGCGACCTCCCAGTAATGCGTCTTGGCAATTGCCTTGCCCGCGCCCTCGGCCTCGGGGAGATTGAGCATCCGGCCTACCTCCCGTTCCGCGTTTTCTGCGAGCTTCCGGTTCACGTGGTTCGAGGCGCTCAGTCCAAGCAGGTAGAGCGACGAGAGAACAGCCACGGCGACGACGAGGAACCAAGCGCCCAAGAGGAACCACACCGGATGGCTCTCCGGTGCCCGCAGCTTGCCGGTGAACAGCGCTGCTCCTATGAGCGCGTAGAAGGTCGTTGTCGTGAGGAACACCTGGAGCTGGGTGGTCCGTCGCTGGTTCCTGACTGCGCGGTGGGTTTCCGAGACGAAGCGCAGGGCATCAAGCCGGTTCTTCCATTCTGCCGACGATGGATCATTCGTTTCACTCATCGGTATGGTTCCCACGTGCGGGCAAACGGACAGCGCACCGCGCTACTCGACGCTGGAATAGCCCCTCGTCACCGACATAATACACTTCCCCATCTGCTAGGCAAGCAAGACCGCGAGCCGTTCTGTACCACTCCCAGGTCCTCGGGGCGCTCCCCGCTCCCGATGCCGGGCCAGCCCGCCTGGCGCGCTCC
>QKCY01000605.1 GCA_003245525.1 Victivallales bacterium | reverse complement strand
CAGAGACAGAAGCAGAGGACATGCAGGGCGAGATTCCGGCACCGGCTAGGCATGGGGCATTCCTGAAGGGTTGGGGGACGGACTACGGCGCGACGCGGATGCCGAGGGAGAAACCGATATTGAGCCAGCCGTTCTCGACCCGGTAGAGGACGGTATTCCGGCCCGCCAGAAAGGTCACCTTGCGGAATCCCTCGTTGACCTGCCAGCCCTTGAGCTGGTCGCCGCTGATCCAGATGGGCATGCCGTTCAGCCAGACGTTGGCCTTGTCGTCGCTGCCCACGGCCACCCAGAGGTCCATGGGGCGCTCGCACCAGACCTCGGTGTAGGCGTAGTAGATGGCGTATTCGGCGGGATCGGCGGGGGTGACCATGGGCGCGTGGGCCTGGACCCACTGCCAGTGGATTTCCTTGTCGCCCTTGCCCACGTAGGTGGCGTCGAGATCGACGACGGTCTCCGGGGGAAACTTTCGGTGCAGGTTCCGGCGGTTGGCGTTGTCGAAGGGGCCGATGGTGTACCAGGTGTCCACGAACATCCATTCGGCGGGGGTGCCGCCCGCGCGGATCTTGCGGCCGTAGGTCTTGTTCACCTTGGGATCGGTGATGGCGGTTAGGACCCCCGTGTCGTCGGTGCTCTTGAAGAGATCCACCGGCGGCTCGCCGTCCTCGGTCTCCTTGGTGAGGTCCTTGATGTCCAGGAGCCGGTGCATGATGGGGGTGAGATCCTTGGCCGGATGGGCCTCGTCCTCCTTGGCCACCTCGGCCAGATCGGCATTCGCATCCACCCGCTCGACGGACTTGGGGGGCGGGGCGACGGCCTTCGGATCGAAGTCGGGTTTCTGGACGATCTCCTCCAGCTTCAGGTCGCGGGCGGATTCGTCCTGGGTCAACTCGGCCTTGATGGTCTCGATCTCCTTGAGGAGCTTGGCCACGAGATCGATCATCATCTCGATCTCCTTCTTGACCTCCTCCACCTCGGCCTTGTGGACCTGGATGTCCTTGGGATCGCGGATCGCCTTGCGCAGGAGACTCTTGTCGATCTCCCGCAGGACCGGCATCACGGAGGAGACGTTCTCCAGTGCTTCGTCGTAGGGAATGTCCCGCTGGCGGGCGAGCTGGATGGCCTTGATGCGCCGGTAATCGTCGCAGACCGTCTGGAGATGGGCCACCGCCTCGTCGTAGAGATCGACAATGTCCATGCCCACTTGGCCCTGGGGTACGGGGGCCGCTTCCTGCGCCCGCAGCCAACCGCCGCAGAGGAGGGCCAGGAGGAGCAACAGAGTCGGGAGGGATGTAGGGAGTCGGCTCATCCTATTCGCCTCCCGGATTCGTCGTTTCGTTCGCCCAGAGTTGTCGCACCGTCTCGACCACCGCCTTCTGCTGTTCGTAGGCGGCACTCTGGACGTTGCCACCGGCCAGGATGTGGTTGTCCCGATTGGTCTGGGACTTCTGGAGCTCGGCCTGGGCCTTGGCCGTATCGGTGTCGGCGCGGGCGATCCGGTCCTCGGCGCCCTTGCGGTTCCGCTCGGCGGTCCGCAGGCGGTTCTCGAAGTCGCGCTGGTCGCGCTTGGCTTGGTCAAGGTCGCGGCGCGCCTGGTCGGTCACCTGGCGGTCCTTGCCCTTCCGGGCCTCGGCGTAGGCCTGTTCGCGGAGGGCGACGATGTTCTTGGCGTTCTCGACCGCCTGTTTCTGCTGTTCCTCCTCGGCCGTCTCACTGGCGACCTTGGCCACATTCTCGGCCCGCTGCTTGGCGATCTCGGCCAGTCGTTTCTGGTGCCAATCGATGGCCCCGAGATCGCCCTCCAGCCAGCGCAGGAATTGGGTGGCCTCGAATTGCTTGTCCTCGGCGGCCCGTTGCTGTTCGAGGAACGCTTCCCCGCCCAGTTCGAGCAGGCGGATGCCCCGGCGGATCTCCTCTTGGGCGGTCAGAATCCGGGACAGCCACTCCTGCGAATAGGCGATGGGGACGGTGACCGCCACGCTGCCCTCGCGAGCCTGGCGGAAGAGCCCTGCCAACTCCTGTTGGCGGGGCAGGACCGAGTTGATGTAGCTTTCCATCCGCTCCCGCGCCGTGGCGCGCTGCTCGGCGGCGAAGGGCTGGAAATGCTCGTTGATGGTGGTGAAGTTCCGGGCCATGCGTTCCTGGCCGGCGTCGAGCAGGGCCACCCGCTCGCGCAGATGCTCCACGGTGCGGTCGCGGATGCGGTCCACCACCTCTTCCAGCTCGTCGCCGCGGGTGATGATCTGGGGTTCCTCCACGCGCTCGCGCCGGAAGACGATCTCCCGGACGGGGGCGAAGGTCAGCAGCAACCCCAGGACCACCGCATGCAGCACCGCCGAGACCAGCCAGAAAGGCACGTCCGCCAGGCGCCGCAGGCCGCGCCTATGGGTGCTCGGGGTCGAATTTGGCTTTGCGGGTATTGATGCCGACATTCTTCAGTTCCTCGAAGTTGAGGATATCGAGGATCTCCATGACCTTGCGGAAGGGCACGTTCTCGTCCACGTCCAGACGAACCTTGGGGGGAACCGGGGCGGCGGCCTTCTGGCGCAGGGTCGTCTGCAACAGGCCGAGGGAGATGGGGCTGCCGTCGATGTAGACGTTCTGGTCCTTGTCGATGGAGACGACGGTCACCGCGTCGGGCTGCTGCACCTCGATGGCCGCCGCCGATTCGGGCAGTTGCAGCGGCAGTTCCTTGTCGACCTTCTTCAGGGTGGTGGCCACGAGGAAGAAGATGAGCAGAAGGAACACGCAGTCGATCAGCGGTGCCATCTGCACCTCGATCCCGTCGTCGTCCTGCAGATCAACGCGCATGGGAGGTGCCCTCCGCCCCTTCGGCATCCATGAACCAGGAGGCGAGGAGCTCGTCCACCTCGGTCTCCAGCAGCAGGGTCAGGGCCTGGGTCCGGCTCTTGAAGAAGTAGTACAGGGCCAGGGACGGAATCGCGATCACCAGGCCGCCGGCCGTGGTCACCAGCGCCTTGGAGATGGACCCCGCCATCAGCGAGGCATCGCCCAAGGAGCCCGCAATCGCGACGATCTCGAAGGACTCGATCATGCCCACCACCGTGCCGAGCAGGCCCAGCAGGGGGGAAAGGGTGGCGACAACGGCAATCGGGTAGGCCCGCTGGAAATGCCGTCGCAGATCACGGCCCGCCAGATCGCCCGCTATCGTGGAAAGCTCCTGGGAGGCACAATGCCGGTGGCGGACGAAAGCCGCGATGATCGTGGCCAAGGTGCTAGGCCGCTGGCGGCAGAGTGCCAGCAGGTCGTCGTATCTCTTCTCGGTCCAGAGTGCCTGCGCCTGCTCGCTCAGCCCTTCGGGAACAATCGTCGACCGGCGCAGGCGAACCAGACGTTCCAGCGTGAAACTCAGGGCCGCCACCGAGAGCGCCAGCAGGAAGAGCATGGTCTTGCCGCCCTGCTTGAGACGTTCGGCGGGAGACACGCTGCCGATGACCTTCTCCTCGACCACCTTCTTGGCGGGTGCCGCCGCTGGCGCCGCCGGCGCCTCGGCCACCGTCGGGGCCGCCTCCTGGGCCGGAACACGGGTCAGGGGAGCGCAGAGGAACAGAAGCAGGGCCACGCTCGCCAGAAGGCGGGCAGTTCGTCGCAGGGGCATGGCGATCTCCTTGTTGGGCAACGGGGACGGGTAGCCAGAGGCAGCAAATCAACACGACAGAAGTCTCCAATGTGCCATGCCGTTCACCGAGAGCAAATCGGGCCGTCGGCTACGGAACCCAAGGCCCCCGGACGTGAGCCTAGTCGCTTGCCTGGCAGAGGGAGGACATGTATTCTGCGGAGGGGCGATCAAGGGTCGGGAAACTGCGTGGCCAATGGCTGGAGTCCGGCCTGCCGAGGAAGAGGAAACCAGTGACCCTCACCAAGAGGACCAAACTCATTCTTGGGGCTGTCAGCCTGGCTGTGGTTGTCCTCGCCGCGCTTCCCCTGTTCTCGATCTGCCGAGGCTGCGGGAGGTTCGACATGCCGCTGCGAATCCGGCAGGGGGGCGTCCCGATTCCGCCAACGGAGGATGGCACCACCCGTGATCCTGGATCTGGGGGGAGAGGGTGAATCCCAGCCAAGGAACACGAAAACAGGCGATCCACCCAGCTTGGGCACGGCCGGGGCGTGACCGCGTGCCACAACCCAAGGAGAAAGAGCGATGGCGACAAACTGGCAACTGATCCGCGAAGTGATGAATGGCGTGATTGATGCCTGCGAAGCGGTCGAGGAACTGAACCCGGACCTCTTCGCCGGAGAATACGAAGCCAGGTCCGACTACCAGAACGATGTCTGCGTGGGCGATTTTCTGAACCGGTTCTGGCAATACCCCGAAGGCGCGGCGCGGGACATTGTCCGGGTCCGGTCCCACCTGGGGGCAGACCAGAAACACCCGTCGGAGGTCGCCCGGGCTCTGGTCCAAGCCGCCATCGCCTGCGCGGAAACGGTCGGCTTGTCGGACGCAGCGCTCGCCACCGAGCAGCCGGATTTCGCCGCGCACTGCGGTTCCGGCGGCAACTCCGTCCAAAGCCTCCTGAGCGGCATTCCGAAAATCCAGAATGGCTGGATGCTCACCGGAATCACCCGGGCACTGGGGGAGTTCCGGAAGGCATAGGGCGTCCCATCCCTGCCCGAGGCGGAAGCCTGTCGCCCTTGGTACGAATGCCGCCGAGCTGGGGCTCGGCGTTCCCAGGCAGCTGCCACCATTCCACCATTCCACCATTCCACCATTCCACCATTCCACCATTCCACCATTCCACCATTCCAGACCTGCCGAGCTGGGGCTCGGCGTTCCCAGGCAGCTCCGAATCCCTTGCCAAACGCGGGATGGGGCATGATCGTGGTGGCGGTAGCCAATCAAGGACCCAGCGGAGACCAACCATGCGGGGCATCCTTCTCCTAGCCTTGTCCAGTACGCTTGCTCTGGCCCAGGAAGCCAGCCCGCTGGCGGCGGTCAAGGATCATTGCCAGGCGTATGTGGCCGGATTCCTCAGTCCGGCCACCGACCTGTGCTACGCCCGGCGGCTGGACACGCCCAAGAGGGTGAGCATTCTCGAAGCGCCGGAGAGCGTTGCGAAGGAGCAGGTGCGCGGGGTCTACCGGCCCTGGGGCTATGGGGCGGGGTTCGAGGATGTGGCCTTGCAGAACGGCTATCTGCTCTACGCCCTGTGCGATGCCTACGACGCGACCAAAGACCCCTTTTTCGCCGACCTCGCCCACCGGATCTTCCAGGGAATGCGGCGGATCGCCTCTTGCTCCCCGGTGCCGGGCTTCGTGCCGCGCGGCCCCCATCCGAACGGGACCAGCTACTACCGCGATTCCTCCACCGACCAACATACCCTCTTTGTCTGCGCGTTGTGGCGCTACGTCCAGAGCCCTATCGCCACCGAAGAGGAGCGGACGTTCGCCCGGTCCGCGCTGCTCGCCATAGGCAACCGGCTGGAACGGAACGGCTGGGTGCTGAAGGTGGAGGACGATAGCCGGGTGGCCCACGTGGGCTGGAACTGGTCGGCCAAGAACGAGGGTTCGTCCGGGCTCTTCCTCTGCACGGTCGGCGCCATCGCCGATGCCACTGGCGACGCCCATTGGCGCGAGCTGTACCAGCGCTTCGCCGACGAAGACCAGGGAATCCGCTGGGATTGCATCGGGCGTGATCCGCCATCCCCGCGCTATACACTGTTCTACAACCAGCACGCCTTCCGGTTGGCCACGCTGGCGCGGCTGGAAACCGATCCCGCCCGCAGCGCCCGCGTCTGGACCCGGCTGCGCGAGACGGCCCGCGACATGCTCGCCTGCAATGCGCTGGCCGAATGGCGGCCCCTCGACTGGATTGGCGAGGTCCCCGCCGAGCAGGTTCAGGAATACCTGGGCACGCTCGGCCTAGCCCCGGGCCAGACGCAAACCGTGAGCCAGCTCTGGGACCGCTACGAGCAGGGCAAACGCTCCCCGCCCATGTCCTGGGACAACCGCCGCCGGTCCTATGCCAACCTCACCGCCCGGCCCGCCCTCCTCGCCTGGGAGTGCGCCCTGCTCGCCCGCGATCCCGACCTCCTGCCCCAGGTTCTGCCCCACGTCCCGGAGGTCCTGCGCAAGATTGAACTTACCCGCGAAGACTCGGGCTGGATAGCCAACGAGACCATCGTCTTCCTCCTCCTGGCCACCGCCGCCCAAGATGAGTTCCCGGCGCCAGCTCAATAGGCGTTCTCGCTGATCTCCTCGGGAATCTCCACGGCGTAGAGTCCCTCGGCCAGAGGCTTCGGCAACTGGGCGACCCCCAGCCGCAGGGCCTCCCACGCCAACGGTTTGAGCCGGGCTTTGGCATCCTCGCACGACAGCCGGCGTGGCACCAGGAGATTCACTACCACCGGAGTAAAGTCGCCCCAGCGGCCAGCCGCATTGCCTGCCGGGGTTTGGGCGTAGGCCGAAACGGCCGCGAACATGGTACCCGCGACTCGGCAGGCGGGCGGCAGCAAGGCAAGGGGAATGCGGACCACTTTGATGACCGGGAACTGGAGCCCGGTCGAGAACGAGAGGTCCGAGAAGACGGCAACCAGACCGCGCTGTGCATCCAGCAGAATGGCGGGAACCAAACAGCCGAAGCGGAACACCTCGCGCGTCCACTGCCAGTGCCGCCGGTGGCGGCCGAGCACCGGCAGGAAGCGCAACCACCAGGGCAGCAGGCAGGCAATCCGGATTGCCATGCGGTTCAGCCAACTGCCTCCCCGGTAGCGGACGTACCGCCGCCGGTCGGGCTCAAGCCTACCCGGCAACGCGGCGTAACTGCGGTTGTCCAGCGTCTTCTTATCGCCGCTCCGTTTTCGGCGCAGGCTCACGAACCAAGCCAGGGCGATGACGAAGAAGAGCCAGGGCGGCAGGACATACAGCAGGTACAGAGGCCGGAATCCCACCAGCAGATACGCCTGGCTGGGGTCTGCCGGATTGTACCACACGGGGACCTTCTCGCCGGGAGGAAAGCGTTCCGCCAGCCGCCGCGCCAGAGACTCGTACTGGGTGGCCGCATCGGTCGGACGGAAGGCGGTGTTCTCGTAGTGGGTCCCCCCGACTTCGTAGCCATAGCGGACCAGGGCCTCGTAGCTGTTGTGGGTTCCCTCGGAACGGACGTTCAGCTCGAAGTGCAGGATGGTCGCCGTCGCCTGAGGCCAGCTTGCCGCTGCCATGCTTCGCCACAGACTGGCCCCTCCCCAGAACGAAACCAGCGGGGCACAAACCAGCATGAGCGCCGCCACGACGTGGCACGTGCCGCGAACGAGGGGCGACCTCTCCTCAGCCATGTTCCGATCCTCCCTGGCCTGCAATGCGTTTACTTCGCGACTGGTGGATGGCAGTAGTATGGCCGCTACCGGGTATAGTTGCGAACGGCAGGCACGAGCCGACTCTCAACCATGACTGCTCGCCTGCTCGAATGGAGAACACGAATCCTGGGGCTATTCCATGCACCGCATCATCCTGCCGTTTCTGCTCGCCCTGCCCGCCTTCGCCCAGCCGGGTCGTCCCTTCGCCAGCTTCGTGGGCATCTGCCAGGGGAATCCCTCTCCCGACCAGCCACAGTGGGCCCACGTGGGCTGGTGCCGCCATGACTTCGGTTGGCAGCAGATGCAGCCCGGCGGACCCGACTCCTGGAACGAGGAGTACCTGGCGAAGTGGCAGCGGCTCATCCTCGCCAACCGGGAACAGGGAGTCGAAACCCTGCCGGTCTTCTGCTACACGGCGGTCTGGGCGGCCCGCCGCGATGCCTGGTCCTTCACGGTCGGGCGCAAACGCTACGACGTGGCCGCCTTCACCGAGGGCGATCCCAAGCAACGGACCGCGACGGAAACCGACCTGGACACCGGAGCAACCCAGCCGAAGACCTTCCCTGCCAGCCGGGTGCCACCCCAGGACGTCGGGCAATGGGAACGCTTCGTGGACCGCGTCGTGGCGGAACTGGCCAAGCCGCCCTACAACCTGACCTACTTCCAGGTCTGGAACGAGGCCAACGACAGCTTCACCGGATTCTGGGTCGGCGGCCTGGACGAGTACTTCGCCACCGTCCACCTGCCCGCGGCCCGCGTGATCCGCCAGCACGGCGGCAAGGTGGTCTACGGCGGCTATCCCTGCAACGGATCGGTGCCCCACTACCTGGCGGCGCTCGACCGCAACCGGGCCTGGGAGACGCTGGATGTGCTCGACCTCCACTACTTCGGCATCGCGGCCTGGGACCAGATCTACCAGCGCCTCCAACAGGATGGACGCGACCTGGGTATCTGGCAGACCGAAGTGGGCTTCACCCGCAGCCGGGAATGGGTCCCGAACAACTACCCGCGTTTCTTCCACTGGGCGCTGACCCATGGCTGGCGGCAGGATCGGTACAAGATCTTCCAGTTCGCCAACTGGACGCCCGACGATCCCAAGTCCTACGGCTACGACAAGTGCTTTCTCCACGGCAAACAGCTCTCCTTCCACGGGCAGGCCTTCATGGCCCTGGCCAGCCAGCTCGACGTGGCCGGAACTGCATCCCACCCTCGACGGCAAGGAGGCAAGCTGCGAGGCCTTCGCCGCTGCCGACCGCATTGTGGTGGCCTTGCACCTTCCCGCCAAGGACGCGCCCGCGACGGTCCAGCTCGACCTGCCGGTCGCGCCCAGCCGGGTCCGCGAAGCAGCGCGGGTGGGTATCTATGGCGAGACCATCCCCCTCCCCGTCACGGCCACGGATGACGGTATACGGCTGGTTGTGCCATGGACCGAGAGTTCGCCGCAAGCGCAAGCGGACCAGGCCGCCGTGACAACGAAAACGTGCTATGTTCGTGTCGGTCTGACCGCTCCGGCAGCGGGCGAGTGAACTTATGCGATGACTTCGGTGTCCAATTCGGGAATCCAACCGGAGACTCCTATGCTCAATCGACGTCTTGAGACGA
>QKCY01000585.1 GCA_003245525.1 Victivallales bacterium | reverse complement strand
TCACCCCGATCCTGGCCACGTCCTCGATGCGCAGCGCGCCGTGGCGCCGGGCCGCGCAGATGCGTTTGGCGGACCGGATACCCAGTCCGGGCACCCGGACCAGGCGCTGGTAGTCGTCGCGGTTCACCTCCACCGGAAAGAAGGCGGGATGGCGCAGTGCCCAACTGGTCTTGGGGTCCAGCCGGGCATCGAGGTTGGGCTGGGCCTCGTCCAGCAGTTCCTCGGCCTGGAAGCCGTAGAGCCGCACCAGCCAGTCCGCCTGGTACAAGCGGTGCTCGCGCCGCAGGGGCGGTTCCCGCAAGGCGGGAAGGCGGTTGTCCTCGTTCACGGGGACATAGGCGGAGTAGTAGACCCGTTTGAGGTCGAACCGCCGGTAGAGGCTCTGGGAGAGCCGCAGGATCTGCCAGTCCGTGTCGGGCGTGGCTCCGATCACCATCTGGGTGCTCTGCCCGGCCGGAATGAAGGGTGGCGGCTGGTGCCGGGTGACCAACTTCTCCGCCTGGTACTCCCGCACCTGTTCGCCGATCTGGGCCATGGGACCGAGAATCCGTTCCTTGCTCTTCTGGGGCGCAAGCAGTGCCAGCGAGGTCTGCGAGGGCAACTCGATGTTGACGCTCATCCGGTCCGCCACCAACCCGCCCCGGCGGATCAGTTCCGGGCTGCATCCGGGAATCGCCTTGAGGTGGATGTAGCCGCCGAACCCCTCCCGGCTGCGCAGCAGCTCCGCCACCTCCACCAGTCGGGCCATGGTCTCGTCCGGCGTCCGCCAGATCCCCGAGCTGAGGAACAGCCCCTCGATGTAGTTCCGCCGGTAGAGGCTCACCGTCAACCCCACCAGCTCCTCCGGCTCGAAGGTGGCGCGGGGAATGTCGTTCGTGCGCCGGTTGATGCAGAAGGCACAGTCGTAGACGCAGGCGTTGGAATACAGAATCTTGAGCAGCGAGATGCAGCGGCCGTCCGCCGACCAGCTATGGCAGATGCCGCCCAGGGAGCATTGGCCCAGCCGGGAACCGGCCCGCCCCCCCTGGCTGCCGCTCGACGCGCACGACACATCGTACTTCGCCGACTCCGCCAAAATAGCTATCTTTTGTTCGGTATTCATACCAGCAACTATGGTCGGCCCGCACCGCCGCGTCAAATGGGGCGGTTGCCTTTCGTCAATGGTCCATCCTTTGCCCTCGTCGGGCAAGTCGGAACTATTGCATCCGGCTGTGGCGACGGGGATCGAAGGCGCTGCGCACGCCTTCGCCGACGAACACGCAGAGGAGCATCACCGCGAACAGGGCCACGGAGGGGTAGAGGATGAGCCACCACGCCCAGCGGTAGTCCTGCGCCTGGCCAAGCAGCTCGCCCCAACTCGGGGTCGGGGGCGGCAGACCGAAGCCGAGGAAATCGAGCGCGGTCAATGCACTGATGGCCCCCACCAGCAGGAAGGGGAACAGGGTGATGACCGGAACCAGCGCATTGGGCAGGATATGGCGGAAGATGATCCGGCGGGAAGGGAGTCCCTGGCAGCGCGCCGCCTCGACGAAGGGTTGCTTGCGCAGGCGCAGCATCTCGGCCCGCATGTAGTAGGAGATGCCGATCCAGTTGAAGATGGCGTAGCAGAAGATGAGCAGGCTGAAACTGCGTCCGTAGACGTTGCCGAGCAGAATCATGATGTAGAGGAAGGGCAGCGCTCCCCAGATCTCCGTGAAGCGTTGGCCGCTCAGGTCGACCAACCCGCCGAAGTACCCTTGCAGGGAGCCGAAGAGGATGCCGAAGGCCACCGAGGCGACGACCAGGATCAGTCCGAAGGTCATGGAAATGCGCAGGCCGTACAGCAGGCGGGCGAAGACATCGCGTCCCGTGTCGTCCAGCCCAAGCCAATGCCCGGAGACCGGCCGGAAGGGGTAGTTCACGACCTCGCGCTCGATCCGGGCCTCGAAGTTCGCGCCGTCGGCCAGTTCCACCAGGAACGGTTCCACGGGTTCCTGCAAGGCCTTGGCCAGGCTCTCGGTCAGCACCGTCCGGGCCGCTTCGGGGATGGCGTCCCAATGGCTGGCGTCGCCGGAGACCAGTTTCTGGTTCTCGTCGAAGCGGAAGAGGAAATCGCCAGTACTCTGGTTCCCCTGTTCGCGGATGATGACCTTGATGAGGGAACGGGGCTGGGCACTGGGCTCGGCGAAGGTGGAGAGATGAAGCACCACACTCCCCCCCTCACGGCCGTCCTGGCGCAGGCAGTCCCAACTGGCGGAAGGCACGGCTTCGCCGGCGAAGCGCTCCTTGACCGCCTGGCACA
The DNA here is from genome assembly GCA_003245525.1 of Victivallales bacterium. Lineage (GTDB taxonomy): Bacteria > Verrucomicrobiota > Lentisphaeria > Oligosphaerales > Lenti-02 > Lenti-02. The sequence continues at coordinate 6,426 of QKCY01000585.1, read as the reverse complement.
GGGCGCCCGGCAGGCGGAACTCCTCGTCCAGCCGTTTGCCTACCACCGCCTCGTCGTCGACACCGAAGAAACCACCCGCTCCATAGTCGGCCAGAACCACGTGGAGGTCGGGATCGATCCGCAACTCGGCCGAACGCACCCGCGGTAGCAGCTTCAGCGTGACCCGCGGCGGGATGCTGATCCGGTCCGTGGCGATGACCTCGTTGGGGCCGTAGGGGACTGGAGCCCACAGCATGTAGTTCCCCGGGCCGTCGCGGAACTCGGGCTGGGCCGCCAGAGCGAGGTAGTCGCAGCGGGTCTCAGGCGCCCCCGGCGTGAAGGTGCTCGCCGGGTAGTAGCGGAAGGCGGGAAAATAGGATTCCCCCGCGAACTTCAGATAGAGCGGCCGGTCATTGCAGATCAGCTCGGACCCCAGGCTGACCGCATAGAGGACAACCAGCACCCAGAACGCCCAATAGGCCCGTTTCATGGACCGGAATTGCCGCAGGCGCTTCCGGGTGATCGGGCTCAGCTTGGGTCGCAGGGGCAGGCGCATGGTCCTAGCTGATCGCCTCGCTGTCGGTCGGGTGGTTGGCCACTTCGCACAGGCGCTGGGAGAGCGTGATCTCCTCGGTCGCCAGACTGCGCAACACATCGCGGGCCGCGTGGATCTTCACCAGCGAGGCCAGCGCGATGTAGAATTCGGCGGAGGCCTCCTGCTTGCGGATCACCAGCGCCACGGGATCGCTCTCGGCCAGTTCCAGTTCGGCCCGGCGCACCTCGCTTTGGAGGCGTTCCACGGTGACTGGCAACTCGTCCCGCTCGTCGAGCGGTATCACGGTGAGGGACTCGCCGTGGTGGCGGTGCGCCTCGGCCACTGTCAGCAGTTCCTGGCGCAAGCGGGGATCGGCCACCCGTTCGGCCTGGGCCGCCGCGAACTCGGCCAACTCGATCTCGAAGGGAACCGCCTGCTGCAGCACGAAGCGCGAGACCATGCCCAGTTCCTGAGCCGGAGCCGCCTCTTCCTGCTCGACCGGCGCGCGCCGCGCCATGTTCACCAGCAGAATCAGTCCTACAACCACAAACATCACCCCCGCCCCCAGTTCGAGGTACTTCGGGTTGATGAAGCGGGCCAGCAGGCTGCCACAGCCCACCGCCAAGGCGCTCGACAGAACCAGCGCGCAGCAGGTGCCAATGAACACGCTCCACGGCCGCTGGCTCTGCGCCGAGAAGGCCAGCGCCGCCAACTGGGTCTTGTCGCCCAACTCCGCCAGGAAAACCAGACCAAAACTAGCAAAGAGAATACGCCACGCCACGATATAGACTCCATTGTGAAAACGAGAACTCAGACCGGTGTGTCTGGAATGTATCTCCCTCATGCGAGCAGGGCAACCATACCGGGATTGGGAGTCGGCACGCGGAGGCGCGAAGGGCGCGAAGGGATTCGGCGGAAGCGGATGGTTTGACGGGACCGGGATATGGGCTCAGGTTGTGCGATTCCTTTTCTCGCCGGGAGCATATCCATGAAGTGCCGTAGTCTTGTTGCCCTGCTTGCCGTCGTCCTGCAACCAGCGTTCGGTGCCGAACCCAATCCGGTACCCAATCCGGGGTTCGAGGAAGGGCCTGCGGCCCAGGCTGCCAGCTGGGCGATGCCGGAACGGACCGGTTGCCGGTTTGCGGTGGATGACACCGTCGCCCACGGGGGCAAGCGCTCGATCCGGGTGGATGGCCTCGATGTGGCCCAGCAGGACCGTTTCGTGCAGGCTTGGCGGATCGATGTGCCGCTGCCTGCCACCGACTCGCTGTGGCTCTCCGGCTGGGTCCGGGGCCAGGATCTCACGGCGGGGCGGATCAACGTGCTGCACAAGGACAAGAGCGGCAAGGTGCTGCAGAACCAAGGCATCGGCAGCTTCGCCGGCACCTTCGCCTGGCAGGAATCCGGCGCCCCGCTGGCGAAGGTGCCAGGCGCGGTTTCGGTGCAACTGGTCCTTGGCCTGCAGAAATCCACCGGTTCGATCTGGTTCGACGACCTCGTCATTGGCCCCCGCGACGCCGCAACCACCGGCAGTCTGGCCCTGCTTCCCGGCAACCAGCACCAAGCGGGGGGGATGCTGGCCGCCACCTTCGTCTTCGCCCTGGGCGACAAGGGGCTGCAACCGGGAGGCGAGGTGGCCCTGCAATGGGACAACTGGCGGACCTGCCGGGAGTTCGCCATCCAGGACCCCAAGGCCGAGTGCTCGGTGGCGGGAACCGAACTCAAGCTGACCCGCCCGCCCCGCAAGAAGAGCTGGCCCCCCACCCCGCAGCCCGTCGATACGGTCGTCACCTTGGCTGGCGAGCAGCCCCTTCCCGCCGGAGCCGAGATCCGTATCGCCTGCCAACTGCGCTTCTCGAAGTTCACCAACGTCCAGGCCTCGCTCTTCGGCACCATCTCCCAAGGTCCCGGCACCCTGGCCGGACACACCGCAACGATCCGCCTGGAACCGCAAGGCGGTCGCCCGAAGGAGCTTCTCTGCCATGCCGAACCCCGTCCTCTGACCGGCCAACCGGGGCGGGTAACCGTGGCGGTCACCGATGCGGCGGGCAATCCGGCCGCTGGTTTCCGGGGCACCATACACTTCGCTCCGGTACCAGGGATGAAAACGCCCGCCGACTACACGTTCACTGCCGAGGATGGCGGCAGCCATGACTTCCTGTTGGCCTGTCCCGCTGGCCAGGTCACCCGGCTGCTGGTTTCCACCGGCGAACTCCAGGCGGTCGGCAACCCCATCCTGCCCCGAACCCCTGCGGAGCCCGGCGTCTACTTCGGCGATATCCATTCCCATTGCGAGATCAGCGCCGACGCCGTGGGCGATCCCGACGCGGCCTACGACTATGCCAAGCGGTTCTTCGGCCTCGACTTCGCGGGACTCAGCGACCACTCGCCGCGCAACGACCGCTGGCAGCGGGCCATGGACGTATCCCTGAAGCACGACGAACCGGGCCGCTTCGTCACCATGCTCGGCTTCGAATGGAGCAGTTCCGCCCTCGGCCACCGCAACGCCTACTACCCCGGTGCCGAAGGTCCCGAGCAACCCACGTTCCCCGACAACACCAAGACCTGGTTCAACTGGCTTGCGGAGCGCAATGTGGAGGCGGTCATCATCCCCCACCACACCAACACCGAGGCCGCGCAGATTCTGGCCAACGGCAAACCGGCCTGGAACCGCTGCGACTGGTCGGTCATCGACCACCGCTACCAGCGAGTCGCGGAGATCTGCCAGAACCGGGGGTCCTTCGAGGCCCCCGGCGGCCCCATGCCCGAACTGCGCATCGAGCGCAAGGACGTGGGGGCCAGCGTACAGACCGCCCTGGCCATGGGCCACCGGCTTGGCTTCATCGGCTCCACCGACACCCATTCCGGCCGTCCCGGCAACGGCCCGGCCCGCGCGGCCTTGGTCACCAGCGACTTCACCCGGCGCGGGCTCTGGCAGGCCCTGCACGACCGCTCCTGCTACGCCACCACCGGCCCCCACATCCTGGTCTTCTTCACCCTCAATGGTTCTCCCATGGGCAGCGAACTCACCATGCCCGCCGGCACGGGCCGCCAGCTCGCTTGGCGCGTGGTCGGTACCAGCGGTATCCAGCGGATAGACCTGCTGCGCAACAACGAGGTCGTCCAGTCCTGGACCGGCGACAGCGACGACATGCAGGGCACCTTTGCCCGCCCCGATACCCTCGCGGGCACGGAATGGTGGTACCTGCGCGTCCTGCAAGACGACACCAACCTCGCCTGGTCCAGCCCCATCTGGGTGGACCCGAGACAGAACTGACGGCAGTGGTCGACTGGTACCCATCCTTGCTGCTCTGAGAAACCAGGACGGGAAGGAGGGACGCAACGTGTCCTTTCCGCGCATCTTCCCGGCATGATCGCAGACGGGTAGTCGCTGGCTCGACGAGCCTGCGACAGGGGTAGTATGCGCGGGCAAGGAACCGGCAGGCAACCAGGGACCGCGCGTTCATCGACCGCGCGGCTACCCGGTCGGCGTGGTTCCAGCCCCGGTGAGCTCTGGCACGAGCATGGTATCGTGTTTGGAGCATGGCTTCCCGCTTCCGCAGGGCTCTGTGGCAGGAACTGGCTGGGACTTGGACGACGTTTCTCGCGGCGGAGGCCCGCCGCTTCTCCAACTCTGGCCCAAGGCAACGTCCTGGAGAACCACCCGGCCCCGGGCGGGGAGCGGGTTGCATGGAACAGAGAACCGCGGTCCTCTCCGTTCGCCAGAACAGCGCATGACATCAGATCCCTACGTAGGACGGCCATGACACTGGCCTCTTCGGCGGCAAGACAAAAGGGCCGGCAACCGCAGTTGCCGGCCCTTGTTCTGGCTATCCAGGCGGTGCCGCTAGTAGGACTTGGGATCGAAGTTGTCGACCGTCAGGTTGCGAGCGCGGGTGCTGATGGCATGGCCATCGTACATGGCGGCATTGAGCATGCCACTGTGGCGGGAGACTCCCCAGCCGTGGGTGGAGACGGTATCGGTGTTGGTGGCCCAGGTGTCATAGGGCCAGAGGGTGCCGGTGCCACTGGCGCGGGGACCAGCCACGATGTTCGTGCCATCCAGACAGATCACCTTCTCCGACGGCTTCTTGATGTCCGAAGCCCCGCAGTAGTACCACTCGCCGCGGTCGGTGCTCTGAGCGGAGTACCAGTTCCAGCTCAGTCCCGCGTGGAAGCGGTAGGTGGAGTCGGAGGGGGTCGGGTACGCCTCGGTCTCGCCGTAGAAGTGCTGGGAGCTGTAGGAGGGACAGGACTGCGCCTTGTGGTCGGGCACATAGGCCTTCATGTAGTAGTTCCACCACACGCGGCCGGGACCGTTGCCCCACTTGTCGGTCTTGTACTCGCTGTAGTGGCAGGCCAGGGGGCGACCGTCGTTGTCGCCACTGTACATGGTGGCGCCTATGCAGATCTGCTTGAGGTTCGAGATGCAACTGATGCTGCGGGCCTTCTCCCGGGCCTGGGCCAGGGCGGGCAAGAGCATCGAGGCCAGAATGGCGATGATGGCAATGACAACCAGCAGCTCGATCAGGGTGAAGCGGACCAGTTTCATGACGGGAACTCCTCTGTGATTGACGGACCGGGCAAGACGGCAACCCACTTTCCGATATTTGACCGACATTCGGCTTCCGTCAATTGACCATATGTGTCGCGCCGCTGGTTTTCGCCAAATCTGCACGATCTTGCCAACCATTCTATTCGAGTCGGGCGCTGCCCCACGCCGCATGGTCGGCGCTGATGTCGCTTCCCCCGTCGGTCGAGAGCCGGACCTTGGTGGCCCCGCGCAATTCCACGTTCACCTCGCGCTGCTCCTCGTTGGGGCGACCGCGCAGGACGGGACTCTGGAATACGGTCTCCCACCCCCCGTTCCGGAAAAGCTCCACCCGGAAGGAGGCGGAACCGCGCTGGTCCCCGCCATCGTCGATCCCGACGGTCGCCACGAAGCGAGTCGCCTTGTCCAGCGGCGGGGCCAGCACGTAGACCGCCTCGCTCCGGGAGCCATCGCCCTGCTTTTCGGGACAGAGCACGAGGCCCTTCGGATAGACCGTTCCCGAGAGGGTGATGAAATCGTTGCGCCGGTAGTTGCGGTCGCGGATGAGGCCGCCGTGGGCGAAGGCGGATTCGGGTTCGAGGTCGCTCAGATAGACGCCCTTGCCCTGGCCGAACTCGATGCGGACGAACGTCGCCGTGGCCATGGGCGAGGGCCGGGCACCGGGATCGTTCGCGGGCCAGACGGCAGCCTGGACCGTCCCCGACGCGGTCAACGTGAGCGGCTGGGTGTAAGCGGCGGAACGGCTGGTGGGCTCGCCGCCGTCGAGCGTGTAGCGGATCACGCAGTCCGGGCGATCCGCCACGATCTTCACCGATAGCGGATCGACGAAGGTCCCGCCGTCGGGGACGATCCGGGGAGCGCGGGGCGGCAGGGCCGTCCGGTTGGCGTCCACCTGAAGACCGATCTGGGCGAAGGGAATGGCCTGGAAGCCGGGGACCTCGCGGAACACGCGGGAATCGGGCCGGAGGGCGAAATCCATGGCGGCGGCATCCACGAAACCGGGATCGTCCGCCGTCACCAGATTGTCCTTGAGCTCCATGACCTTCTCCCCGCCGGGGAAGAGATGGAGCCAAGTGCCGCGCACGCAGACGTTGCGCAGGGCCCGGTTGCCGGTGGGGGAATGGGGATCGCCGTCGAGAATGCGGGCCAGTTCGGGATAGCGGATGCTGTAGGGTGGCTCGTTGTAGTGCACGTCCTCGAGCTTCCCGAACATGCGGTGATCACCGCCCCTCACTTGGTACTTGTGGGCCCAGCCCTGGGACCGGTTGTCCAGATGGAGGGACTTCTGGCAATCCACGAAGATGTTGTTCTCCACCAGGTTGTCGTGCCCGCCGCCGATGAAGGCTCCGTAGTCGCACTT
>QKCY01000338.1 GCA_003245525.1 Victivallales bacterium | reverse complement strand
AGGACTCCATCGTCCCAGCACTGCACGATCTTCATAGCCATCCACGACCTCTTCTTGGGGGTTCGGAGACGCGGGACAGCCACCCGTCCCGGACGGTGGCTACCATACCCAGCGCAGGCCGCGAATCCAGATACCGCTATGTCTTCGGGCAATGTGTGTCGCCATTCGGTCACGGCTTCGCCAAGAAATCGTGCAGTTCGCGCAGGCGGTCCGTGTTGATAAGGTCGATCCCGATCTCCTGGGCCTTCCGCCAGTACAACTCGGTCTCGGGGGTGGCGTAGAAGCGGACGCGGCGTCCTTGGGCGTGGATGTTGGCGACGAGTTCGCGCAACCGCGTCTCGGTCTGCGGGGACATGGGTCCCTTGCCATCCCAGGCAACGTAGCTCTGCCAGCGGAGTCCATACCACAACCAGCGGTGGTCGGCGGGCGGGTCGGCGGGAGAGAAGGTGTTGCCGTCGCGGCAGGCGTAGCAGGGGTGGTAGGTCGTGACGTAGGCTTCCTTGAGCCTGGCGTTGCCGGTGAGGATGACGGTGACGGAGCCCGGTTTGGTTTCGGTTCCGTCGTAGACCGTCAGCATCGGATAGTGTCCCAGCAACTCGTGAAGCAAGGGCAGGAGGGGGGGATCATTCGATTTCAGGTCGATCCAGAGCAGGAAGGGCTGGCCGTCGCCATGGACCGATCCCAGTTCCTTGACCCGGGCCTGAAGCGGGTCGAGATAGAGCTCCTGGAGGGATCCTTTCCAGTTCCCGCCATTGTGGGATACCAGGAGCTTTTCCCCGGCCAGCCAGATGTCCGCTTCCACACTGTGGAACTGCTGGTCCAGGGCGTCGGTCAATGGCCGGGGATGCTCGTAATCATTGTGGGCGTGAGCCAGGAGAATTGGCGGTGTGGCGGCAACAGTCTGCGCCCCTATTCCGGGCAGGATAGTGGAAAGGCTGAAGAGACAGAGCAGGAAAGTGCGCATCGCGTTCTCCGGTTAGGTATGTCCATACCGGAAAGCCGCAGGGCTAGGGGAGCGTTACCGGCCGGTGAGATACCGGCTTCAACGACCGCGCAGTTCCATGGCAGTGCGGAGTAGGGCTTCCACATTGGGCCAGGGGAAACCGGGATCGATCTCCAGATAGAGCCAGGAGCCCCCGTCGAGCGTGTGCATGTCCTCGACCAAACGGAGTACGTAGTCGCGTACTTGGTCGGGGGTGCCGCGCTGCATCAGCTCCCCCCGGTCGGGGTGGAGCTCCACGGCCAGGCCGAGGTCGCGGCAGCGGGCGTGCAGTTCGGCGGCTGGGAAGAGGGTAAGCTGGGGCCAGATGGCATTGACGCCCAGATCGCGGAAGTCGGCGAGGATGGGTTCAACCCAGCCGCAGACGTGGAAGAAGACCCGCATGCCAGCCGCGCGGGCCGGGCCGAACACCCGCTCGTAGCGGGGCTTGAAGAAGTGCCGCCAGGTCTCCGGCGACATCATCATGGCGGTGGCCGTGCCGTAGTCGTCGCCGACGATGATGGCGTCGCTGCCCATGGCGATGGCCCGGCCTGCGCCGGCTACGAGCTGGTCGGTGGTCCGGTCGGCCAGGCGGTGCAAACGGGGGTCGTCGAGGGCGAGATCCATCAGGACCTCCTCGAACCGGCGGATGGAATGCAGCTTTTCGAACAGGCTGCCCACGCCGTCCAGCCGAAACCCCATTTGCTGATGGGCGGCCACGGTCTGGCGGGCTCTGGCCAAGTCCTCGCCGTGCAGGGGAGGAGGCGAGGGGGGCATCGGATAGGATTCGACCGTGTCCAGGTCCGCGATGGGCCAGGCTACCGGATGGCCCCAGATGCCGGGGATGCGGAACTCCCAGCGGGTGCCCCATTCGTCGGTGCGGAAGGCATGGTAGGAGCCGTCCGCCGCGAAGTCGCTGGCGGGCAGGGGAGGGGGCAGGGCCACGCCGTCCAAGGGCCCGAAATCGTGGCCGCAGGCCTGGATCAGATCCAGGAGCTTCTGCCCATGATCGTAGAACCCGCCCGCCGCCGGGGAGATCCGCAACGGGACCATGTCCACCGGGTGGTAGTCCAAGGCGGCAAGGATGCGTTCGCGCGAATTCACGGCAGGACTCCTGCTCGCGTTCTGGCAATTCCAGAACTGCGGATTGGGGGGCGCGTTTCAGTATGGACGAACGAACTTTTCCGGAACCGGCGTTTCCAACACTATGTACCCGATACCCCATGCCGACCACAGTCGTGGTCGGCCATGGAAAAGGGCGAATAGACCCGGAGGTGTACGATGCATCTGCGGCATGTGCTGAGCACGAAGTCCAGCCCGAGCGAGTTGTATACCATCGCCCCGGACCGACCGGTCCGCGAGCTGGCGATGCTGATGACCGAGAAGGACATCGGCGCGGTGCTGGTGGTGGAAGGAGGCAACCCCAACGCGGTGGTCGGCATCGCGACCGAGCGCGATATCCTGCGTAGTTGCTGCCACCTACACCAGACCATGGACCAGCTCCGGGTCCAGGACGTGATGCGCTGCGACGTCGCGTTCGGCAGCCCCGATGATTCGGTGGTCGAGGCCCTGCGGTCCATGTACCAGAATGCCATCCGCTACCTGCCCATCCGGGAGGGCGAGAGGGTGATCGGCATGGTGGCCATCGGTGACGTGTTGCGGGCCCTCTACACCGAAGACGAGATCAACCTGCGCCATCTGGGCGAGTACCTCTCCGGCACCTACCGCTCCAACGTGTTCTGAAGCGGTGAGGGCGTCTTTGCTCGCTGCACGAGCCTTCCCGGCGGCCCCTTGCGTAGGGGAACCGTCCGGCTTTTTCCGGTGAGATGCCCTTCGTAGCCACATTTGTATGTCATTTCTCGCATTTTTGTCACCCGTAGCTATTGTTTGCCAGCACTAGCGCATCGAAACGCTGGCATCCCGCGGCGAAGCCGTGTCCTGGATGGCTGGTTGGCGCTACCGGAGTGGAGCCTGAACCAACGGATCTGTGTGTCGGTCAGCGCGTCCTGCGCTGGAGGAAAGGAGTCCCCCCATGCTAGGCATCGACGATCCCCTCATCTGGTCCGCGTATCTCCTCTGCCTGCTGAGCACCGTGCTGTGCGTCGTCTATGGCGCGCTGAACTGGAACAAGGGCGACGAGTCGCTCAAGCAGGAGGATCTCGACTGGGCCAAGGAAGAAAAGACCGAAGTCGAGGACGTGCTCTGACCGGTGGTCGGACGCAACCCTGAACGAGACCAACCCGCACTCTGGGAGCTGTGACGACCATGATGGGACTAGGCACGATCATCACCGTTCTGTTGTATCTGCTCTTTGTCGGTTACCTGGGATACCGTGGCTATAGGGACACCAAGACGGCGGCCGACTACATGGTGGCCGGACGCGACATCCACCCCTTCGTGATGGCGCTCTCCTACGGTGCCACCTTCATCAGCACGTCGGCCATCGTCGGTTTTGGCGGCGTCGCCGGCATGTTCGGCATGAGCCTGCTGTGGCTGACCGTCTGCAATATCTTCGCGGGCATCTTCATCGCCTTCGTCTTCTTCGGCGGGCCGACCCGCAAGATGGGGCATCATCTTGACGCCCACACCTTCCCCGAACTCATCGGGCGCCGCTTCGACAGCACCTTCGTCCAAGTGTATTCGGGTGCCCTGATCTTTCTGTTCATCCCTCTGTACGCGGCGGCGGTGCTGATCGGCGGCACGGCCTTCATTTCCTCGCAATTCGGCATCAACTACAACGTGGCGCTCCTCTTCTTCAGCATCATCATCGCGGCCTATGTGATCATGGGCGGTCTGAAGGGCGTCATGTACACGGATGCCCTCCAGGGCGCGATCATGTTCGTGGGTATGCTGATCCTGCTGGTGGTGAGCTACACGAAGGTGGGCGGCGTGGTCGAAGGCCACCGGCAGTTGACCGAACTGAGCAAGACCCCGAGCCTCTTCGGAGGTATCGGTTTCCAGGGCTGGACCTCGATGCCGAAGTTCGGTTGGGGCGATCCCAAGTATGACCTCTGGTGGATCGTGGTCTCCACCATTGTCCTCGGCGTGGGCATCGGCGTGTTGGCCCAGCCGCAGTTGGCCGTGCGCTTCATGACCGTGAAGAGCAAGAAGGAACTGAACCGCGCGGTGCTGATGGGCGGCATCTTCATCCTAGTGATGACCGGCGTGGCCTTTACCGTGGGCAGCCTCTCCAACGTCTACTTCATGAAGACCGAGACCATCACCGGCACGGTGATGGGCGAGGACAAGGCGATGGTGATCGCCAAGCGTGAGCGCAATGTGAATCCGCGCCCGGCCAATGCCGATCCCAGCAAGCCCCATGATCCCGACACCAAGGCCCTGCCCGCTATCGTGATGGACCTGGACACCACCGGCGACGGCAATGCCGACACCTACATCATCAGCGGCAGTTTCGTGGACAAGGTGACCCCGCTGCTGCCCAAGGCCGAGATTACCCCCGCAGGCTACAAGGTGGGCGACAGCGTCACGGTTCGGCCCCGGTCCAACGCCTATATGCGGGCGCTCATCAAGCTGCCCGATGGCCGCTACGAGTGCATGACCAGCCGTATTATCCCGCTCTTCATCCGCAGCGCCATGCCGTCCTGGTTCGGCCTGCTCTTCCTGTTGACCCTGCTGTCGGCGGCCATGAGTACCCTGTCCAGCCAGTTCCATGCCCTCGGCACCAGCATTGGGCGAGATGTGTTCGAACAGCTCGGCCACACCAAGGGCAAGATCGACACGGTGCGGGTGACCCGGATCGGCATCGTGGTAGGCATTCTGCTGGCGGTCATCATCAGCTATCTGAACCCCGGTACCGGCTTCATCATCGCCCGGGCCACGGCCATCTTCTTCGGCCTCTGCGCCTCGGTCTTCCTGCCCACCTTCCTGGCGGCCCTGTTCTGGAAGCGGGCCACCCAGGCGGGGGTGATCGCCTCGATGATCGTCGGCACCTTCATCACCATTTTCTGGCTGGTGTTGGTGAAGAGCGCGGAGGCGAGCGCCCTGGGGGTGGTCTTCAAGATCACCGGCGGCAAGGCTTCGATCCTGGCTGGCCACGGCAACTGGCACGTGGTGGACCCCCTCATTGTGGCCCTGCCCATCTCGGCCTTGGTGCTGGTGGTGGTCTCGCTGTTGACCAAGCCCTTGGCTAAGGAGCACGTCGACTACTGCTACGGCGGTCCCAAGGTCGAGCAGTAGCCGCCAGTTAACGCAATCTGTTCCGACGAGGCGTCTGCCACACCGGTAGGCGCCTCGTTGGTTTTCAGGCTGCTCCTTCTGGACAGGGACCGCCTGCGGGAATGAGGTCTCATACTAAGTTGACGTCATCCGTAGGGCACTGAACTGGTCTGGACAATACGCCTTCCCACCCCAGCAGTTTGCCCCGTCCTGCTGGTGGAGTGCCGTCGGCTCTCGCTAACCGTCACGAGTTCTGAAGTCATGCCGACCGGGTAGCCGTGCGGTCGATGAACGCGCGGTCCCTGGTTGCCGACCGCCGGCTTCTCGCCCGGGCATACTGCCCCTGTCGCAGGCTCGTCGAGCCAGCGACTACCCGTCAGCGACCATGCCGCACCAGAGGACGTGCGAGTGGGAAACGCTCCGCTCCGGTTTCGCTCACCTGGCTCTTGGAGGGCAGAGAGAGCCATCAATGCCCCATGGATGATGCTCCGGTATCAGTCGTCGCGGTCTTCCGTCAGTCGGCGAATGGCCTCGCTGAGGGCCTGTTGGCCGAAGCGGACGTGCTCCCGCATGGCCTTCTCGGCGGCGTCCGCGTCGTGGCGGCGGAGGGCGGTGATCAGGTGCAGGTGCCAGCCTTCCGGGACGGGTTCGATGGCGGCGGTCAGCCAGTTGAGCTGCATCAGATGGCGTACCCAGATACCGCGCAGTTGCTGTTCCAGCAGCGGGAAGCCGGTGTACTCGGCCAGGCGCAGATGGAGTTCCATATGCAGTTCCATGCCGATCACCGAATGGGGATCGGCCCGCTGCATCAGGCTGTCGAGACGGCGGGCCAGGGTTTCCAGATCGTCCAACCGTTCCTCGTCCGCGCTCTCGGCCAACAGCCGGGCGATCTGGCATTCGAGGGCTTCGCGGAGCATGCACTCGTTCACCACCGTCTCGGGCGTAATGGCCCGGGCCCGGGCCCCGCAGTTGGGCTTGGACTCCACTAGGCCGTCCTGCTCCAGCCGCAACAGGGCCTCGATCACCGGAATGGGGCTGACGCCGAGACGCCGGGCGATTTCGCGCCGGACGAGACGCTGTCCCGGCCGGACTTGTCCGGTGGTGATCTCCCGTTGCAGCGTCCGGTAGACCCGGTTGGCCAAGGTGGCGGTGGAATCGGTGATGCTGGTGTCCATGGAATCCTGTTCGGTGCGCGGGTCGCATCGATCGATGCGATGTTCCGAAATAATAGAACGCCATCCGGCGCTTCGCCAACAAGGCATTGGTTCACGCGCCGTTGCCGTCCGCCGCCGTGGCTGGCCGTCAGTCGTTGGCGATGGTCCAGAGCGACCGGCTGCCGGTGCCGATCTGGGCCGTGGTCATGGACTCGGAATGGCCATCGACCATCAGGAGATTGGACCGGCCGTTGTGTACGCCCCGCGGCGCATAGTCGAGGCTGCCAGCCGGGCCGATGAGGGCATTGTTCTCTTCCCCGGTCTGGGCGGCGGAATTGCGCCGGTCCGCGATCACCAGCATGTTCGAGGGTGTGAAGACCTCGCTGGTGCTGCGGGGTCCGCCGCGTTTCAGCGTGGCGTGGGGATACTGGAAGCCCATTCCCCAGTCCTGTGTCGGGCTGCTGTCGGCACTGGTGCTGGCCCCGGAGTAGTTCCACCCATAGTCGCAAGTCCCCAACGGTGGCGGGGCCGAGGGGCAGCGGACCAGTTTTCCACCCGAGTTCACGAAGGTCTCGAGGTGCTGGAACCAGCGGAGCCCGCTCAGGGTGGAGCAGGGGTAGACGTCGCGGTAGTCGCCCGCGTACATGGTCAGCGCCAAGCCCCACTGCTTGAGTTGCGAGGTGCAACTGATGGACCGTGCCTTCTCCCGTGCCTGGCTGAGGGCCGGGAGGAGCATCGAGGCCAGAATGGCGATGATGGCGATGACCACCAGCAGTTCGATGAGGGTGAAGCGCCGACTCTTGCCTGACCTACGGGACGTTTGCCGAATGGAATCGCGGTTCTCGTTCATCGCCCTGTACTCCCTGGATTTGGTTTGGTGCCCAAGTCGCGGATCGCTCGCACGATGTCCTGTGATCTCCTGAGATACATCGTGAATGATATATCAAAATCTGTCGCTGTCAAACGAGGAGTCAGCCTCGGGAAGCACGGCTATTTATGTAGCGTATTGCAGGTTTTCTGGATCGTCTTGCAAACTGGAATGATTCGAATATGATATATCAAAGCATGCATGAATGCGGCTGGCGGGGCGGCGATTCCCGGCTAGTGTCTGGTGTGAGGATCAGAGGCGGGCTGGATGGCAGACCCACGACACCGGAGATGGCAGATGGCGCGATGCGGCGGGAGCCGGGCAGTGGTGTATCTTCTTCTGGGTGTATTTCCCCTGTTGGCGCAAGGCGAGCCGGAGGCCGGTACGATGCTGCTCTTTCAGGTGGCTAGACCAGGCGAGGCAATCCCTGGTGTGCCGCGCGCGAGCGACGTGTGCATGCGTTCCTTGCGTCCCCGCCCGGCCAATGCGAAGGACCCGCACAATACGCTGGATGCCATCCGGGGTTTCCATGTCACCTGGCTCGAATGGACCTACGGCAACAACCGGGACTTCATCCGCCAAGTCCACGAACTCGGCGCGACCTTCGGCGGAGCGCTGGCGGCAGGCTCCTACCAGGGCGACCAGCCCCGCGAGGTGTGGAACGTGCGGGACCGCGAGGGCAATCCCGTCTATGCCACCTGGATGCGCGCGTGGAAACGACCGAACCCATGGGGCTGTGCCAATCATCCCGAGTTCCGGGCCGGGCATGTGCGCGCCGCCTTGGAGGCAGTCAATGCCGGGGCCGACGTGCTGCAACGGGACGAACCGGCCCAGAACAAACTCGCGGTGAAGTGGGGTGGCTGTTTCTGCGACTACTGCATGGCTGGCTTCAATCAGTGGTTGGAGGCAAACGCCGACCCTGCCGTCCTGCAACGGTTGGGCGTGACCAGCTTCGCGACCTTCGACTACCGAGACTACCTGCGGATCAAGAACGCTCCCGTCGGGGACGATTTCGCCAAGTGGCCGGGCGATGAGCTGAAAACCTATTTCGAGCGGTTCCAGGACGATTCGACCGTCGCCTTCAGCCACTGGTGGCGGGAGGAACTGAACCGGTTGGCCGGACGGGTGGTCCCTGTATCGTGCAACAACGGCGTGCAGCAGTGGAGCGATACCGAGTTGGCCTATGATTACTGTGTCGGCGAACTGGCCAGCAGCCGGGCAACGCCCGAGTTGCTTTATGCCGCTATGCACAAGGCCGCCACCCTCGGCAAGGCCCAGAGCGTGACCATGCCCCTGCGCCGGACCGGGGAACAGGAAGCACCGGATTGGGTGCGGCACACCCGCCAGACCATCGCCACCGTCTACGCCGCCGGGGGGCACATCGAGATGCCTTGGGATACCTATCTGCCCACACCCGATGCCCAGCGCTATTTCGGCAAGCCCGAGAACTACGCGGACCTGACTGCCTTTGTGCGCGGCATGGCAGCCTATCTCGACGGCCATACCGACGCCTTTGCCCGTGGCGGCGAGATCATG
>QKCY01000579.1 GCA_003245525.1 Victivallales bacterium | reverse complement strand
GGAGGCGGCAGCGTCCGCCTGGGCAGCGTCCGCTTGGATAAGTAGCGGTACATTCTCACCACATCCGCTTGTTCAGGAGAGACGCCATGAACGACCCCAAACCCATCATCGTCGCCCAGTACCGCGCTTCCCTGGCCATGTTCAGGCAGGCCATCGAGCTCTGCCCCGACGACCTATGGCTGGCGGGCAGGCACGATCCCCCATTCTGGCGGATCGCCTACCACACGCTGTTCTTCACCGATCTCTATGCCAGCGCGGAGGTGGCGGCATTCACCCCGTGGGAACGGCATGTGAAGGACTACGAGTCCATCGATCCCCTGACGTCCATCGACAGTACGCCCTACTCCAAGGACGACCTGCTCGCCTACTGCGACCGCCTGTCGGCAGGGATCGCCACCCGCGTGGAGACCTACGATCTCTCCGGCCCTTCCGGGATGCCCTGGCTGCCCTTCACGAAGCTGGAACTCCAGTTCTACAACATCCGGCACATCCACCACCACACCGGCCAGCTCTCCATCTGGCTCCGGGAGGAACTGGGCCGGGAGATCGACTGGGTGGGGACGAGGTAGGACGGGGCTGTGCTCTCCGGTAGCGGCCAAGGTTGGAGGATATCTCTATGAAAAGACGCTCGCCTGCCCGTTCCGCAGTCTGGATCAGGGTGGTCGTGGGTGGTGCCTTGCTGGTTTTGTTCTTGACCGGTTGCGTTACCCGGCGAAACCCGGGGGAACAGGCTCAGGCCCGCTGGGAAACAAGCGACCTGTTGGCGATCGAGATCAGCCCGCCCGCCGCAGGCACGATCCAGGATGGCGAGCCCAAAATCACCGTGACTGCGGAGGCAAACCCATGGGATCACCTGCATGTCCTGTTGCGGAACAACGCTGCTTTCCCGATCTACATCGACCATCCGGTGGCGATGGGCGTTGGCTACCACAATCTGTCGCTTGAGGGTATCGGTCCCGACGGAAAGCACGTGGTGTTCGAGCACGTCTCGCCGTGGATCTGGTCGAGAGCAACGGCACCGTGGCTGCGGCTCGTGATCCAGCCGGGAAAAACCGTCGCGGTCGATGTCTACCTCTGCGACGAAAGGTGGACCATGCTGCCGCACCGGGACGAACGAAGCGCGGCGGCAAGCGGGGCGCCGGGTCAGCAAGAGGACCGCGACTTCTCCGAAGAATGGCGACTCAGAGCCCGACTGTTCGTGGCGGTGTCGGATACCTCGGCCGAGAGGCCAACCATCGACTGGGACAGCGATACCGAGGAGCCGAAGCCGCAGGTCAAGATAATCGCCAGCGGCACGGTGGAATCGGATTGGGTGGAGGTGATTCTGGAGGGAACCATCAGCCAAGCCCCGCCCGGTTCGCCGCCCCATTCCGAGTAGGGGAACGGAAAGATTCACTTGTCGGCAAGGATGCCGACATCCCGGTAGGCTCCCGGCCTATTCCACCATTCCATGGTTCCGCTTTTCCGCTTCCCCTGGCACCGCGCGGTTCCGCCGGTAGGTTACAGGGTTGGGCCATGCGGGTCCATGCTTCTCTTGTGTACGGAATACCTCGATGTCCACCAGCAACGGTCACCAGGACGCGACGGCTGCCCTTTCCCAGTGGCAGCTGATCCGGCTGCGCTTCGTCAAGCACCGCGCGGCTCTCGTCTGCTTCTTCCTGCTCATTGTCCTCTATCTGGGCGCGATCTTCGCCGAGTTCGCGGCGCCCTACAGTTCGCAGCGCAAGGACGTGGACCGGGCGTTCAGCCCGCCACAACCGCCTCGAATCAGCCTCCAGCACGGGCTCTATGCCTACGGGGTGAGCCGCCAGGTAGACCCGGTCAGTTTCCGCAAGCAGCCCCTCGTGCAGCCGGACGACATCGTGCCGCTGGGCTTCTTCGTCCGGGGCGAGCCCTACAAGCTGCTCGGCCTTATTCCGGGCACCCGCCATTTCTTCGGGGTCGATCCGGTCCGCTACCAGAAGCTGCATCCCGAGGCCAAGACCGTGCCTGCCTGGTATCTCTTCGGCGCGGACAAGTACGGGGAGGACATCTTCAGCCGGATCGTGTTCGGCGCGCGTATTTCGCTCTCCATCGGATTGCTGGCCATCGCTGTGACCTTCGTCCTCGGCATCGTTATCGGCGGCGTTTCCGGCTATGTGGGGGGAACCACCGACACCCTCATCCAGCGGCTGATCGAGATCATCAACGCATTCCCCCAGCTTCCCCTGTGGCTGGCTTTGGGCGCGGCCATGCCCAGCGACTGGTCGAGTCTGCGCATCTACTTCTCCATCACCATCGTGCTGAGTCTCCTGGGCTGGACCAATCTGGCGCGGGTAGTGCGCGGCAAGCTCCTGGCTCTGCGCGAGGAGGACTACGCGGTCGCCGCCCGCCTGTTGGGCGCCAGCCATACGCGCATCATCTTCCGCCACCTCCTGCCCGGCTTCACCAGCCACATCATCGTCACCCTCACCCTGCGCGTGCCCACCATGATCCTGGGCGAGACCTCGCTCAGCTTCCTTGGTCTCGGGCTGCGTCCGCCCATCGTGAGCTGGGGCGTCATGCTCCAGGACTGCATGAACATGCAGGTGGTGGCCAACTATCCGTGGCTGCTTCTGCCGCTGATCTTCATCATCCTCACCGTCCTCTCCTTCAACTTCCTCGGGGACGGGCTCCGGGACGCCGCCGATCCCTACGGCGAGCGCTGACCGGCCATGAGCCGCTACTCCCTGCCGGAAACCGTGGTTGCCATCGATCTGGAAACCACGGGCTTCAACGCCTACCGCGACCATGTCATCGAAGTCGCGGCGGTGGTCTGGCGCAACGGCGAGATCCAAGACCGTTTCCAGGAGTTGGTGGACCCCGGCGTGAGCCTTTCGCCCGCCATTGTCCGCCTGACCGGGATCACCCCCGCCATGTTGAAGGGCAAGCGGGACATCGCGGCGGTCATGGCCGATTTCCTCGATTTCCTGCCCGAGGGGGCAGTGGGGCTGGCCCACAACGCCAGCTTCGATGCGGGGTTCCTCCGCCGGGCCGCGCCGGGGCTGTTCAAGCTGCCCATGCTCGATACCCTGCGGCTCTCGGGCATCTGCTTTCCCTCCTTGCCCAGCCATAGTCTTGAGTTCCTCAAGGGCGAACTGAATCTCTCCCCGGAGGATTCGCACCGGGCCATGGCGGATGCCGAGTGCGCTCTGCGGCTCTGGGAAGCGATGACCGCACGGTTCCGCGAGCTGCCCCGCGCCCTGCTCCTGGCCATGGCCGACCTGCTCGCCCCGCTCCGCTCCGATCCCATGGGTCGCTATTTCCGCGCCCTGGCCGAGTTGGCCCCCGCCGATGGCAAGGGACTGCTCGATCTCTTTCCCAACCTCCCGTTCCCCAAGCGCCGGAAGCCGCCGGAGAACGAGTGTTCGCCCTTGCCAACCACCGACGTCGCTGCCTTGCTGGGCTCCGACGGACCTTTTGCCCGCCAGTTTGCCGGCTACGAGCCCCGTGCCGAGCAAGTCCAGATGGCCTGCGCCGTCCAGGAAGCCCTGAACGAAAGCAAGCACCTGCTGGTGGAAGCGGGGACCGGGGTCGGCAAGAGCTTTGCCTACCTCCTGCCCGCCTTGCGCTGGTCGCTGGGCAATGAGGTGCCGGTGGTCATCAGCACCAACACCAAGAACCTCCAGGCGCAGCTCTTCGAGAAGGACCTTCCGGTCCTCGCTGACACCCTCGGCGTCACGCCCAAGATCGCGCTCATCAAGGGTCGCCGCAACTACCTCTGTCTGCGCAAGCTCTTCTATCTGCTGACCAATGCGGACACGGAACTGGAACGGGACGAGCGCGCTCCCCTGGCCAGTGTGCTGCGCTGGGCGACCGACTCAACCACCGGCGACATCTCCGAGAGCGTGGTCGGTGATCGGCCCCATCTGCGGGAGTTGGCGGGCAAGCTGACCTCCATCGCCGAGGAGTGCCCAGGCCAGGAGTGCGCCTGTTTCCGCCGCTGCTTCCTGCAATACGCCCGGCGGCAGGCCTTGGCGGCGGACCTGGTGGTGGCCAACCATGCCATCGTGCTGGCCGAACTCACCGGCGGCAGCACGGCCCCCGTCCTGCCCCCTCACGCGCACGTGATCTTCGACGAAGCCCACAACCTCGAAGACGCCGCCACCAACGCCCTCGCGCACGAGGTTTCCCTGCGCCGCATCCGCTTTGTCCTCAACCGCCTCTGGCGGCTGGGCCGGGGCAAAAAGGCGCGGGGGATCGTGCCCACCCTCCTGGAACGCCTCGACCGCCGGGCCTATGCCGAGGACGAACCCGGCGGCCTGGTGGTCGCCTTCGCCAAGATGCTGGGTCGGGCCATCGACCAGAGCCAGATTCCCCTCCCCGCCTTCTTCACCGAACTGGCCACCTTCCTGGTCCAGGGCCGACCGGTGGACGAACGCCGCATCCGGCCCGAGCGCCGTTTGCCCGAGCAATGGACCGCGATCTTCGCGGCCAAGGAGACCATGTTTGTCATCCTGGCGAGCGTCGCCCAGGCGGCGGACGGCTTGGTCGAGGCCCTGGATGCCTATCTGGTGGAAGCGGAAGAGGCCGATAAGGCCGAGTTGGAGGCCCTCCAGAGCGAGATCCGCGCCTCCGCCCTCTGGCTGCGCGAGTTCACCGAGGACGTGGAACTCGTGCTGGAGGCCGACAACCCGGAGTTCGTCTACTGGGTGGAGCGGGTGCCGCCGATCCAGGGCGAAGCCCAGGCCTGGGCGGCTCCCATCCACGTGGGGCATCTCCTCTACGAAACCCTCTTCGCCAAACGCCAGACCGTGGTTTTCACCTCGGCCACCCTCAGTATCGGCGGCGACATGGCCTTCCTCAAGGGCCGTCTCGGGGCCGATCTGATCCCGGCGGACCGCCTGCGCGAACTGGTGCTGGGCACGCCCTTCGACTACGCCCGCCAGTGCCTGGTTCTGGTCCCGTCCTTCCTTCCCGAACCCGGGGAATCCGGGCGCGACTACGCGGTGGAACTGGCCCGGCTCCTGGCCGATGTCTTCGCCCGAACCGAGGGTCGCGGCATGGCCCTCTTCACCAGCCACGAAATGCTCCGCCGGGCGGCGGGGATCGTCCAGCACGAGCTTGCCGGCGGCGGCATCCGCGTACTGGCGCAAGGGCTGTCCGGCTCGCGGGAGAAGATCACCCGCGAGTTCAAGCGCGATCTCAGGTCGGTCCTGCTCGGCACCCATTCCTTCTGGGAAGGGGTGGATGTGGTGGGCGAGACCCTCTCTTGTCTCGTGCTGGCCCGGCTGCCCTTCGCGGTCTTCACCGATCCCGTCATCGAGGCCCGTGCCGAACGCCTGGAGACCGAGGGGCAAAACGCCTTCCTCGCCTACAGTGTGCCCCACGCGGTCATCCGCTTCCGCCAGGGCTTCGGGCGGCTCATCCGCCACCGCACCGACCGGGGCGTGGTCATCGTGGCCGACCGGCGGATCGTATCCAAATACTACGGCCAATACTTCCGCGCCGCCATGCCCACCGACCTCCAGGTTTGCCCCGACCCCGCCGCCTTCCTCGACGAAATCGAGGACTTCCTGAGCGTCTGACCCACCGGACCGAGACCACGCGGGAAGCGAACCGATCTTGCCCAGTTCTCTGGGAACTTGCTGGTTCCTTCCTGCATCGGATGGCATGCCGCTAGGGATGGGCATAGGCTATTGCCCGGACCTTGACCCTCGCATACTGGAGCTCCCGATGTTTCCGCTGACCGACCCCATCCTGGTCTTCACGATCCTGATTCTGCTCATCCTGGTTGCGCCGTTGCTGGCGACGAGGCTGCGGGTCCCCGACTTGGTTCTGCTACTTGTGGCAGGCACGGTGATGGGCCCCAACGGGGCCGGGGTTCTGACCCGCGACTCCGCCATCACGTTGTTCGGCAATGTCGGCCTGATCTACATCATGTTCCTGGCGGGGCTGGAGATCGATCTGCACCGTTTCATCAGCACCCGTCAGCGCAGCCTCTCCTTCGGCCTGCTCACCTTCCTGATTCCCCAGGGCCTGGGTACGCTGGTGGGGCACCACCTGCTGGGGCTCGATTGGCGGGCCGCTGTTCTGCTGGCGAGCATGTTCGCCTCGCACACCCTACTGGCCTATCCCATCGCCAGCCGGCTGGGCATCGCCCGCAGCGAGCCGGTGGCGGTGACGGTCAGCGCGACGATCATCACCGACACGCTGGCCCTGCTGGTCCTGGCCGTGGTCGCGGACTCCGCCCGCGGGGTCGCTCTGGGGCTTGGCTTCTGGGTTGGGATTGGGGCTGGCATGGCGGCACTGCTGGCGCTGACCTGGTGGGGAATTCCCCGCCTCACCCGGTGGTTCTTCCACAACGTCACCGAGGCGGGCGGCGCGCAGTTCCTCTTCGTGCTGGCTACAGTCTGCGGCTGCGCCTACCTGTCCCATTTCGCCAAGATGGAGCCCATCGTCGGCGCCTTCCTGGCGGGGGCGGCCTTCAACCGGCTGATCCCGGAACACAGCACGCTGATGAACCGGGTGGTCTTCGTGGGCAACAACCTCTTCATCCCGTTCTTCCTGCTCTCGGTGGGCATGCTTGTGGATCCGGCGGCAATGGCGGGCTCACCGCGGACGTGGCTGGTGGCCGCGACGATGGTGGTCGCCGTGGTCGCCACCAAGCTGGCGGCAGCGTGGCTGGCGGGAGCCTGGTTCGGCTATGACCGGGACGCCCGCCAGGTGATGTTCGGCCTGAGCGTGGTCCAGGCAGCCGCCACCTTGGCCGCCGTGCTGGTGGGCTTCGAGCTCGGCATCTTCGACGAACCCATCCTCAACGGCACCATCGCCATGATCGCGGTGACCTGTCCGCTTGGGGCCTGGATGGTGGACCGCCATGGCCGGCGGATGGCGGGACGGGTGGACCGCCCGGTGTCCACGCCAAGCACGAGCCAGAGGCTGCTGGTGTCGGTCGCGAAACCGGAGACGGCCCGGCGCTTGCTGGAACTGGCCTTTGTCCTGCGGGACCGGGCCCTGCCAGGGACCATCGAGGCCCTTACCGTGATCCGCGACGAAGGCGACACCGAGGAGGAAGTGGTGCGGGGCGAACAGCTCATCGGCCATTGCCTGACCCAAGCCGCCGCCGCCGATATTGCCATCCAGCCCACCGTCCGGGTGGACGCCAACCCGGCGGACGGGATTGTCCGTGCGGCCAAGGAACTGCACGCCACCCTGGTTCTGTGCGGCTGGAGCAGTGGTGGCCTGGTGGGGCGCGGGGTGTTCGGCACGGTCATGGACAAGGTCCTGGATGTCTGCGCGCCGCGCTTGCTCTGCTGTCGGCTGGTCCGTCCACTGGGCACGAACCAGCGTCTCCTGCTCCTCTGGCCGCCACTGGCCGAACGGCGCAGCGACTTGACGGCCTTGGCGCGCGACGTGCGTCTGCTCACCACCCAGATCGGGGCCCAAATCCGCGCCTATGTGGTTGGCGACGAGCCTGCGGAACTCCGTCGGGCCTTGACCGGGGGACCGTCCCCGCGTCCATTCACGGTCGTCTCCTCCTCTTCGCTGCGCGCCGCCCAGGCCAAGCTCTGCGCCGAAGTGGGACCAGACGACCTGATTCTGCTGCTGTGCGAACGGCGGAGCGGCAGTCTGTGGACCCCCAGTCTGGACAGCTTGCCCGCTCGCGTGGCGGCGCGGTTTCCGAACAACAGCATGCTGGTCGCCTACCCGGCACTGGCCGAGGCGTGGGAGACCTTGTCCGCCGACAATGGGGAAGCGGGCTTCCGGGAACTGTCCTTCCGCCCCGTGGAGCTTTCGCCCGGAACAACCGACCAGATCCTCCAGCAAATGAGCGATGCAGCGTTTCCCGCCGACCAACGCCAGGCAGCCGATGCCAAGCATCTGCTCCTGGAAGCTGCCCAGTCCTTTCCCATCGGGCTGGCCGAAGGGGTCGTCCTGTTGCATGGGCACAGTGACTTGCTGGATCACCCCGTGCTGATAGTCGCCCGGAGCCGGGACGGACATGAGTTCGCCGGCGTGCCCGAACCAGGCCATCTGATGCTCGGGCTGCTCAGCCCCACCGGGCTGCCCCCCGAATGCCATCTGGGATGGCTGAAACACTTGGCGGGCACCTTCCATGACCCGGCTTCCGTCGAACGGCTCCGGAACGCAGGCACGAGCGTTGAGGTGTGCCGTCTCCTGCGGACCGTCGACCTGACCGAGCCGCCAGCCTGATTCCCGAAGGGCTGGTGCGGAATCGGCATTCTGGAGAACCGCCCCGCCTCGGGCGGGAAACATGCAGGTTGCACGGAAACGACCGGGACGGTAGGGATGGGGCTTGCAGTCCTGGTGGCACTGCCTACGTTCGTGCAGTGGCAACCGGTTTGCGGAGGTCGTGGCCATGGTCGAAAAGGTGGTTCTCATCGGGGCGGGCAGCGCAATGTTCACCCGCGGCTTGGTGGCGGACCTGATCCGCCGGGGCTGGGACGGTGAGCTCGCGCTCGTGGACACCGACCCGACCGCGCTTGAGGTCGCGGAGAAGCTGACCCGCAAAACGCTGGCCTTGGGCGGTTCGCCGTTGGGTCTGCGGGCGGCGACGGACCGGCGCGCGGTGCTGCCGGGAGCGACGGCGGTGATCTGCACGATCGGCGTGGGGGGACGACGCGCGTGGGAGAAGGATGTCCTTATCCCGCGCCAGTACGACATCTTCCAGCCGGTTGGCGACAGTGTGATGCCGGGTGGCACCTCGCGGGCTCTGCGGATGATTCCCGCCATGGTGGCCATCGCC
>QKCY01000302.1 GCA_003245525.1 Victivallales bacterium | reverse complement strand
TATCGCACAAGGAGGTTCGGGCTATGGGAACGGGTCCTCTTGCCGTGATTGGCGTCTGTGTCGTGGTGTTGGGACTGTTGGCCATTCTGCGTGGCCCGTCGGCCATGAAGGGGGATATCCCCAAACCGGTGGCGGCGTTGCTCGTCGTGGCGGCGGTGCTGGTGTCTGGCATTGTCCTCTACCGAATTACGACCGCCCAGCCGACTGCCGATGCGGGCGGCGGCGAAGCGGGCATGATGATGGAGCAAGGGGGCATGGGCGGCGGCCCCGGCGGTCCTGGCGGCGGCATGGGCGGGGGGATGGGCGGGGGGATGGGCGGACCGAATCCGCACCGCGACCTCGGCCAACTGGTCCGCAAGCTGGCACTGCTGAAGAGCCAGGATGCCAACGCGATCTCCACCGAACAGGGCGCGAAGCTCCTGCCGGTCCTGCAGGCTCTGGCTGCCGCCGAAGGCATGACGACGGAAGAGGCCGAAGCCAAGAAGGCCGAACTGGAAGCGCTGCTCACCCCGGAGCAGATCACGGCTCTGGAAGGTATTGAATTGCCTCGGCCCTCGCGGGGTGGCGGCGGCCCCGGCGGCCCCGGTGGCGGTCCGCGTCCCGAGGGTGGTGCCGCCCCTGGTGGCGAAGGTGCTCTTCCCGCTGGTGCCCGTCCTCCCGAGGGTGGCGCGCCTAGCGGCATGGCCCCCGGTGGCGGTGCCCCTGGCGGTGGCGACTGGCGCGCCGCCATGCGGGCGCGGATGCTGGAGAACCCCTACGTGAAGGAGCTCTACGACGAGCAGGCCGCCGCCGATCCCGAGTTCGCAACGGACGAGACCAAGCAGAACGAGTTCTTCCGCGGTCTGCGGAACCAGCTCAGTCCCTTCCTCCGGGGCTCCTCGCAGGAAGCCCTGCAAGAACTCGTCAAGGCACTGTCTCCCGCCGAATAGAGTGGCAGTGGCGTCCCGCCGCTGATTGGCGGGATGCGCTGCTGTGGCACCCGCCGCAACCGTGCCGGAACGAGTTCGGTGGGGGTGGCGGCAAGTTGCCGATGAATGGCTCTCGGAGCAAGCGGCGGGACGCCGCTTCCACTCCGCTCAAGCGAGATAGGCGTCGGCCAGGATGGGGCGCTCGCTGAACATGGTGCCGGGGTTGAGCACGTTGGCGGGATCGAAGAGCTGTTTCACCCGGCGCATGGTGGCGTAGAGGCTGTCGCCCCATTCCTGGCGGAGATAGGGCGCGCGGATCGGGCCCATGCCGTGTTCGGCGGTGATGGTTCCGTCGTAGCGGAATACGCACTCGTAGACCCGATCGGCGGTGCGTTCCAACAGGCTGGGAAGATCCTTGCGTCCCACGTCGAAAAGGGGACGCAGATGCAGGTTGCCGCTGCCCGCGTGGCCGTAAATGGCCGCGACCAGCCCCAGATCCGCGAAGATCCCCTGGATGTCGGCGATGAAGGCGGCCAGATGAGCGGGTGGCACTCCCACGTCGTTCACGATACTGAAGGGCCGCAGCTCGCGGCTGAACCCGCGCACCACAGGCAACAGGGCCTTGCGCAGCTTCCAGAGCCGTTCCACTTCCTCGGTTCCCGTGACCAGAGCCGCTGGCTGGGCGGGCTGGAGTCCGGCGGCACGCACCGCCGCCTCGGCGGCCGCGGCCTGCTCGCGACAGGTGGGGCCGACGAACTCGGCCAGAAGCATGTGGGCCGTCCCGGGCGGCACGTCCGCCGCGAGGCCGGGCCGGACTTGGCGCACCATGTCCACGGTGCGCGCGTTCATGATCTCGATGGCGGCAGGGGAAGTCCCCAGTAGCACCTGGACCGCCGCACCCGCCACCGGCAGGTCGGCGAAGAAGAGCAGCAGGGCCGCCAACCCCTCGGCCCGGGCTTCGGAACGCAAGCGGGCCTTGGTGACGACACCCAGGGTACCCACGCTGCCGGTGAGCAGACCCGCGAGCAACCGTCCGGGCTCGTCCTGGTCCAAGAAGGGGAAGAGATTGTAGCCGCTAGCGATCTTGCGGCCCCGGCGGCGGGCCAGAGTGGCCAGATCCGCAGGGCGCGAACGAATCTCGCGGACCAACTCCCCCATGCCGTCCACCAGATAGCCGGGGATCGTCTCGGGCCGGGCCGTGTCCACCACCTCGCCGGCGGCGGTCACGAACTCCAGGCTTTCCAGGTAACGGTCGATGGAGCCATGGCGCAGGGCGTGGGGACCGCTGGCCTTGGTGGCCACATTGCCCCCCAGCAGGCACATGCTGCCGCTCGACGGATCGGCGGGCAGGAACCGGCCGTGTTCGGCCAGGGCCGCCTGCAAGTCGTCGTGCAGCACCCCCGGCTCGCCCTCGGCAAAGGGGATGCCGTTGCCGCCATCGTAGAGCCGCAACGCGCTCATCGCCCCCTGGCGCGGGAAGACCATGACGACGCCCCGGCCCAGCGCCGCGCCCGCCGTGCCACTGCCGCCGCCGCGACAGGTCAACGGCACTCCCGCTTCCCGGCAGAACCGCACCGCCGCCACCACGTCGACCGGGTCTCTGGGCAAGACGGCCACCAGGGGAGCGATCCGGTAGATGCTCTGATCCCGCGTCAGACGCTCCAACTGTCCCGGCTCGGTCCAGACCTCGCCGGAGAGCTGCTCGCGCAATGCGTTGCCTAGAGTTTCGGTCGTATGCATGGCAGGGGAGGAAGATGTCGGAGTGTCAATCGCAGATAGCACGGGGAGACCGTCCGCGCCAGTCAGCAGAGGGACATTTCACCAAGAGATTATTGTTTTCTCAGGCTGAATAGGTTATGATAGAAAATAGAGGTTGGTTCCCTACAAAGGGAAATGTGCATCCGACAGCTAGTGAATTCGAGTCCGGTTTCAGGGCTGGGTTTCCATCTATCTGACAGGAACAAGCATCATGGGTCATGTCCGCCGTACGGCAACGAGGACGTTGATGGAGAGGACCGATGGTGCCGAGGAGGCCGAATACAGGGAAGCGATCTTGGGTCACTGCTTGCGGGTAGCCCTGGTGATCCTGGCCATTCTCCTCTTCGCCGGTTGCTGAGGCAGGGAGACATTGGCGCTGTTGCTGGGCGGCACGTATTGTGAAGGACAAGGAGTCGCCTGCCGCCGCCGTGGCGCATGGGACGGAGACCCCAGGCACGCCCTGCCGTCTCGGCAATGAAGAGGCACCGCCAGACGGCGACAGCGAGGCCCTCAACGAGGGCATTGGTCTTGGCCATGCCAATCAACGTTGGAGACTTCGCGGACTACTTTCCCCCAAGGAGCCTTCCGGTCGGTTTGCGGCTGTTTCATTTCCCAACGAGGAGGACGTCATGAACGTGGGTCACCGGGAACGGAATCTGTGGTGTTTGGGCAACGCGGTCGTGGCTGGATGCTGGTTGCTGACCATGCTGGCTGGCAGCGCCATGGCGGAGGAGCCGGTAGTGGCCAAGCCCGCCGAGGTGGTGGGCCAGACCTATCGCAGCCTGGACGGGAAGCAGGCCGTCTTCGTGGCGTCGGCCAGCGAACTGGAGATCCGCGAAGGGGAGCAGAATCTAGTCTGCACATACAAGCGGGAGGGCGACAAGCTCCAGATTGTCGTGGACCCGCAGGGCACGACGACGAACCAGCACCGCGACATCGTGGCGGAGGACTCCTTCGCGATCACCCCGGAGGGCCTGGTCAACGAGGATGGCGTGGTGTTCTACGAGACGACCATCTATCAGGCAAAGCGGGATGCGCTGGTGGAACTTGGGGCCGATCCTCGCCACCCGGAGTCCTTCATCAACGTCAGCTACAACCTCGTCCGGGGACAGGTCGTGGGGGCCTATCTGGCCGAGAAGTTCCCCGGCAAACGGGCGCTTGTCGTGCTCCCACCGGAGATGCCTGTCCCTGGGGCTGCATCTGCCAAGCCCGCCTACTGTTCCGTTCTGGCTGGCCTCAAGAAGGCCATGGTAGGGGTCACGATCATCGGCGAGGTGGAACCTAAGATGCCTGCGGAGGTGAAGGCCAAGTTCGCGAAGGCGATGGCGGGCGGAGGCGTTGCGGCATACCCGATGTGGCTCGATGTGCGCCGCCTGAACGAGGCGCTGCAGCCCTACCAGGGCAGGTACGACCTGCTGATCTTCCTGACCATGCTCCCTGGCACGCAGCCCATGGGGGCTTCCACTATCCCCATGGAACCCTACACCAAGCTGGATTGCTGGGCCGACGACAGCGTCAAGGTCGTGCTCGTCGAGGGCGGGATCAACAAGCTCGGAAGGGACATCGTCTCGGGCAAGATCTGCGCCGTGACCACCTACCGGCAGCAAATCCCCGGCCGGGCCTGGGACCGATTCCCCCCGGCGGATCCGCAGGAGGCCTTCGGCCTACGCTATGTCCTCATCACGCCGGACAATATCAAGGACCATCAGAACTACTTCTCCCAGCCCACTGGCCAGCCCTAGAACGAAACCCCGATCTCCCGGTTGTACCCCCGGAGCCAGGCGATACAGTGCGCGGACGGCACCCCTGCCTGCATGAAGGAGATGTCCATGACCCCGCGCGAGATCATCCTGGCGAACATCGGGTTCGAGTGCGACGACCGGATTGGCTTCCACTTCGACGGCGGTCGCCGCAACGACTTCGTCGGCGCGGGCTGCCGTCACCAGATCGCCACCAAGACCTGGGTCGATGGCGAGTTCGAGTACTCCACCGATATCTGGGGCAATGTCTGGTTCCGGGTGGTGGGCCTCTCCAAGGGCGGCGAGATCTTCAAACCGGTGCTGGAGGACTGGGCGGACCTCGACAACCTGGTGCTGCCCGATCTGGACAATCCCGCCTACTACGCGGCGGCCCGCGAACTGGGAGCGTCGGGGAACGACCGCTTCAAGCTCGGCGGGATGCCGGGCTGGCCCTTCGCCACCTGCCGCTACATGCGCAAGATGGAGATCTATTTCATGGACCTCATCGCCGAGCGCGAGCGGATCGATATCCTCCATGATCGGATCACGACTCTTTTCGAAGGCGTGATCGACCGCTTCGGCGAGGCGGGGATGGACGGCGTGTTCTTCTGCGAGGATCTCGGCGTGCAGGACCGTGTCCTGATCGGCCCGCGGATGTGGAACGACATCTACCGCCCCCTCTACGAACGCCTGACCAGCCGCGCCCACGCCCACGGCATGAAGGTGCTTCAGCACTCCTGCGGCTACAACTGGGAGCTGGTGGACTCGCTCTGCGGGGCGGGCATCGACTGCCTCCAGTTCGACCAGCCCGCTGTCTACAACCAACCCGAGCTGGCCGCCAAACTGCGACAGCACGGGGTCGGGCTCTACTCGCCCTGCGACATCCAGAAGGTGCTGCCCACCGGTCGGCGCGACTTCATCGAGGCCGAGACCAAACGGCTGGTGGAGACCTTCCGGGGCGGCTTCATCGCCAAGAACTATCCGGATCTGCACGGCATCGGGGTCCAGCCCGAATGGGACCAGTGGGCCTACGACGAATTCGTCCGCAGCGGGATTCCGGCGGAGGCCTGACCATGGCCGATCTCTGGCAACAGGTTCGCACCCTCCGCGCCCAGGCCTATCCGGACGTGGCCGAGCAGCCCGCGCCCTTGCGCGAGGCCCGGCTGCTGCATGCGGCACTGGCCGGAATCCCCATCGGCATCCCCGAGGGGGATCTGCTGGCGGGCGATTTCGGTCCCGTCTTTGGCGAGGTGGAGCCCACTGCCCTGCCCCCGGCTCCGGCCATGCCCCCCGCGCCGGACGGTCCACTCTGGCAGGGCGTTGACCGTTGGTACATCCGGGCAGGCTACACCCCCGCCCACACGACGGTGGACTACGCTCAGGTTCTGGAGAAGGGCCTTGCCGCCATCGCTGCCGAAGCCCGGGCCTGGAATGCCGGCGACTCCGATCCCGACCGCAAAGCCTGCCGCGAGGCGATGGCTCTGGCTCTGGAATCCGTGATCGCCTGGGCGGAACGCTTTGCCGAACTGGCCGAACACCAGGGGCTGTCCGCCATCGCCGCCCGTTGCCGTCGGGTTCCCCGCGAACCGGCGCGGGACTTCGCCGATGCCATGCAGGCTATCTGGTTCATCCATGCTGCCGTGGGTCTGTCCGAGTTGTGCCAGTCCTCCCTGTCGCTGGGACGGCTGGACCAGTACGCCTATCCGTTCTTCCTGGCCGACGGCCCGGAATCGGCCCGGCCCTTCTTGGCCGCCCTCTTCGCCAAGCTCAATCGCTACGGCGACGCCGCCTGCGCGGTGAATCTGGGCGGCACCGATGCCGTGGGCCGGAGCCTGTACAACGAGCTCAGCCGGTTCATCGTGGACGTGGCCGAGGAACGCCGCGCCCCCGCGCCCATCCTGGCCGCCCGGATCGACGACCGACTGCCCGCCACCGATTTCGACCGGCTCACCGAGCCCGGTCTGCTGCGTTTGTCGCAACCCACCTTCTACGGCGAGGAGCCCTGCCGCGAGGCCCTGCGCCGCCGGGGCGTGCCCGAGACCGACCTGCCAGCCTGGTGCGCCAATAGCTGCATGGGCCTGATGATGCCGGGGGCCGAGATCGCCGACATGTGGGCGGGCGTGGTGACCTGGCTGCTGCCCCTGGAACTGGCCCTGAATGCCGGGAAGCCATTCCTGGGCGAGTTGCCCCTGGCTCTCACAACCCCAGCCCGTCAGGACTACGCCAGTTTTGCCGATCTGGTCGAGCAAGTCCTGGCCTACGTGGACGAGTTTGTGGCCCTGTGCATCGACCGCAACCGGCGGCACACGGAGCGGGTCGCGGCGGAGTTCCCCAACCCCTATCTCTCCGCCCTGCTCGCACCCTGCGCGGAACGGGGCCGCGACCGGGCCGACGGCGGCGCGCGCTACCACGCGGGCACCATCGAGGGCTTCGGCTTGGTGA
Source organism: Victivallales bacterium (assembly GCA_003245525.1). Lineage (GTDB taxonomy): Bacteria > Verrucomicrobiota > Lentisphaeria > Oligosphaerales > Lenti-02 > Lenti-02. The sequence goes on along the minus strand of QKCY01000302.1, from coordinate 2,194 downwards.
ACGTGGCCGACGCTCTGCACACCATCCGCAGTCTCCATTTCGAGCAGAATCGGTATTCGCTGGCGGAACTCGTCGCCGCCGTCCAGACCGACTTCGCGGACCAGCCCGAACTCCTGGCCGCCATTCGCGCCCTGCCCAAGGTGGGCGATGGCGATCCCGCTGTGGACGCCCTCGCCCGCGAGCTGGCCGACCGCTTTGCCGCCAGCGTCCGCCGCCAGTCGCCGGAGCGCCCCCAGTACCTGCCCTCCTTCCATACCCTCAACGGCCATATCCCGGCTGGCAGCCGCTACGGAGCCAGCCTGGATGGTCGTCGGGCCGGAGCTCCCCTCGCCAAAAACGCGGGCCCAACCCTGCTGGGTCTACCCCACGCCCACACCAGTGTCATGCAATCTGCCGCCGCTCTGCCGCAACGGGACTTCGCCGCTGGCCAGGCCCTCGACCTCAGCCTGGACGCCGAGGGTCTGCGCCCCCTGCCCGCCCGTCGCGCCTTCCAGGCCCTGCTGCGGACCTACTTCGCCCAAGGCGGTCTCCAAGTCCAGGTGAACGGGCTCACCGCCGCCGACCTCCGCGCCGCCATCGCCCATCCCGAAGCCCACGCCGATCTGCTCGTGCGCCTCGGCGGCTACAGCACCCGCTTCGTCACCCTCTCCCCCGCCGTCCAGCGCGAAATGGCCGAGCGGTTCGAGGTGGGGTTGTAGGAATCCCAGTGGACGCTGTGGACTGGGTGGACGGAGTGGACAGGAATCAGTCCACAAAGTCCACCGGCCCTATTCCACGTTGCCGGGGACCACTTGCTGGGCGGGACCTGCGTCTACCTGGAAGGGGTTCCCGCCAATGCCGTTGTTCTTGCCCTCGACGAGCAGAGCAGGCCCCTTCGCGAAGTGGCCCGTGTTGCCGAGCACGGTGTTGTCGTCGGCCCCCTTGCGGAGGGCGATGGCGGGCGGTGGACAGTCCGCAAACGTATTGCGGAGGATCAGGTTGCGCTGGTTGAGATCGGGAAGCTGGCACCACTGCCAGACGACGATGCCAGTGCGACAGTTGCGCAGTTCGTTGCCCTCCACGAGGCAGTCGGAAGCGTCGTTCAACTCGATGTTGTGGCAGTTGACGAGGGTGTTGCCCACGGCCTGGCAGTGGGTGACGAAGTGGTCGAAGTCGATGCCTTCGGCTGCCGTGTTCTCGATCCGGCATTGGTGGACGCCGCTGTGCTGGACCGCGTAGAAGGCGATGCCGCGGTGGTGGGCGTTGCGGATGGTGCAGTCAATCATCTGGACGCCAGTGAGCGGCGGACCGGTGAGGCCCTTCTCGTAGCTGTAGGGTCCGTGCAGGAAGACGCCGCAATGCCGGGTGTGGTTGAGGGGCCGAACCGGCCAAGCGTCGCGGTTGAGGTCGAGGGTCAGGCCCTGGATGGTCAGATTGGCGATTGCCCGCCCGCCATCGAAGATGTTCATGGGGTGGATCACCGGGGCGGCGGCGGGAATGGCTCCGGCCAAGGGGTTCGCCAGCACGATCCGGTCGGGGAGGACCTCCTTGACCGTGTTGTTGAGGTAGGGAATCTGATGGGGCTTGCCTTCGGGACTCAGGGCTTCGCGAACCGCACCCTGGATCTCGATGGCCAGGCCAGGGGCGAAGACGTCGGGCTGCTCGACGAACAGCTCGCTCGTCCCCGTGTTGGCGGCGGCGGTGGTGCGGGTGTGCCGCTCGGGCAGGAGCTGGAGTACCACCTCGCCCTGCCCGACAATCCGGACATTGGCCAGGCCGTCCAGGTTGCACCCAGCCGGTAGATCCCCGCCTGGAGCACCAGCGTTCCGCCCCGTTGCTGGCGCAAGGTATCGAGCGCGGCCCGCAACGCCGGGGCATTGTCGCCCTCCTGGGGCGAGAGGACGATGGGTTCCTGGGCAAAGCCGACCAGGCAAGACAGAGCAACGATGAGGCCAGCGAGTTTCATGATCGTGCTTCCTCGATTTTCCGGGCAATCGCCGCCAACGCCAGGTTCGGATCCACTTCCTCGTCGGTCAGCCCGCACTCCTCGTCCAAACCGAGGAAGAAGGACTCCAGCTCCATCGCATCGGCAAGGCGGGCACGCGGATAGACGATGGCGTAGAGCCCCATCGGGGTGTCGTCGGGATGCAGCTTGGGCTTCAACTCCCGGTCGAAGCCAAAGGCCTCGCAGACCACGTCCAGCAACTGGTCCACC
>QKCY01000284.1 GCA_003245525.1 Victivallales bacterium | reverse complement strand
GCCGCCTACATCGCCCGCCTGGCACGGGGCGGCATGCTTGAGATTCTCTCGAAGGACTTCATCCGCACCGCCCGGGCCAAGGGATTGCCCGAATGGCGGGTGGTCTGTACCCACGCCCTACGCGGCGGGCTGCTGCCGGTGCTGACCTTTCTCGGTCCGGCCTGCGCGGGCCTCATCACCGGCTCCTTCGTGGTCGAGCGGGTGTTCTGGGTGCCAGGGCTCGGACGCTACTTCGTCGACGCCGCGTTCAACCGCGACTACTCCGTCATCATGGGGACGGTCCTGTTCTACGCCGTTCTCATCGTGGTCCTGAATCTGGTCGTGGACCTGCTCCATGCCGTGCTCGATCCGAGGGTGCGCGATGCCCACGCCTGACCCCGCCATCCCTCCCTCCTCCCTGTCGCGCGACGCCTGGCGGCGCCTGCGCCGCAACCGCATGGCCCTGCTCGGCCTGTGTGCGTTCCTGGCCTTGGTCGGGATCAGTGTTCTGGGGCCCATGCTGTCGCCCTACACCTACGAGCAGACCAACCTGGACTACGGTCCCCAGGGTCCCTCGGCCTTGCATTGGCTGGGAACCGACACGTTGGGACGCGACCTCTTTACCCGCCTCTGCCACGGGGGGCGTATCTCCCTCGCGGTGGGTTTCCTCGCCACCGCTGTCTCGCTCTGTATCGGCGTGACCTACGGAGCCATTTCGGGATTTGTGGGCGGCAAGCTGGACGCCTTTCTGATGCGGCTGGTGGACGTGCTCTACGCCCTGCCCTTCACCATCTTCGTTATCCTCCTCACCGTCGCTTTCGGGCGCGATTTCCGCCTGTTGTTCGTGGCCATCGGCGCGGTACACTGGCTGACCATGGCCCGCATCGTCCGCGCCCAAGTCCAGGCGCTCCGCCACCGCGAGTTCGTCGAAGCCGCCTTCGCCCTGGGGCTGACCCGGACCCGGATCATTGTCCGCCACATCCTGCCCAACACCCTCGGCCCCATCGTGATCTACGCCACGCTCACCGTGCCCGCCGTCATGCTGCTCGAATCCACGCTCAGTTTCCTCGGCCTCGGCGTGCAGCCACCCATGAGCTCCTGGGGTCTGCTCATCAAGGAAGGGGCGGAGAAGATGGAGACCTATCCCTGGCTCCTAATCTTCCCCGCCCTCTGCTTCTCCCTCGCCCTCTTCAGCCTCAACTTCCTCGGCGACGGCCTGCGCGACGCCCTCGATCCCGAGTCCGCCACGGACTAGCTGCCCAACCTGGAGATCGGACCATGCGTACCCGCCTCTCCCTTCTTGCCGCCCTGCTCGCTCTGCCGCTCTTCGCGGTTCCGCTCGACATCGTGCCCAATGGCTCCTTCGAGCAGGACGCCAACCGCGACGGCCTGCCGGACGGCTGGCAGCCAGCCCCGTACAATTCGCCAGGCAAGGCCACCTGGGACGACACGATCGCCCATGCGGGCAAGCGTTCTCTCCGCCTCCAGGACTCGGCCAATCCCGGTGCTACCGAGTGGAACCAGAAGGCGGCCCGCTGGGTGCTCCAGAATCGAGCGGAAGTGAAACCAGGCGAGTCGGTCACGGCCGAAGCGTGGGTGAAAGCTGAACTGGCCAGCGGCGATGCCCGCATCACATTGGCCTGGTTCGCCGAGCAGAAGTGGTTGCGCGAAGACTCCTGCGAGCGCATCACCGGCACCCAGCCCTGGACCCTCCAGACGGTCACCGCCCAGGCTCCCGCCGAAGCGCGGTATGTCTCGGTCTATCTCGCCCTCAACGACGCCAAGGGCAGTGTCTGGTTCGACGAGGTCCGAGCTGTGCGGGGCAGCAAGCCCGCCGGAAACTTCCGCCCGGTCGATCTCGCCGCAGTCTGCACCACCGGTTTCCGGGATGAGACCGCAGGCGATGGCCAAGGCGGCTGGACCGACCAAGGGGCCAACGACCTGCGCAACCTGCCCACCGGCCAGCAGGTGTTCCGTGGTATTCCCTTCTCGGTCGGCGAGAACTGCATCGTCCTGCGCGGCAAGGCCCGGCGGGATGTGCCCAACGAGGTCACCTTCCCGGTCAACCAGACCTGCGATGTCCTCTACTTCCTTCAGGCCTGCGCCTGGGCCGGCCGGACCGGTTCCGAAGTGGCCACCTATACCGTTGCCTACGCCGATGGCACCACGGTCTCGGTTCCCTTGCGCAACGGCTACGAGATCGCCGACTGGTGGAAACCCGGCGATCTCGACGCCTGCGCCGTGGGTTGGGAAGGGGCCAATGCGGAGAGCAACGGCATTGGCCTCGGCATCTTCCCGTGGACCAACCCGACCCCCACGCAGGCCATTGCTTCCGTCACAGCCCGGACCACGGGCAAGGGGGCCAATCTCATGCTGGTCGCGGTTACCGCCGGAGACGGCACGCCCTCCTTCCCGGAGCTCCCGCTCGACTACCACTTCACCGACACCACCGGTTGGTACCCCTGGCGGTTCGATGTGATGAACCCGAATCTGGGCGAACTCGACCTCTCCCGTTTCCTGGACGCGCCAGCCGGCAAGCACGGCTTCAGTACCGTCGGCAAAGAGGGGCACATCGTCTTTGCCGACGGCACGCGGGGCCGCTTCTTCGGCACCGATGTGGGTAGCGCTCGCTGCTGTCCCGAGAAGCCGGAAGCGGAGGTCTGGGCGGCCCGGTTGGCGGCTTACGGGGTGAACCTGCTCCGCCTGCACGCCTACGATTCCCGCTGGGGCGGGATCATCGACTACAGCAAGGGCAACTCCCGCTCGCTCAACGCTGAGGCCATGGACCGCATGGATTACTTCGTGGCCGAACTCAAGAAGCGGGGCATCTACGTCTACTTCGACCTGCTGGATTACCGCAGCCTGCTGCCCGGCGACGAGGTGCGCGACGCGGAGCAGATGGACACCCGCTGGGAACACTCGGTCAAGGGTTGCTCCATCTTCAACCGCCGCATCATCGACCTCCAGAAGGAGTTCGCCACCCAGCTGCTCACCCACCGCAATCCGTACACCGGCCTGCGCTACGTGGACGAGCCTGCCCTCCTGATCCAGGAAATCACCAACGAGAACTCCCTGTTCTACTTGGCCAATCCGAATCTGATCCTGCCCAGCTACCTGCGCGAACTGGAGGGCATCTGGAATCAGTGGCTGGCTAGGCGCTACCCCACCCGTGCCGAACTGGCCAAGGCCTGGACCATGCCCAGTGGATTCTGCGCTCTCCAGGCCAAGGAAGATCCCGCCCAAAGTACAGTGGCCCTGCCTACCGCGAATCTCTACCTTGTCCTGGCCGAGGACAACCAGGACCCGCTGAAAGCGGCCCCTCGGCTCAATGCCATGACCCGCTTCCTCTACGAACTGGAAGTCGCCTACTACACCGAGATGACCCAGCATCTCCGGGGCCTGGGCCTGAGATGCCTCATCACCGGCACCAACCAGGACTTCTCCGACGCCAGCAACCGGGCCAACGCCACCTGCCAGGCCATGACCCGCAACAACTACTGGTGCCATCCCAACGTCCACTCGAAGCCCTTCAACTTCTTCCGCAACCTGCCCATGCTCGGCAGCGATATCTTCCGTTCGGCTACCCCCATCGCCAGCGTAGCCTCCAGCACCGTGGCCGGGAAGCCAATGATCGTCCCCGAGTTCAACTTCCCCTGGCCGAACGAATTCCGCGCGGAAGCCCTGCCCGTAACCATGGCCTATGCGGCCCTCCAGGAATGGGACGGCGTCCTCTTCTTCGCCTACGAAACCCGACCGGACAGCAACCGCATCAGCTACTTCGGCAACACCAACGATCCGGTCCGCTGGGGCCAGGTGCCCCTATCCGCCCTGCTCTTCCATCGTGGCGACATCGCCCCCGCCCGCAATACCGTCCATGTCGGGGTCTCGGCGGTCGATACCTTCGCCACGCGGCCCCGGCGCTCCTCGGACACCTACAGCCCCTACAACGTGGTCCCCTACATCTCCCGGCTCCGCAATGCCTATTTCGACAAGACCTATGAAGGCGACGCCGATCTGGTGATCGCCTCGGGTCACTCCGCCACCGGCGACTACCGGCAGGCCAAGCGGGCTATCGTTTTCGCGGATTCCGCCGCCACCGACGAGGCGGGAACCCGCTTCGACCGGGGCCTTAGCGCCCGCATCGCCCTCCCTGGCCTCCGCACCCAGGGGAACGTTATTGACCCCGCCTCCCTTCCCGCCGGTGCCCAGACCATCGACCATGACGGCCAGCCGGTGGGCGTGGTCACGGACCGCCTCTACCTCCTGCCCTCCGCTTCCCAACTCCAGAAGGACCAGGGCAAGTGGCTCCACGGCCTTCTGCTTGATGCCCTCAACCGCTGGCACCTTCCCGGCGCGGCTCCCGTTGCCGAGGCGGGCGAGGTCTATCGCAGCGATACCGGGCAGCTGGTGCTGGATTCCCGGGAGCGCCAATTCACCGCGGTTGCTCCGCGCCTGCGCAGTGTGGTCGGTTTCTTCGGTTCGGGGCCGGTAGCCCTTGGTGACGTGCAGGTGGCGAGCCGTACCCCCTTCGCGGCCATCACCGTGGTCTGCCTGGACGACGTGGACACCATTGCCGCTTCCCGCCGCCTCTTCGTCACCGCCGTCGCCCGCGCCGAGAACACCGGTCAGGCTACAATCCAGACCAAGGAGGCCAAGATCGCCCGCGACGCGGACACCGGGGCCTTCCTGCCCCAGAGCAACATCGCCATCGCCCAGTTCGGCCGGGCCCCGGTCCTCGCCGAACCGGTCGATGCCGACCTTGTCCTGCCTGGCGCTGGCTACCATGCATTCGCCCTGGACGAAACCGGCCGGAAAGCCCGCGAACTCCCCGTCGGAACCAAGGGCGGAGCCGCCCTTCTCCGCCTCCGCGACGCCCGCAGCCCCTGGATTCTCCTGGAACGCTGACTCGTAGCGCAGGCGTCCCGCCTGCGTTACCCATGTGGCGTGGAATGGGCTATGGTGAGGGGTTGGAGATCATCAGCCCGTCTTGTGGAGCCAGTCCATGTCATTCCGTGCCTGTGTCCTGATTCTCGCGTTGACCGCCGTTGGGTTCGCCCAGGAGGGCTGGAAGGAGCTTCCCTTCGGCAGTTCGCCTACCGACCCGGCTTCCTGGCGGACGCGCGAGGTGGAACTCGAATCGGCGGGCCATGCCCTGGTGTTGCGTTGCGATAGCGCGGGCAATGGGTTTGCGTTGCCCCGTGGCGTGCCCTTCCGGGGCGAGGTGGTGGCGGAAACCACGATCCAGATGCGGGAACGCCTGTTGCGGGATGGGTGGAACTTCGCCGGAGTGGCGCTGTTCCAGGACCCCGGCAACTTCTGGATGCTGAGTCTCGTCGAGGGACCCGACGGCAAGCACGGCGTGGATTTCATCGAATGCCTGCGCGGTACCTGGCAGGCCCAGAACGCGGCCGGGACGGCTCTCGTCCGGACCGGCAACCCCTCCTATGACTGGCAGAAGGACAGCGCCTACCGGCTCCGGCTCGCTCTGCGCAACGGTCGGGTCGAGGCGACCGTCCTGGATGCGGCTGGCGCGAAGGTACTGGCCTCCGCCTCTTTCGCTCTCGGCGAGGGGCAGGCGGTCCGCTCCGGACTGCCCGCCCTGGTTGTCCGGGGCAGCGCGGCGACGGTCACCGGTTTTCAGGTTCTCGCTCCCGAACAACCCGCCCCTCCAGCCGGAGTCACTCCCATGGCAGGCAAACTCGGTCGTATCGCCCTGTTCGACGAACCGTTTCCCGGTGCGGACCAGCAGGCCAATCTGCGGTTGGCCAAGGTCCTGGAAATGGCGGGATTCGGGGTCACTCTCCTTTCCGCCGACCAGATGGTCATGCCTGGGGTGCTTTCCGGCGGCCTCTTTCACATGTTGGTAATCCCGAACTGCGCCAGCTTCCCGGCCCAGGCCGGAGGAGCGGTCCAGCAGTTCGCCCGCGAGGGCGGCCATGTCTTCTTCGTCGGCGGTCCCTTTCTCGACAACCCCTTGTACAAGATCGACGGCACGTGGCTGGACGCGACGGCCATCGCCGACCTCATGCGGGCCACGGTCATCGCGCACCGTCCTTTCGCCATCGAGCCAACCCTCGATCTTTCCCTCTGGCAACGGGCCTGCCGGGACCGGAACACGGATTCCGGCTTCCGCGTGGTGAACGAAGGCCCTGACGGAATTCCCTGCATTCGCCTGGACGTTGCCCAGTTCGGCGGCTGGGATGGCCGTCTCTCCCCGGCGTTGGACCAACTCTACGGCCAGGATGACGACCTCCTGCTCTTCCAGGCCAAAGGCGACGAACGGACATCGCAACTCTCGGTGGAGATCCAGGAGAAGGATGGTTCCCGCTGGATCGCCACGGCCCGGATCGGCACCGAGTGGCAACGGGTGGTCCTGCCGCTGTCCGATTTCCACTACTGGCAGGATTCCCCCACCAAGAACACCCGTGGCCAGGCCAGCGACCATCTGAACCCCGCCCAGGCGGCAAGGATCAACTTCGGATTCTCTTCGACCCACACCCCGGCCGTCGGCGCAGGCCCCCACACCGTCTGGATCGCGGATCTCGGCACGGCCAAGAGCCCCATCGCCAGTCCGGTGAACCAGGGCACCACTCTCAACGGCAGCATTCCCACCATCTACCCTCGTTACAAAGTGCATCCGCTAGCCGGACCGGCCCATCTGGGCAAATGGACCAAGGATCTGCATTGCGGCAACTTCCCCCTGGCCTCGACCTCCCTGGGCAGCCCCGATAACCTCGTCTGCGGCATTCCCCGCACCCTGGGCACTGGTTTCGACCGCGACCACAAATGGCGTTTCGTGCCCGTGACCCAGGCCAAGGCGGACGCTGCCGAGGGCTTCTGCGAGTGGTTCATGCTCAACCAGGACATGCCCTTTGACGGGGTTGTCTTCGCCGGCTTTGGCTATACCGATCCCAAGCAGTGGCGCGATTCCGCGTTTCTGAACCGCGTCGTCGCGGTGGCCAGACTGCTGCGCGAGGGAGTGATCTTCGAGGAGGCGGGCACGGAGCATCTGGCCTACTGGCCCGGCGAGAAGGTCCGCCTTGGGGTCCGCCTGCGGGTCTTCGCCGAGGACCAGCCGACCGGGAAAGTGGACTGCGAAGTCCTCCAGAATGGAAGGCGGATCTGGCACCAGCAGATCGAGCAACCTCTGGCCCACGGCCGGGTCGAGTTCGCCTTCTCCTGGCAGCCGCCCGAGACTCCCGGCACCTACACCTTCCGGACCCGGTTGCTTGACCCTGGCAGCAGTCCCCGCTTCCACGATGCCATCGAGCACGAATTCGCGGTGCTCGACCCCGCTCCCGCTGCCCAAGGCCAGCTCGTCACCGCCCATGACGGGGACTTCTGGCTGAAGGGCGAGAAGTGGTACCCGGTCGGCATCAACTACTGGCCACTCTATGTCTCGGGCATGGACCACGACGACTACTGGGCTGGCTGGCTCCGCGACCGCTACTACGAGCCCCGTCTGGTCGAGCAGGATCTGGTGCAGATGGCGGACTTGGGCATCAACATGGTCAGCATCCAGAGTCCGCCGCTGGAACACTACCGCAACCTCCTCGACTTCGCCCGCCGCTGCGCCAACCACGGCATCCATATCAACCTCTACCTAGGCCAGGCCTCCCCCTTGGCCTTCAACGATGCGGGCCTGAAGGAATACCTGGAAACCACCCGCCTACCCGGCAACGCCACGGTCTTCGCCTACGACACCATCTGGGAGCCCGGCAACCACGTTTTCCGGGACGATGCGGCGCGGGGCAAGTGGGACGCCGAATGGCGCGCCTGGATCGACGAGCGCTACGGTTCCCTCGGGGACGCGGAACGGGACTGGCAATTCAAGGCCCGGCGCAATGCCCAGGGCGAGGCCATCTCTCCCAGCAACGAGCAGTTCCGTACCGATGGTCCCTGGCGCATTCAGATGGCCGCCTACCGGCGGTTCATGGACGACCTCACCAGCCGCCTCTGGGGCCAGGCCAACCGCCGTCTGCGCGAACTGGACCCCAACCATCTGGTCAGTTTCCGCCAGGGCAACACCCTGCCCCACGACTTCGCCCTCACGGGTCCGGTGAAGCATCTGGACTTCATCTGCCCCGAAGGCTATGCGGTACCCAACACGGACGACGGCGAGAACGCCATCGGTTTCATCACCCGCTATGTGGACTACACGACCAGCGGCAAGCCGGTTATCTGGTCCGAGTTCGGGTCCAGCGTCTGGGACGGCCAGCGCATGGAGCCCAATGCGGGTGCCATTGTCTCCCAGGGTGGCTACCACGCCCGCTTCTACCGGACCGGGCTGGCCGCCGGGGCCAACGGCACCGCGCCCTGGTGGTGGCCCGGCGGCTACCGGGTCGGCGAACGCAGCGATTACGGGGTGGTGGAACCGAGCCACGGGGAGCGTCCCGCCGCCCTGCTTGTCCGCGAGTATGCGCCGCAGTTCAAAGCCCCCCGCCCCAAGCCCGTGCCCTCGGCCTGGCTCGACTACGACCGTGACGCCCATGCGGGCGGATACTGGTGGACCGCGTTCCACGACGGCGCCGAGGCCTATCGTGCCGCCGCCGACCAGGGGGAAACCCTCGGCATCCGCACGGCAGGAACTGGCACCGACTCCACCAACACGCCGCTGGTCGCCGTCGGTGGAGTAGCCTGCACCGGACAGAACCCGCCCAAGTACCTCGATGCCGAGTTCAACCACCTACAGATCATGGCTGCCGATGGCTCCTGGACAGAAGCCACGGATGGAGTCGAGATCACGGTGAAGGTAGGCGAACCGGTACGTGCCCGCGCCTCGCTCGGCAACCTTCAGGAAGCGACCTGGGCCGTGCCCGGCAACGTTCCTGGCGGCGTGGCGCTGGTGGTGCGCAAGTACGGTGTGGAAGT
>QKCY01000545.1 GCA_003245525.1 Victivallales bacterium | reverse complement strand
ACTGTGCGCAGTGCCGACGCCGATTCCCGCACCCGGATTCCGGATCTGGTGGCCCGTCTGCGCGAGGAGCTGCCCGCTTCCCTGAACAAGGCGGTGATGACCCATTGCAGCGGCCCGCTCGACTGCGCGTACGAGGGACCCGCTCCGGCGGCTTCCCTGCCCGGCAACGTGGGCAACGCCGCCGCCCGCTATGTGGATACGCCGCTGCGCGGCTTGGCGGACCGTGTTGCTCTGGGGTTGGCGGCCTGCCAGAGCGTGGTTTCCCTGCCCATTTCCCGGCCCACACTGGGCCAGCCTGCGCCCGCGGTCGGGTTCGGCAAGAGCCGGACGACCGATGTGGTGGTGGCGGGTGGCGGCACCGGCGGGGCCATCGCGGCGGTCGCTGCCGCCGAGAACGGGGCGAAGGTGCTGTGCCTCGACCTCATGCCCTTCGTGGGCGGCATTGGCTCCGGCGGCGGCATCAACGGCTACTGCAAGGGAGCCCCCGGTGGTCTCTTCGAACAGATCGACCAACGTGCCCGTCAGCTCTGCAGCCTCTTCGGCGCGGGGCGTCCGGCGGGTGGCTGGCACCACGAAACCAAGAAGCTGGCCTTCGCCGAGCGGTTTGCCGCTGCGGGCGTCGAGTTTCTCGGCGACACCATCGTCTTCGACGTGGAGACCGAGGGTTCGCGGCTGGTGGCCGTCCACGCCTCGACGCCGGATGGCCCGGTGCGGATCGTGGCCAAGGCCTTCGTCGACGGGTCCGGCGATGCGGATCTCTGCCGCCGCGCCGGTGCTCCCTGCCAGGGCGGTCGGCCCGGCGACAGCGTGGTTCTCACCTTCTCCCAGGTGGCGGGGCACGTGGCCGTGAAGAACGACGCATTGGGCATGGGCAGCGTGAACTACGACGCCGGGCATGTGGACCCCACCGATCCCGAAGACTTCTCGCGCGGCCGGGTGCATGGCGTCGCCCAGTTCCTGCGCGACCGCTACACGCCGCTGGCCCGGTTCTACTACCTGGCCCCGGTGATCGGCCTGCGCCAGTCGGTGCATATTTGCTCGGACCGGGACGTGACCGTGTCCGACATGGTCCAGCACCGCCGCTTTCCCGACAGTATCGGCCCCACGCTGGCCTTCCTGGATACCCACGCCATCGACTTCGAGTTCGACGACAACGAGGTGGTGTTCTGGCTCTGGGTCTGCCGCAACTTCCGGGGCGAGCTGGTGAGCGATCTGCCCTATGGCATGCTGCTGCCCCAGGGCCTGGACAACGTCTGGGTCGGTTGCCGAGCGGCGGGTATGACCACGGCAGCGGCCTACTCTTTGCGCATGGAGCGCGACATCCAGCGCCTGGGCGAGGCGGCGGGCACGGCGGCGGCCCTCGCGGTCGCGGCGTGCTGCACGTCGCGCCAGGTCGACATCGCCGATCTCCAGAACCGCCTGCGGGCCACGGGTTCCTTGTCCGACACCATCCCGCCCAAACCCACTCTGGTCGATGGTCTGGCGGCATTGCGGGCCGGGGAGCCCAGCGGCGCCCTGTGGCCAGTCTACGAGGCGAAGCTCGCCGCCGAGGTGGGGGAGGCGCTCGCCGCCGAATCGTCCCAGACAAGTTGGTTGGCGGCCTGCATTCTGGCCATGTGGGGTGACGACCGGGCCGAGGCCCGCCTCCTCCAGGCGATCGCGGAACGCGAGCAGGGCCCCGAACCCACTGCTGCCGCCGTGGGGGCCTTCGGCCAGCGCATCGTGGTTCCCAACTGGCTGACCGCCGTCGTGCTCCTGCGCCGGTGCGGCACCGCCAAATGCCTGCCAGCCCTGGCTGCCCTGGCGGCGGAGCCCAGTTTGGTGCTCAATGTCCGTACGGCTCTTGCGTTGACCCTCGAACGGTTGCTCCAACGCTGTCCCATGCTGGACCAAGCGGCCGTGCTGCGGGTGGCGGACCAGCTGGTCCAGACCGATCCGCCCGACCGGGTCTGCAAGCCCTCGCGCTCCATCGACCTGCTGCTCAAGGGCGAGCCCCAGATCAAACTGGGCAACGATATCGGTTCCGACGTGCGCGAGGATCACGGTTGGCAACTGCACGTGGTCGTCGCCCGCATCCGCCGGGCTCTGGGCGAGCCGGTCGCGGCGCTGGTGGAGCCGTGGCTGGCCGACGAGCGGGCCACGATCCGCCGCCCCTTCCTGCCCCTGGCGGAATAGGCGGCGCTACTTCTGGGCTTCGGCGGCCTGGAGCTGCGCGAGCACCCGGCCGAAACAGATGTCGGCGGTGCGCAGGTCCTGCTGCTGCTGGGCCTGCCATGCCTTGGCGAGCAGCTTCCTGGAGTCGGTCTCGGTCACGGACTCGTTGCCCGCGTCGTTGGCCACTCGCTCGATCTCGCGTCCAGTCTCGGGATTGAGCAGGATGAACTCGCGGGCGGCGGACCGGTAGGGGGCGAGAATCTGTAGGGTGATGGCATGGCGGAACGCCCGCCGCCGGTCCTCGTCGTTGCCTTCCCGCAGCATCTCGAACAGGCCGACATGGGCGGCGGCGGCCAGGGGATCAAGACCGATTGCCTTCTGCCAGCCGGTCCGGGCCGTTGCGGGGTTGCCCAACAACCAGGCCACCCGCCCCATCTCGAGGCAGGCGTCGAGGTTGGTGCGGTCCAGTTCCGCCGCCTTCGCGTACTCGCGGAGGGCCGACCTATAGTCCTCCATCAGACAGTAGCGGTTGCCGTTGGCCACGCATTCGCGGGAGGCCCCGATGGCCCGCGCCTTCGCCTCCTCCGCGCTGCGGTTGCGCTTGCGCCAAGTCTCCTGGACGATGTCCGGGAACCGGGAGAGGGAGGCGTCGGTGGCAGGCGTCAGGGAACGGAGATAGAGGTACCCCACAAGGAGAGCCAGCGCCAGGGCACCGACAACGGAGCAGAAGATCAGGGCTCGGTGGAGGGGGGGCATTCGGTCGATCCGGTAGTGAAAACGCCCCGGCGGATTCCGCCGGGGCGTCGGACTGCTGCGCTGCCAGGCAGATGGCGCGGCCTAGAGGCCGAGGAGTCCGTCCAGCAGGTCGACGGCGGAGGCGGCGTCGGGAGCATAGCCGTCCGCGCCGATCTCGTCGGAGAAGTTCTGGGTCAGCGGGGCACCGCCGACGATGATCTTCACCTTGCCGCGGAGGCCGGCCTCGGTGAAGGCGTCGATGGTGGTCTTCATGTTGGTCATGGTGGTCGTGAGCAGGGCGCTCATGCCGATGGCGTCGGCGTTGTTCTCCTGGACGGCCCGGACGAACTTCTCGGCATCGCAGTTGACGCCGAGGTCGACGACTTCGTAGCCGGCGCCTTCCAGCATCATGCAGACCAGGTTCTTGCCGATGTCGTGCAGGTCGCCCTTCACCGTGGCACAGCAGACCGTGCCCTTGGCCTTGACGCCCGCCTGCTTGAGCAGGGGCTTGACCAGTTCCATGCCGGCATTCATCGCCCGCGCCGCGATCAGCACCTCGGGGATGTACACCTCGTTGCGTTTGAACCGGTCGCCGATCACGCTCATGCCGGCCACCAGTCCCTTGTTCAGGATCGCCTCGGCACCGATGCCTGAGTCGATGGCCTGCTGCACCAACGCCTTGACCGTCGGTGCTTGCCCCTTGATCAGGTTCTCGGTGATCTGTTCAAGAATCGCTTCGGACATGGTCTGCTTGCCTCCTACTGCGTTACCTGGATGGTCCTCACGGCACCTGGGGGGGGGATGGTCCCATGCCAGAGTCTGCACACTCCGGCAAGCGAGAAAGACTCTGTGAATATAGCCATCGGACGCCTAAAGCAAGTCCGCGCCGGGGTTTTCCGATCCGGAGGCACCGTCCAGCAAGTCCTCTCCCCGGACCTCGCGGTCGATCTGCGCGAAGAAGGCAACCATGAACCGGTGCCGTCCGTCCGCCAGCCGTCGTCCCGCGTCGGTCAGCAGGCGTTGGCGCACATGGCGCAGCTTGACGAGGTACTCGCGGTAGGCGGAGTCCTGGCGGCTGTAGCTGGCCGATTCCTGGGCCTCCTCCGCGGCGTTGTGGACCCGTGCCCCGATGCGGCCGGCGAAATGGAAGGAGCGCCCGATGCCGATGGCCCCGATGGAGTCGAGCTTGTCCGCGTCGAACACGATACGGGCCTCGATGGTGGCGGGGCGTTCGCCGCCCCGCGCCCGGAAGCGGTGGGTGCGCACGCAGGCGGCAATGTGCCCGGCCAAGTCCGGGTCGGTGATCCCGATCTGGGTCAGGAGGTCGCGGGCCAGTTCGGCCCCGCGGGTGGCATGGCAGGTCGCGCCTTGGTCCGCCAGCTCTTCGGGCCGCCCGATGTCGTGGAGCAGGGCGGCGCAGTCCACCACCAGGGCGTCCCCGCCCTCGAGCTCGCGGATGCGCCGGGCATTGGCCCAGACCCGGAGGGTGTGGTCCCAGTCGTGGCAGGCGGGGCTGTGTTCGAGGATGTCGCGGACGATTCCCGCCAGGTGTCGGACTCGGTCATCGGCTATGGTGTCGGGCAGCAAAGCGGGCCTCCGCAAGGGGAACGGACGTGGTTCGGGGCGAAACCGTGCTAACATATGGGGCTTAGCAAGGACCGCAACGAAGGACCCCGCGCGCCCGATGGTAGCCGACCCAACCGAACTCCCCGCCAACCCCAGCCGCCCCCGGCGTTGCTGGCATCTGAGCCTGGCCTACGACGGCACTCGCTTCCACGGCTGGCAGGTCCAGCCGAACCTGCGTACCGTGCAGGGCGAGCTGCGCGACCGCCTGCGCCGCCTCTTCAACGACCCCGAACTGAAGGTGGCGGGCACCAGCCGTACGGACAGCGGCGTCCACGCCCTGGACCAGCAGGCCAGTTTCGAGGCGGACACCCCGGCTGAGTTCACGGCGGAGAAACTGCACGAGATCCTCAACCGCTGGCTGCCCGATGACGCCATGGTCAAGAGCGTCCGCGAGGTCCCGCTCGGTTTCAACGCCCGGTTCGCGGCGGCAGGCAAGGCCTATACCTATGTGGTGAACCCCGGCGACCGCCTGCTGCCCCTGTTCTCGCCCTTCGCCTGGACCCTCCGGCGGCCTTTGGACGTGCCCGCCATGCAGGAGGCGGCGCAGTACCTGGTGGGCGAACACGACTTCTCCTCCTTCACCGTGAACCCGCAGCGCGAGGTGGATTCCCATGTGCGCCTGGTCCACCGCATCCAGGTGCTGCCGGTGGATGGGCTGGTCTGCTTCGATGTGGCGGGGGCGAGTTTCCTCTACAAGATGGTGCGGAGCATTGTCGGCTGGCTGGTCCATGTGGGCCGCGGCGGCGCGTCCCCCGCCGCCACGGCGGAGGTGCTGGCCGCCCGGGACCGTTCCCGCATGGCCGCGGATTCGGCACCGGGCCAAGGGCTGTTTCTGGCCCGGGTCTTTTTCGAAGACGATGCCTGGCAGAGCTACCAACCCATCCTGCCGCCCTTTCGCTGGCAGTCGGGCAGGTGATTCGCGATTCCCGACCCGGTTGCGTTGTCCCCAACCCCCTTGTATACTGTTTTCCGGAGTGTTATCCGGGTAGACAAATCCAAGTCAGTATGGAGACTGTCCAATGTTTGCATCCCGTCGTCTTCGCCCCTTCACGCTCATTGAGTTGCTCGTGGTCATTGCCATTATCGCGATTCTGGCCTCGATGCTCCTCCCCGCCCTCCAGCAGGCCCGCGCCAAAGCCCGCGCCATCAACTGCACCGGCAACATGAAGCAGCTCGGCCTGGGCGTGATCATGTATGCCGACGACAACAAGGTCATGCCCCACACCTTCTGGGACAGTGTCCTCTCCTGGCAACCCGCGGATGGCGGCAGCTACAAGGGGCTGGTGAACCCCTACATCAACAGCCAGAAGGTCTGGGAGTGCCCCAGCCGCCCCGGCACGACCTGGAACGACCTGAAAAGCACCCATTACGTCTACAACTACGGCTACTGCCGGAACCGCGCGATGGAGGCGGTGACCAAGCCGACCGAGACCGTGGTCTTCTGTGCCAGCAGCGCCACCAGCGTCCACGGCATCGACAACACGAATCAGGTGTGGCCCAACGATGCCGCCTCGGGGCTCCGCATCAGCTTCCCCCATAACGACCAGGCCAACGTCCTTTGGGTGGACGGGCACGTCAGTGCCGTCAAGAAGAACGGTCTCGTCCCGAGCTTCTTCAACCCGACCTGGACGCCGTAGCACTCGCCACCTGCGAGCCTCTCAGAACCGCAGAGACAGTCCACTTCAACCAACGCCCTGCCCTCGTTCGGCAGGGCGTTTTCGTTGTGCTCCTCGCAGGGCAGCACCCGATGCGCCACAGTGCACGGCAAACAAATGGGACACCGAATTCCCAGCAGTAGGCAACCCGCAGACCTGCACTGCGTTCGGTGCAAGCGGCGCTGGTCTTTCGGAAATGCAGTTTGCCGAAACGGCGAGACAGAGCACGCTACGCCAGTGCTCTGCCACTCCAGCGGCTGGGTGCCGAGCACGGGCGGCGGCTACCAGAGCCTGGTCAATACCTATACCAACGACCAGAGGATCTGGGCTTGTCCAGACCGTCCCAGTGTCTGGACAGGGGAAGACCCTTCCATGGCCTGGGATGACGTCACCAGCACCCACTTCATCTATGGCGTCTACCCCAATTCCCGAGCTCCGACCTCCGTCACGAAACCCACGGAGACCGTGGTCTTTGTCGGCAACCGTGCGACGATCCGCTCCGGGGTCGACGGCCCCACCTGCGTTTGGCTGAACGCCCATGCTGACAACAAGCGCTAGCCGTGTGACCTTCCCACAGAACTCCCAGACCAATGTCCTGTGGCTGGACGGCCATGTAACCGCCGTCAAGGCAAACGGGCTTTTCGCCAGTTGCTTCTATCCCACTTGGCCGCCATAGCCGACTCCGCTCCAGGGGGAAGACCGAGCGATTTTCCCGCGGACGGGTTGCGGTGTACCCAATCGCCTATATGATGATTCCGGGTGTTTCATTAGGCATGGGTTGAGTACAAACAAGCCTGGAGTCGTCCAATGTGTGCGTCCCGTCGTCCTTGCCGCTTCACGCTCATTGAGCTGCTCGTGGTGATTGCCATCATCGCGATTCTGGCCTCGATGCTCCTCCCCGCCCTGCAGCAGGCCCGCGCCAAAGCCCGCGCCATCAACTGCACGGGCAACCTGAAGCAGATCGGGCTGGGGGTCATCATGTACGCCGACAGCAACAACGTGCTGCCCAACACCTTCTGGGACAGCACCAATAGCTGGCAGCCCATCGGCGGCAGCTACAAGACGCTGGTGAACGCCTATATCAACAGCCAGAAGGTCTGGGAATGCCCCAGCCGACCCGGCACGACCTGGAACGACGTGAGCAGTACCCACTACATCTATAACTACGGCTACTGCCGGAACAAGGCGCAGGAGTCCATCACCAAGCCGACCGAGACCGTGGTCTTCTGCGGCAGCTACACCACCAGCGTCGTTGGCATTGACAGTTCGGGCCAGGTCTGGCCGAACGCCTCGGCCGACAACTCCTCCACCCGCCTCAAGTTCCCCCACAACGACTATACCAACGTCCTCTGGCTGGACGGGCACGTGAGCGCCGTCAAGGTCAACGGCCTGAAGGCCAGTTACTTCAATTCCGGCTGGACTCCATAGCCCTTCCTCTTTCTCCCCTTTCCCCTTCCCCTTTTTCAACGCCCTGCCGATTTCGGCAGGGCGTTGTTGTTTTCGCGCCTCAACACCCGTTGGGCAGCAGCCATGCGGTTCCGGAGCCAGCCAGCAACGAGGGAGGACGACAGATTCCGGGTTGGGCGACACGTTCCCCGCCCGGGGCCGAGCGGTTCTCCAGAACGTTGGTTCTGTGCCGGGCTTTGGAGAAGCGCCCGGCCTCGGGCGCGAGGGATACTGCCTGCATTCCGAACGCATGCACAGCCGGAATCCCGGGGAGGTGGGCAGCCATGGCTCTCTGCATGACGTCAGATTGGCGCAAGCCACGGTGCCGACGACAAAATGCCCCCTAGGAGAATAGCATTATCAAAATAAACCGCCTATATTCGAGTTTGGTGTAAGCGACATGAGCCTTGCTCCACAGGCCGAACCTGCCTGTGAGAGCGATCCGCAGGCCAACTCTACGTGGCCGTGCTGATCGAAAAGTCAGGCTAATTCATGCGTACGGGTGGTCGAAGAAGGCGAAGGAAGACAACCTATGAAACGACTCTGTCACCGAATGGTTCACACCGGGGCGTTCACGCTCATCGAGCTGCTGGTGGTGATCGCGATCATCGCGATCCTGGCCTCGATGCTGCTGCCCGCGCTGCAACAGGCCCGGTCCAAGGCCAAGGCGATCAGTTGCACCGGCAACGTCAAGCAGCTCGGCCTCGGTTTCCTCATGTACGTCAACGACAACGAAGACCGGTTTCCCCAGTTCTACTGGAGCAGTGCATGGCTGCCGGCCGGCGGGTACAAAGCCGAAGTCCATGGCTACATCAACGAGCAGAAGGCCTGGGCCTGCCCCGGCCGTCCGAGTAGCTGGACCGGCGAGTCCAACTCCTCGACCTGGGACGACGTCAATAGCTGCCACTACATCTACAGCAGCGGGTACTTCAACTCCCGGGCCGCCACCTCGGTCCTCACGCCTTCTGCCATGGTGGTTCTCTCCGGCAACCGGAGCGCGAACTACTGGGGCCTGGACGGCTCGACCCAGATCTGGCCCAACGACTACGCCAGCAACACCAACGCCCGCCTCACCTTCCCGCACAATGCAACGTGCTGTGGGCCGATGGTCATGTGACGGCCGTCAAGGCAAACGCCCTGACGCCCAGCATCGTCTACTACGGCTGGACGCCATAGGCTTTCCCGATCCCTTGAACGCCCCGCTGGCTCCGTGCTGGCGGGGCGTTTCTGTTTCCTGGCAATGCCCCCGAACCGGGCTAGGGTGGCATCATGGTACCTCCCGCCGACATCGCGGTGTCTCTGGTGAGCTTTGCCGCTTGCGGCGACGCTCTGCTCGCGATCCGGCGCGAGGTCTTTGTGGCCGAGCAGGGCGTGCCCGAAGCCATCGAGATCGATGGCGTGGACGGGCGTTGTGTCCACGTCCTGGCTTCCCAGGGCGATCTGCCGGTCGGTACCGGTCGGATGCAGGCCGACGGACACATTGGCCGGATTGCGGTCCGGAAGCCGTTTCGGGGCCTCGGGGTGGGAACCCGGATGGTGCGGGCCCTCATTGCCGAGGCCCGTCGCCGGGGCCTGGCCAGCGTCTATCTCGGGTCGCAGATCCACGCGCAGGGATTCTACGAGGAGCTTGGCTTTGTGGCCTATGGCGAGGCGTTCATGGAGGCTGGCATCCCCCACATCATGATGCGCCTGGCTCTGGTCTAGGCCAGGGATTGGACGGCGGGAGCGAGTCGCTCCAGGGCTTCGGCGAGGTCGGCGTCGGTGTGGCTGTAGCTGACGTAGGAGACGCTGTAGAGCGACACCCCCTGGGCGAAGGCGGCGGCCAGGAAACGGTTCGCCAGGTCGGCCGCCGCCCCGGGGAGGGCGGTGAGTTGCGGACAGGGCCAGAACCCGCGCAGGGCGAGGGGTACGCCGTGTTCGGCGAACAGCCGGTTGAGTCCTCCCCACATGGTCTCGCCCTGCCGCCAGAGGAACTGGCAGACGTGCTCGTCGCGGTAGATGCCCATGACCGCTTTGGCGGCGGCCAGGGACAGCGCCTCGCCGCCGTAGGTCGAGGAAATGGTCACCCCGCCGCCGGGTCCGCAGAGCGCCATCACGTCGCGCCGTCCGCAGTAGACTGCGAGGGGCATGCCGTTGGCGATGCCCTTGGCGAAGACGGCGAGATCGGGCGTCACCCCGAAATACTCCTGCACGCCCGCCGTGGCCACCCGGAAGCCGGTGACGATCTCGTCGAAGATCAGCAACGCTCCCTCCTGGCGGGTGAGTTCGCGCAGGGCGGGATAGAAGGTCGTGCCCGCCGCCATGTCGGCGTAGCTGGCGGCCACAGCCACGGCCGCGATCTGGCCGGGGTAGGCCGCGAACAGCTCGCGGAGGGCCGCCAGTTGGTTCCAGCCGCAGGCATGATGGAGTTGGGCGAGGGCGGCGGGAACTCCCGGCGCAAGACCCGTCAGCGCTTCGCTCGGACGGAACATGCCGCCGGGGGCGAGGCTGTTGAGCCAGCCGTTGTAGCCAATCTGCACGATGTGGTCCCGACCAGTGAAGGCGCGGGCCAAGCGGAAACAGGCCGCCATGGCCTCGCCTCCGGTCTTGAGGAAGCGGGCCATCTCGGCGCAGGGAATCAACTCGCAGGCCAGTTCGGCCACTTCTCCCTCCAACCGGTGGGGATGGCCGAAGACGATCCCGTCCGCCAACTGGGCGCGGATGGCGTCATCCACCGCCGGGTAGGCATAGCCAAGCGAAATCGGGCCGAGTCCATTGCGGAAATCGATGAATTCGCGGCCATCGAGGTCCCAGACCCGGCAGCCCTTGCCCCGGACCACGATGGCCGGTTCCACTTGGGGCAGACGCGGGGCCTTCGAGTTTGTGCTCGATCCGTAGGGCAGGGCCTGGAGGGTCTCGGCATAGCGGCGGGCGGATTGGGTGGACATGGCTGGATTTCCCATGCAATACACGGTCACTCAGGGAGACAGCACAGAGCAGCCGGTGGCCGCAACCAAAGACAAGTGGTCGTCCCCGTCGGAGTCCCGCCTTGAGGCGGAAGGCGTCTCCGGTGCTTCAGCGCCGGAGGGAGACGGTTGCCACCGTCCCAGCGCGTCCGGTGCGCCCCACGCTCGCTGAAGCTTCGCGCCTACTGCCGCCTGAAGGCGGGACTCCGACAGCGTTCTCAGCATGCTGAACTCAAATGCCTCGCGATGTTCCTCTTGCACAGAAGACAGGAGCTGGCA
>QKCY01000472.1 GCA_003245525.1 Victivallales bacterium | reverse complement strand
CCATAGCGACGGCGCGGTTTGGCACCTCGATGTCGGCTCATCACATCCTGGGGCTGAAGAAGGTCCCAAGGGTTCGGCTGTTCGCCGATTAAAGTGGTACGCGAGCTGGGTTCAGAACGTCGTGAGACAGTTCGGTCCTTATCCTCTGCGGGCGTTGGAGAATTGACGGGAGCACTCCCTAGTACGAGAGGACCGGGAGTGAGCGGCCCCTGGTGTTCCGGTTGTCGCGCCAGCGGCAGTGCCGGGTAGCTACGCCGCGAAAGGATAAGCGCTGAAAGCATCTAAGCGCCAAGCCCCCCCGAAGACGAGTTCTCCCGCTCCCTAGTGGAGCCTGAAGGCGCCCGGAAGACTACCGGGTCGATAGGCGGGATGTGCAAGCACGGCAACGTGTTCAGCTTACCCGTACTAATCCGCCGTGAGGCTTGACCGCGCTTTCCCCCGATCCCACCCCAACGGGGCGGACCCGGGGGAGGGCGGCAAAGACCAAATATGACGGACCCCGCGAAAGCGGGACGCGAAGGACGCGCAGCAACAACCGCGCGGACCGTTCCAACAAACGCATGCTTCCCTGTGCAGTCCCCTTTCGGACTGGTGCTTCCCTGTGCAGTCCCCTTTCGGACTGGTGGCCATGGCGAGGACGAAACACCCGTTCCCATCCCGAACACGAGCGTGAAGGGCCTCCGCGGCGATGATACTGCGTTCAAGAGCGCGGGAAAGTAGCTCGCCGCCAGTCCAATTTTTCCAGGGGGGCGTTCCGGAAACAACCGGAACGCCCCCCGAACATTTTCCCCCCGGTGCGATCGCGCATGACTGCCAGCGCCACGCCAACCGAGCACGAGCCGCTCACCAGCGGCAAGTTGCCTCCCGCCGCTCTCGCGGGCCTGCTTGAACTGGCTGGCCCGCCGCCGGCGGAGCTGATTGTCCCCCCTGCCCTGGGCGAGGACAGTGCCGTGGTGCGACTGCCGGGCGAACTGCTGGCGGTGGCGGCCGACCCCATCACCTTTCCCACTCCGCGGCCCGGGCATTTCGCGGTCTGCGTCAACGCCAACGACTTGGCGGTGACCGGCGCGAAGCCCGAGTACTTCACTCTGACCCTGCTGTTGCCGGAGGGGGCGACCGTCGCCCAGGCGCGGGCCATCGTCGAACAGGCCGTGGCCACGGGCCGGGGCATGGGCGCGACTCTCATTGGCGGGCATACCGAGGTGACTCCTGCGGTGGCCGTACCGGTCCTGGCCGTGACCATGTTCGGCAGGCTGGTGCGGGAGACGCCGTTGCGCACGGGCGGGGCCCAGGCCGGGGACCATGTCTTACAGGTGAACCCCTATGCCCTGGAGGGCACGGCCATCCTGGCCAGCGAACGCCAGGTCGATCTGGCGGGGCAGGTGACGGCGCCCGATCTGGCTCTGGCGGCGGCGCTGCTGGAAGAGCCGGGCATCTGCGTGGTGGAACCGGCCCTGCTAGTGGCGGAATGCCCGGATGTCCACGCCATGCACGACCCCACGGAGGGCGGCATCGCCACCGGTCTGCGGGAAATGGCCGAGGCTGCCGGGCTGGGCTTGCGGATCGCAGCCGAGCGTCTTTGTGTGCTTCCTGTGACGGAACGGATCTGCCGCCCCCTCGGCATTGACCCGTTGGGGCTGATTTCCTCCGGCTGCGTCCTGATGGCCGTGGCCCCGGAGCGTTGCGCCTGGGTGGAGGACACCCTGCGCACCGCCGGCTACCCGGTGGCCGACATCGGGGTTTTCACCGCCGACCCGGCGCTGGTGCTGGTCGATGGCGGCGGGGAGCGGCCGTTACCGGTCTTTGCCGTGGATGAACTCGCCGCCAAATCCTGACCGCCGGATGGCCAGGTCTCCGGCGGAAGGGACTAGGAATATGTGCTGCCACCAATGGAAGTCTCGGCCAACCGCCATAGGGTATCGGGCGAACGGCGCGGCAGTCCCGCGCCAGCATGGCCGGCAGTATCGGATAGTCCAAGGAGCAGAGATCCATGGCTAAGCAGTCTCCGATCCGTTTCGGTGCCATTGGCCCCGGTGGGGCGGGCACGTGTCGTATCCGCGAACTCGCGGCGCATCCTCTTGGCGTGCAGGTGGTGGCGGCGGTGGACCCGCAGCCCGACCGGCTGGACAACCTGGAGAAGTGCATCGGCTACGGTTTCACGCGCTATACCGGGCAGCAGGACTTCAAGAAGATGATCGACGAGTGCGAACTGGATGCCGTCGGCATCTTCACCCCGCACTCCCTGCACCTCGAACATGTGGAGTACGCCATCGCCAAGGGGATGAACGTGCTGATCGAGAAGCCCATGGTCTACGGTTCCGCCAACGCCATGCGCGTCTGCCGGGCCATGGAGGCCTCCGGCAAAGTGGGCATCGTCCACTACCAACGCCACTACGAAGCCCAGTACATCATGGCCCGCGAGCTGATCCGCAAGGGCGTGATCGGCGACGTCAAGACCTTCTTCGTCTACATGGCTCAGGATTGGTCTGGGCGCGGCTGGCGCGGCGAGCCCGAATTCTCCTGCGGCGGCCAGCTCAACGATTCCGGCAGCCACTACCAGGACATCCTCCTCTGGATGACCGACCTGCTGCCCGTGTCCGTCGAAGGTAACGCCGACCAGTACCACAAGGGCGTCCACAAGGACGTCGAGATCAACGGCAGTTTCAATGTGGAACTGTCGAACGGTGCGTCGGGCCGCATTCTGATCATGGGTGACATCCCTGGCGGCTTCATCGACGACGTCCGCATCGTCGGCACCAAGGGCGAGCTGATGATGAGCACGATGCACGGCCGCCGCCTGCTGCACCGGAACGAGAAGGGCGAGGTGAACGACGTTCCGCTGAACTGCCCCAAGGGCTGGCCCAACAGCCCCTGCGACAACTTCGTCAAGCTCATCCGCAGCAAGGTGCGGACGAATCGCGTGCCCTTCATCTTCGGCGTCCGGGTCGCCACCCTGACCGACGCCATGCTGCGCAGCGCGCGCAGCGGCGGCAAGAAGGTGGAATGCGCGGACCTGCTCGCGGAGGCCGGCGCCTCCATGAGCGACCTCACGTAGACATCATCGCACTGTTCCCAGCCGGGCCTCGCGGTGGTCCCGCCAGGCCCGGCTTCATTCCCGATCATGGGAATCGCCTCTGCCATGGTTTCCTGGAAACGCACGTTCGCCGCCGCTTTTGTGGCGCAGATCATTTCCATCATGGGGTTCAGCCTCGCGTTTCCCTTCATGCCCTTCTTCCTCCAGGACCTGGGCATCGTGGACCAGGCGGAGCAAGCCTGGTGGGCGGGCTTCCTCCAGGGGCTAGCGGGAATCACCCTCGCCATCTTCGCCCCGGTCTGGGGCATCCTGGCGGACAAGTACGGCCGCAAGTCCATGGTCGTGCGCTCCATGCTGGGCGGCACCTGCGTCATGCTGGCCATGTCCATGGCGCGCGGCGTGGGCGATCTGGTGGTTCTGCGCTTGCTGCAGGGGACGCTGACCGGCACGGTTTCGGCCAGTATCACGCTGGTGGCGGGCGTTGTTCCCGAGCGGCGCAGCGGCTTCGCCCTGGGCATGATGCAGGCTGCCGTGATGATCGGCAACTGCGTCGGGCCGTTGATGGGTGGTCTCGTTGCCGGGGCCTGGGGCTACCGGGGAGCGTTCCAGGCAGGTGCCGTGGTGCTGCTGGTGGGGGCGGTTCTGGTGATGTTCTGCTGCCAGGAGAACTTCGACCGCCAGGAGGCCCGCCGTCAGCCTGGCGCGCGGGCGGGTATCGGCCAGGTGCTGGCCAGTGGCGGCTTTCTGGCCGCCGTGCTCGTGCTGGTCGCGGTCCGGCTAAGCAATTCCCTGGCGGGCCCCATGCTTCCTTTGCTGGTCAAGAACGTCCTTGGTTCCGCCCGCGAGCTGTTGAAGAACGAGACCACCGGCATGGTCATCGGCATTGCCTCCCTGAGCGGTGCCTGCGGGGCTGGTCTGCTGGGACATTTCGGCGACCGCTGGGGACACCGCCGGGTGCTCATCTGCAGTTCCACCCTGGCGGCGCTGGCCTCGGTGCTCACGGCCCGCGTCCATTCCCTGCCCGCGCTGTACGCCGTCCGCATCCTGTTCGGTTTTGCGGTGGCGGGGATGATGCCCGCCGCCAACGCCTTCATCCGCCAGGCGTCGCCCAGCCATAGCATGGGCAAGGCCTTCGGGCTGGCGGGCTCGATCAGCATGCTGGGGCTGGCGGTCGGCCCCTTCCTCGGAGGCTGGCTGGCCAGGACCTACGATATCCGTGTTCCCTTTGTGGCCACGGCTGTCTGCCAGCTCGCCGTGGTGGCGATCGTCTTCGCCTGCGTCCGTGTCGCCCGGCAGGAATCCGGTACGGAGGAAGCCGAGACCGTCGCCGGGACTGGCATGTAGGCGGCGGCGTTTTTTCGTCCGGCAAACGCAGTTCTCATACTGTCGTGGCAGGCCGGTAACGTGCGTTGGGCATCTTGGGCAATGTGATCATTCCCGATCACGCGACCCAAAGCCTGGAGCACGTCTCCCATGTACAGCCATAATTGCCACCATCGTGTCCGCCACGGCGTGTTCGTTGCGCTCGAAATGCTGGTGTTGACCCTCTTGGTTGCAGGGCTTTCCTGGACCCTGCTGAAGACGGTCGCCCAAGCCAATGCCCGCGCGGCCGAGTACATGCCCGTGGAAACCGTCATGGTATCCTTCGGCGACCGCTAGCCCCATCTGATCGTACGAAACCCGCCAGACCAACCGCCCTTCGTCGGCTGGTCTGGCGATCTGTCTTTGGGCTAAGGGAGGATCACGGCCCATTTACCCAGGTCGAGAACGTCGCCCGCCTGGACCTGTTTCTGGAAGACGCTCACGGCGTTGGCCCCGGAGACGTCCCCGTTCGCGTTCGGGAAGAGGACGAACTCGGGCATGGCCACTTTGCTGAAGCCTTGCGCGACCAGGGCGGCGGCCTGGCTGTCGTGGTTGCGTTCAGGCAGGGGAGTGAGGACGTGAACCAGCCCGGCCGTGGTGACGCGGACCGTGCCCTTCTCCATGGTGGAGAAGAGGAACCGGCGACCACGCAGGGCTTCCGGCAGCATGTCGTGGAAGACATAGGTCCGGTTCGCGAAGATGGGCTGTCCCACCGTGGTTTCGCGCAGTTCGCCGACCACGGGTTCCACTGCGGCCAGGGGAGTGGGCTGGAAGGGCACGCCGTCCTGGTTTTTCTTGAGGC
This sequence comes from Victivallales bacterium, assembly GCA_003245525.1. Classification (GTDB taxonomy): domain Bacteria; phylum Verrucomicrobiota; class Lentisphaeria; order Oligosphaerales; family Lenti-02; genus Lenti-02. The sequence continues at coordinate 4,254 of QKCY01000472.1, read as the reverse complement.
CAAGGAAGCGGCCGTCCTTGAGCCAGGGCTTCGGGTTGACGCCGGTGGCGTGGTTGATGAGCACCCGGAGGCGCACCCGGCCGCTGACGTCCTTCCCAGCCAGCACGTCGGCTTCGGTGAAGGTCGTCATCAGAATGTGTTTCTCGTCGGCCCGGTTCCAGTCGTAGATCACGCGGATCAGGCCATCGGGGGCCTGGGTGCCGTCGGGGTAGGAGACGGTGGCCCGTTCGTCGAGCAGCAGGCCGCCCTGCCAGGTAACCCCGTCGTCGGCGGAGACGAAGGCGGTGAGATGGGTCCGCCCGGTCTTTTGGTCCATCGGTCCGTGCTTTACCAGCAGCAGGTTGCCGGAGATCAGCCGCCGGATGAAGAAGCGCGAGGCGGTGTGGGGAATCTGCGTCGGCGCGACCGGCGTCCAGGTCTTGCCCATGTCCGTGGAGACGGATTCGCCGATGCCGTAGCTGGTGCGGACCAAGAGCCAGAGACTGCCGTCATGGCGCTGGACCAGCATCGGCTCGTCGCAGTTGCGGTCCTTGGGGTCGGGAATGCCCGCCGTGCCGCGCAGCTCCCAGGTCTGTCCTTGGTCGGTGGAGGCGACGATCCGGCAGCTCTGGTCGCGGTGCCAGATGGCGGTGGCCAGGAGCCAGGTACCGTCGGCGGCGACGATGGGCTTGTCCATCATCACCCCCGGACAGATCACGTGGGGTGTGGTCCAGATGGGATTCTCGGCGTCCGGATTGTCCGTATGCATGGCGAAAAGCTGGGTGTCGCCATCGCCGTTCATCCAGAAGAACAGCCAGAGCCGTCCGTTCGGATCGAGCCAGGGGCAGGGATCGGAAGTGCGCAGCGGCCCGTCGCCGTCGGGATCGATGACGAACTTGAGGTCGGACCAGGTCTTGCCGTCGTCGCCGCTAGTGACGCAGCAGATGTAGTTGTAGCGGTCCTCGTGGACCTTGCCCGCGTACCAGAAGGCCCAGAGCCGTCCGCCCGGAGCCCGTTCGAGGCCCGGGATGCCCTGGTATTTGCGTTCCTCGGGACCGTACTCCGGACCGGGGGCGAAGTTCACCGTCAACGTGTCCATGGCTGGTTTCTTCCTCACAGGTTGCGAGTGCCCGACAGGCACCCAGACAAGGGCGGCGGCCAGCGCCGTGGCCTTCAGGAAATGGTGGATCGGCATCGCATGCACTCCTTCCGGGAATAGGTATGATAGATTATCTGTGATCTAGAATACTGGTAGAAGCCGATGCGGGAAATAGATCATGTGTGCCAAGAATAGATGATTCGTGACCCTATCTATGGATACTCCGACTGATCGGGAACGGATCTGCGAGCGGCTGGCCTGGATTGCCGAGGGCTTTCCGTTCCGGCGGATTGTTTTCGGCTACGCGGACCCCGTGCCGGGCGACCGTTCGGGCATGGTCTGGCCCCGGCTGGACGTGATTCTGGCCGGAACCCGCGACATTGCCCTAGCCACGCCTACCGGTTCGGCCTTGTATCATCTGGAGGCGGGCGACGCCTACTACGTCCTGCCCAACGGCTGGGAGGCCTACCAGTGGAACACGGCGGTGCAGATGCTCTGCGTGGTGCCGCGCACCCGCTTCACCCGCGTTTCCTACTACGACCAGCCTCTCGCCGTCCAGCCGCCGCCGGTACCGGCCTATCACCACACCGACCGCCCCTACGGCCCCGCCATGCGCGCCACCATCGAGGCGCTGAACGCCCTCGCCTGGCAGCCCGACACCGGTGCCCAGGCCGATCTGGCCCGCGCCCTGATTCGCCTGGCCCTGGACGAGTGCCGCCAGCCTCCTTCGAGCCAGCCGCCGAGCAAGCAGCAGGCGACCTTCGACCGCATCCGCCACTGGCTCGACCACTGTTTCGCGGCGGACATCAACCGCGAGACCACGGCCCGCCAGTTCGGCATCACCCCCTCGCACCTCTCGCGCCTGTTCCGCGATCTGGCGGGGGTTCCCTTCCACCAGTATCTCACCGACCTCCGTCTTGGCCACGCTCGCAACCTGCTCCGCCGCACCACCCTATCCATCAAGGAAGTCGGTGACCAGTGTGGCTTTCCCGATCCGGTCCACTTCTGCCGCCGCTTCCGCCAGGCCCACGGCCTCGCTCCGGGGCAGTACCGCAATCGTCCGCTGGACTAAGTCGTCCTAAGGCGCTATAAAGACGATGGCAACGGCTATGGGCATAGACCGAGGAGGCGAGATGCAGGAACGGGATCGAGAGCGCTGCCGGAAGACACTGGCGTGGTTGCGCCGGACGGGGGTACCAGCCACCGGTTCCGACTATGCCCAGCTTGACCGGGCGACCGAATGGGTGTCTGCAGCCGGTTCGGTCCTCGTGGCGGCGACGGCTCTGGTCGGGCCTTGGCCCTATCTCCTGGTCGGCATTCCCGCAGGTGCTGTCTGGGTGGGGGTGCTGACCCGGCTGGTTGCCGCCAAGCGGTTCCTGCGCGACCGGCGGACGTGGAATCTGGCTGATCCGACGGAGGGAACGTCGCCTCCCGAGCCTAGCGCCATACCCGATCATGAGATCGAGCACTGCCGCCAGGTACTCGCAACAATCAAGATGTGTGTCGGCAAGCCCAGCTCCGAGACGGATCTCGCTTCGCTGGAGAAGGGTTGGTGGTCCTACCCCTTCGTCATCCTGTTCCTGGCCGTTGTGCAGCGGCGGAATTCCTGTGCTCACGCCAGCTTGGTTCAGGCTCTGCTGGCAATCGGCCTGGTGTCTCTTGTTGTCCTTGCCGTTGCCCATTTCCGGCGGACGGCGCGGGCGAGACACTTCCTGATCACCCACCGGGCCTGGAATCTGGCCGAGGTGGGTCCCAGGCCAGACCATAGTTGACGGCAAGGCTCTACCCACTGGCAAACTGGGCGATCAGCGTAATCCGAGGCCTCGCAGAGGGCGGCATATCGTAGCCCCAGGCGCGAGCCTGGGGAAAGGCGGGCAAACGGGAGCCAAGCCCCCGCAGGAGGGCGGCATACCCCATCGCGCGATCCGATCGAGTGCCGCAACGAGGTCTCTTGGCGGGAGTCTTGGACCGCCCCTACCCGACTTCCGCTCGCGAGCAGCACGGTCAAGGGAGAATATGCCGCCGCCCTGCGGGGGCTCGCCCTCTCTCTCCGACTCACCCCAGGCTCGCGCCTGGGGCTACGATATGCCGCCCCTACCGGGGCTCGTGAACCAGGCAGAGTGCGTGTGTCACGACCACCTGTGGCACAACGGAGCGCCAAGACCACTGGGGCTCAGTCGGTTTCCGCCAAGGCCTCGGAACCGTCGGGTATCGCCTGAGCGTTACCCGCCCCGGTGGCGAGGCGGCGCGGCCCTGTGAGACCCATGGAACGGGAGAACCGGGCGGCCAAAGAGCTCCCCACTTTCTCTCTGCGGTCTGGTACCTCCATGCGAGCATTTCCTGGCAGAGGGAGTACGATGGTGGTGTCGTACCGCCTCTATCCAACATCTGGAGAGCATCATGAAACGATTGACGGTTCGCGACCTCAGACCGGATGGACACTCTCTGCTGCCGGATATCCTGGGCGAAGCCAAGGTTCGGCATGGCGGGATATATGTGTTCAAACCGGGGGAGACGGCCCATCCCGAAGCGCGCCACGTGCATGATGTGGACGAGGTCTTCCTCTTCGTGCAGGGGTCGGGAATCATCCCCATTGATGGTGTCGACCACCCCATCCAGGCAGGCGATGTGGTGATCGTGGCGGCGGGCGAAGACCACCACACCCGCAGTTCCGTCGAGGACCCCCTGGTCGCGGCCTGGTACGTAGTGGACCGTGCGGTACTGGCGGAATAGGAGGGTGTGTGCTTTGGGACTGTGGCGATGGGGTGGCCACGAGACCCTCCGAGCCACCGTTGGTCGCGACCAGATCGCGCGGCAAGTGCGTCCTCTCCAGCGGTCTTCCTGCTTCGAGGGGGGGGCCTGCCCCAGAGGGGCAACGTCCGCTAGCCCAGGGCTGGCCTGCAGGAGCGGGACTACCCTGGGGTGGAGGGGACCCAACCCAGCCCCCCCCTATGGGCTATCCTGCCTTTAGCCCTTCAGGCTCGTTCCCCTTTTGGATCGAGTGGTCGTTGCTACCTTGGAGCAACGATGCTGTGGCACGGTTGCCGCGGCACTGACCGGGCATGGGTTCGGGATCGACGGTGGCGGCAGGGCCTACCCCCCCAGCCACTGCGGATGGCCCTGGGGGACCGCCCGCCGCCACCGCCAGTCCGCCGCAAGGCCGATACCGAGTCGCC
>QKCY01000578.1 GCA_003245525.1 Victivallales bacterium | reverse complement strand
AGCAGTCCCAGAACAGCGGAGGCTAGAAGGTGCTTCGACCGGATTGCGGTTGACATCGGCATGGTATCCCCAAACAGCGAGTGAATGCGAACGGCGTCGGACCGGCTAGGGCAGGGGCTTGAGGGTATTGTTCTCTTGCTTCAGCCCCTCGACGTTCTTCAGAATGATCGTCTCGTCCAGTGTCTTGGCTTCGGTTTCCAGCGTGTTGCCAGCTATCTCCAGATTGGTGCAGCCGGTCACTTGGATGGCCTTTCCGGGTCCCGAGATGGTGTTCCCCGAGATGATGATATCGCGGTGGGAGTTCGCTGGCAAAGGAGCCTTGGTCCCGGGAAGGCCGCTGATCGCGATGCCGCCGCCCTGGTTCCCGACCAGACGGTTGCCCGTGATCTTGAGGTCGCTGCTGCAACCGCCCTCCATCCAGACGTAGTTCGGTGCGATCCACATCCCCAGGGAGGCGCAGGCGGTGATGGTGTTGTTCTCGATGGCTCCGTGCGAGGCCTTGGTGATGATGCCCCGCGCGCGGACATGGCCGAAATCGCAGTCCTTCACGAGAACCCCGTTGCCGCACCGGCTGTTGGCGATGACGATGTCGCCTCTCTTCAGCCCCGTTTCCCGGTCGATCTTGAGCGTGAACGCAGTCTGGAACATCCGGTACACGTTGGGCCAGAGAGGCAACGCCTTCACGTAGGCCTCCTCCTCCTCGGTCCAGCGGCCGGCCGGGGTCACCGCGAGCACATTGGCGTCCGGCGGGCACTGGCCGTCGTAGGTCATGATCTGGATGGTCTCTCCGGCCTGCGGCAGCCATCTGCCCCCGTCGGTCGCGAGAATGCGCAACTCATCGCCCTCCGCCTTGGCGACGATGCTGTACAGCCCCGTGACATTGACACAGTCGTCGCAGTGGTAGTGGGCATAGCAACCGATGATCTGCGGGCCGACCGTCGCGAACCGGCTGTGGAAGGCATCGTGGTTGCCGCTGCGCAACCGCATGAGCCCGCGCTTGACCGGGTCGGTTTCGGGCGAGCGGCGGTCGAGGCGGCAGTTCTGGTAGACGGTCTTGGCGTTGCCGTACTCCCAGAAGGCGATGCCTTGGGTGCTGTAGATGGTGAAGTTCTCGATGCGCAGGTTCTCGCATCTCTCCGAGTAGACGGTGCGGTCCTTCCCCAGCCGCCGCCCCGTCTTCTCGTCGCGGTAGTTGCAGCAGGTCCAGACGGCGATGTCGCCGACTTCGCCCCGGCGGTCCTGGCCGCCGGTGATGCGGAACGTGGTCTGGTCCACGCGCCTCACGGCAATCTCGTCGCGGAAACGCATGGGGTTCACCAGTTCCAGGCTGTCCTTGCCGTAGGCCTGGATCGGCCAGCACGCATCGCCGTCGCCGATTCCCTCGGTCGGATAGCCGTCGATAATCTTCACGGTCCAGTTCTTCTCGCCGTCCACCTCGACGATCCGGGCCTGCGTGAACGGCAGCGGATCGTAGTCGATGGTCAGCCCCTTCAGGGTCACATCCGCACAGTTCTGGACATCCAGCATCCGCGTGTTGACCAAGCCGACGAACTCGACCCCAGTGAAATCGATGGTTACGCCCTCCAGATCCCGCAGTTCCAGGTAGACGTCCTGCTTCGGAGTGAGCCGGTAGACGCCGGGGGGAACGACGATCGTCTTGCTGCCCGCCGCCAACTCCTGCTGGATGTGGGCGATGGGATCGATGGTCTGTGCGCCCGCATCCAGAGCCGCGATTGCCAGTAGAGAGACAATGGTTGTCACCGCAGATACCCTCACTCTCGTCCATCCTTTCCTGGGCCAGGACGACCCGCTACTTCTCCATGAACAGCCCGTAGTGGCCCGCCGGAATGATCATCTTGCCTTGATGGAAGGCGACCCGGTCGCAGTTGCCTTCCGACAGGTCATAGCAGCGTTCCTGCACGACGGTCGGGGAGTTCGGGTCCGAGAGGTCGACCGTGACCACCTTCCCCTCGCGGCGGGCGGCGAAGGCAACCACGTTGCCGTCCACCGTGGGGATGCCGCGCACCCACACGCCCGCTGGAATGGATTTGACGTCCACCAGCCGGGGAGATTCCGGCAATGCCGGATCGAGGAACGCGAGCTGTCTGCCGCGCACCGGGAAGACGAAAAGCCCGTTGTTCGCCAGGTCGACTCCGTCCATCTGGCTCCCGCTCGGGGGCGCGTTGCGTTTGGTCTCCTGCGGTTTCTCTCCGTTCAGGCTGTACCAGGCGATGCCGCGGGAATGCCAGTTGATCGGGAACACCCCATCCCGGTCGCGGCACGGGAACATGTCCGCATAGAGAATGCCGCCGACTCCGCCGCGGTAGACCTGCTCCATTTTCGCGGGATCGGTCACGTCGAGGATATACGCCGTGCCGGTGCCGCAACTCGCCGCCGCATACTTCCCATCCTTCAGGATATGCACGATCTGTACCCGCTCGCTGCTCTGGATGCTGCCGCGGCCGATCTCGGAGAGGTCACCGTCGGGTGCGATCCGGTAGGCGGTCAGGCCGGGCTCGCCCTCCGCCACGAAGAGCGTGTCCCCATGCACCGCGACATCGTACACGCACTCGCGGTCCCACGTCTTCAGCTCCTGCAACCCTTCGCCCGTGATGCGGAACAGTTTGAGTCCGGCATGGGACGCGGCGACGTAGGCGAAGTCGTCCTTCACGGCGACCCGTCGCACCTGGCAGTGCAGATCGTAGCGCCGGAGGCGCGGATCGACGGTAGCCGGCTTCGGGGGCGGGATGTCGAACTTGATCTCCGGCTGTGGCTGCTTCCGGGCGGCGGGTGCCTTCACCACATAGATGCCGGTGGTAAGCCCGGCGAGGTAGACGACGCCATCGCCGGTCGCGAGGCTGGCGCAGCAGTCGTTGGCCAGCTTGCGCTCCTCGGGAATCTTCCACTTGTAGACCGGCGGCGGGAGTTGCACGTTGCCGATGCCCTTCATGTTCGCCGGATCGGAGGCGTCGAGCACGTAGAACCCGTTGTGGCTGTCGACACAGAACATGGTGTCGCCGCACGCCCGGACCGTCCAGTAGTCGTCGTCCCGGCGCAGGAAGCGGGGGAACTTGAACACGCCCAGTTTCGCGGGCTTTGCGGGGTCGGAGATATCGAAGATCTCAACCCCGCGCCCATTGCCTTCGCGTTCCTCCTTCGGCCCGGACTTGGCGTCGTGCCCGGTGGAGCAGTAGCAGAGGTTGCCCTGGAGAAACACCCCGTCGCCGAAACCGTCCAACCTGCCTTCCCCCACCACGTGCGGGTTCCGCAGGTCATGGATGTCGATGATGGTCAGTTTCCCAACTCCCCAGTCGCCCACATAGAGCAGACCATCCCGGTAGACCACCGATTGGGCCTCGGCCGTGCGCACCTGGGAGATGTGCTGCGGGAACCGTGGGTCCGACACGTCCAGGAGCTGCACGCCGTAGACGCGATGGGCGACAAAGATCACGTTTTCCGCCGCGGCGATGCCCGTGGCCAACTCGATGGTGTCGAACTGCCGGATCAGCTTCGGGTTCAGCGGGTCCTTGATGTCGACGATCCAGAGGCCGCTGTTGCGCGCCGTGATGTAGGCCTTGTCCCCGTATATGGCGATCTGCCGGCAACCCCGGACTCCGTGCATGGTGGCGACCTGCTTGGGCTTGGCCGGGTCGGTCTTGATGTCGAAGACCGCCAGGTAGTCGGAGCCCGCCGCATACAGGTAGTCGCCGGCGACCTCGACGGCGGTGCAGCCGTCCGAACCCTCGACCCGATCCACCGGCAAGGCCGGGCCGTACTTGCCCGGGTCCGGTGTCCCCCCCGAGGCGTAGCCCGCCACCAATGCGGACGCCAACACGATCTTCGCCATCATCGTCAGTATCTCCTTGCCGGTCGGATGCATGAGAATGGGGTCACTCCTTGTTGGCCCGATCCCCGGTGTCGGGAGGCGGCGCTGCGGTGGTTACGGCGTTGTCTTCCTGCGCGACGTCGGCGACGTTCTTCAGGAGGAGCCCATAGTAAGCCTCCGTGGCCGTCACGTCCACCTTGTTCCCGCGAACTTCCAGGCCGGTGCAGCCCTCCACTTTGATGCCGAGCCTGGAATCGGTGATGGTATTCCCAATGATCGCGATGTTCCGGTGGGAATTGGCGGGCAGCGGGTTCCCCTCGCCCGATTTCCCGGACACTCCGATGGCCCAACTGTGGTTGCCGCTGAACCGGTTGCCGCTGATCTTCAGATCGTTGCTGCAGCCGCCGGACATCCACTCGTACTCGGTGGACACCTGTATGCCGCTTGACCAGCAGTCCTCGATGGTGTTGTTCTCGATGACGCCTCGGGATGCCTTGATGAGCAGCCCCCGCGCCCGGGCGTGGCCAAAGGTACAGTCCTTGACGAGGAAGCCGTCACCGCACTGGTTGTTGGACATGATCGCAGTGCCCTTCGGGAGCGACACGTTGCGGTCGAGCTTCACCCGGAACGCGCCGTTGTAGCCATTGGCGATACCGGGCCAGAGCTTGAGCGTGTCCAGGAACGCCTTGTCTGCCGCAGTCCGTTCGCCATCGGGCGTGATCGAGACCACGGTGGCGTCCGGCGGGCACTGCCCGTCGGGCGTCATGATCTGGATGGTGTCCCCGGCGTCCACGAAAACCCCGTAGTACATCCGCGCCAGAATCCGGATCTCGTCCCCTGCGGACTCCGTGACGAGGCTGTAGAACCCCGAGATGTTGACGCAGTCGTCGCCATGGTAGCGGGCCGTGCAACCGATGATCTGCGGACCGACTAGGGCGCACTTGCAGGTGAAGGTGTCGTGGTTGCCGCTGCGCAGGCGCTTCAGGCCGCGTTGAACCGGGTCGGTCTCCGGCGGGCGGCGGTCGATCTTGCACCGCAGATAGACGGTCCGCGTGTTGCCGAACTCCTTGAAGGCGTAGCCGCCGGGGGTGCCGTAGATCGTGAAGTCCTCCACCCGCAGGTTCACACAGGACTTGGACAGGACCGCCTCCGAGCTCCTGTTCCCCTTGGGGTTGTTGGAGCACGAGAACACCGCGATGTCCCCCACCTCGCCGGCGCGGTTCTGGCCGCCCGTGATGCGATAGGTGTCCTCGTCGATGCGTACCACATCGATGCCGTCCTGGAAACGCATCGGGTTCACCAGTTCGAGCGTGTCCTTCCCGTAGGCCTGGATCGGCCAGCAACTCCCGCCGTTCCCAATGCCCTCGGTGGGATAGCCCTCGATGATCTTGACCGTCCAGCTCTTCTCCGCATCGACCTCGACAATCCGCGCCTGCGTGAAGGCCAGGGGGTCGAAGTCCATGGTGAGGCCCTTCAGGGTCAGGTCCGTGCAGTCCGCGATGTCGAACATCCTGGCGTTGACGAGCCCCACGAACTCCACGCCGGTGAAATCGATGGTCACCCCCTTCAGGTCCCGCAGTTCCAGGTAGACGTCCCCTTGCGGCTCGATCCGGTAGACCCCGGCCGGAACGGCAATGCTCGTCTTCCCGGCAGCCAGTTCCTGTCGGATGTAGCCAATCGGGTCTTCGATGGCACCGGCGGAAGCCAATGCGGTCGTCGCAAGCAGCAGAGCGAGAAACTTCATAGACGGTACCTGATCCCTTTGCTTTTCGTCACATGCAAGTAATCGATGACAGGCCCCAAGAGCGGCAGCAATGGTTTGCCGTCGTCCCCGGTACCCATTCGCTGGCTACTTCCCAGGAGGATTGGCCACGATGTCCGAGATATCGATGAGGTAGAGCTGGCGGCCTTTCCCATCGTGGGTGGAGTCGACGACGACGGACTTGCCGTCCGGGCTGAAGCGCGGGTGGGTGTCGCACCGCCATTCGCCGCCGTGGCCGGGAGCGACCGGGAAGTGGCCGAGCCAGAAGCGCTCTCCGGTGGGAACGTGGTAGAGATAGGGGTGCTGCCGACCGTGGTTGTCGGGATAGGTGTCGTTGAGGATCCAATCCGTGTTTGGGAGGTAGGTGTTGTGCCCGTTCCGGCTCATGACGTCCTTGCCGATGACCGAGACCTCGCGCGTCTTGTCCTGGTAGAGGATGAAGCCATTGCCGAGATCCGGGTGCCAGCTCCAGGCGAGGATGTGGCTGGGGTCGCGCCAGACGAAGTGGGACGTGTGGCCGTGTGGATCGAGGACGTAGAGGTCGCTGCCATCGGGGTTGCAGGTGAACATGCGGGTGCCAAAGCCTCGCATGTCCGGCCCCCGCCAGCGGTTCAGAAACTCCAGCCGCGTGCCGTCGGTGTTGACCAGCAGATGGTTGAAGTAGTGCTTCATCTGGCTGATGTCGCCGTGTTCGTGCGGCACGGCGGCCACTTGGGCAAGGGAGACGATGAGGGTGCTCTCGCCGGTTTCGAGATCGACGCGGACGATCCCCGAGTCCGTGGGTGCCAGCACATCCCGGTTGGGATCGGGCAGGCCGCAGTAGCCATAGCCGGGGCGCATGTCCTGAATCCGCCGGAAGTCGGGGGCGAATCCGGTCTTGCCGTCGGGCGAAACCGTGTAGACGGGATGGGGAATGGTCCGCATCTGCCGAGTATTCACGTCCAGAATGTGGCAGACGAAACGCCCATCCTCGCGGTCGTTCCACAGCACCTCGTTTGGCGAACCCGGTCGCCATTGCAGCATGCAGCCCTGCTGCCAGCACCAGGCGCGGCTCGTCCCCAGCTCGATCCACTCGTCGTTGTTCCGCAGATCGACCATCCCGACCTTGATGACATCGTCGGGTTGGGGCGACCGGCCGTTGAAGTCCACCTCCATGCCGAGGACATACCGAGACGTGGGATCGAACTCCAGCTTGTCGTAGTAACCGAACCAATGGAACTCCGGGCCCTTGGTGATAGCTCGACAGGGTGGCAGTGGTCGCGTGTCCTCGAAATCGGTCTCGGGCATCTCCGCCAGTCCCAGTTCCTGGCTCTGCCGGGCGATGTCCTTGCCATCGACGGCAACGGGGCGGATCTGGACCTCGGAGATCAGACCGTCGAAGCCCGTGCCTGCCTCGTGTCCCGGACGATTGCCCACGAGCACGGGCGTCTTGCTGTCGAAGACCCCCTGGGGCACCCGCGAACCGGTCGAGCCACAGGGTTGCCCATTGATGTAGATGGCCATGCGCTTGCCCGGCTGAAACACGCCAGTGACGACATAGGGCGTGCCGACCTTCAGCTTGTCGTCGGTGTAGATCTCGCGTGCCTCCCGGTCGTAGACCCCGCTGTTGCTGATGGCGAAGAAGACCGTTCGCTCGGGCATCACCCCAAGCTCGTACGAGCGCCCGTCCGTGACGCAGTGCCACTTGGAGATGAAGGGCGCCTTGGTGCGGGGTGCCTGCCCCAACTGGACCACGGCCGTCAAGGTCAAGGCCTCCTTGATGCGCAGATCACCATTCTGCCCTTGCCCAAGGTCCACCCGCGTGGCCTTGTCGTAGTCGAAGCTCAATGCCTGCCCCGTGCGGAAGGGAACAAGCGTTGGCGCGTGCTCTCCTTTGGGAACCTGCCCGGGCGACCAGGAATAGCTTGTCTCTTGGGCATGAGCAGAAGGCATGGCGGCGACCATCCCAACCAAAGCAAGCAGCCAAAGAGAAGCCCCAAGGGTATGGCAATGGCGCTTGCGCGTGGACGTACGGAAGAGAGACGACAACAGCATGGGTCTTGTCCCCGAACGGATTACCTCACCGCGGGTAAGAGTAACCCATGCTGTCGCGAGTGGCCAACTCCAGCGGCGCGATCGGGGCGAACCCGGGACGATTCCCGCCAACCGGGGAAACGGGCCTTTTCCATGACGGAAGGTACCCCTGCACGGGGGCCAATGATTCCGGGAGCGGGGAGTTTCAGGACGGGTCCGACGCCGATGGGTTGTCATGCTGAGCCGGATGGTCCTGGTATCCTGCCGCTTGCCTGGTGAACAATGCCGCGTATACACCATCTGCGGCCATGAGTTCATCATGCGTGCCTGTCTCCACGAGCCGCCCTTTGTCCATGACCAGAATCCGGTCCGCCGTCCGGACCGTCGAGAGACGGTGGGAGACGAAGACGACGGTCTTGCCCTGCGCCAATTCCCCAAACCGCTGGAATGTCTCGAACTCCTGCTTGGGATCCAGAGACGCGGTTGGCTCGTCCAGGATCAGCAGGCGAGCATCACGTAGGAACGCCCTGGCCAAGGCGATCTTCTGCCACTCCCCGCCAGAGATTTCGTGGCCATCGCTGAACTCCTTCCCGAGCTTGGCATCCAACCCCTGCGGCAGGGCCGCGAGAGTCCTGTCGGCCCCACTGAGTCTGGCGGCCTTCAGCAGCGCCTCGTCAGAGTCTGGTTTGGTCAGATCCCCAAACGCGATGTTCTCCCGTACCGAGAGGTGGTACCTGACGAAGTCCTGGAAAATCACGGCCATGTTCTGCTGCCACTCCTCCGGGGGAATCCCGCGGAGGTCGATTCCGTCCACCTCGATGGAGCCTGTGCATGGATCGTACAGCCGGGCGAGAAGCTTGACCAGAGTGGTCTTCCCCGCGCCGTTCTCTCCCACCACCGCGATCCTCTCGCCGGACTCGATCCGGAACGAGACGTCTTCGAGGACCCGCGACTCCGCAGCCGGGTAGGCAAAACTCACCGAGCGGAATTCCACGGATTGCTGAAGAAGAGGGACGGCGGAGACCGGGGTGCCGGTCGCCTGGAGAGTGGGCTGGAGCTTCAGGAACTCCACCAAGTCCTCGAAAAAGAGCGAATCGGCGTAGAAGCTTCCGGCTGCCCGGGCAACGCCTGCCAGGGCCGTGCAGGCGAGCTTCATCGCCTGCACCACCATGATCATGGCCCCAATCGTCATGGCCGGATCACGGGCAGTCTTGGCCACGACGGCCACGTAGAAGGCGAACATCAGGCCGACTCGGAGGA
>QKCY01000421.1 GCA_003245525.1 Victivallales bacterium | reverse complement strand
GGTCAGGACGATGGTCTGGAGGTCTGTCTGCGTACCACGGACGGCAAGAAGCCCGGCCCCACGTTCGTTCTCCACGGCTTCGCCAACGGCGCGTTCGAGAGCGTGACCGACGCCGGGGCACTCCAGACACAAGTCGATGCTCTGGGCAAGGGCACCCGCTACGCCGCGCACCAAGGCCAGAACGAATGGACGGCCGAATGGGCCATTCCCCTGGCGGTTGTCGGGGCCAAGCCCGCAAAGACGCTGGGCTTCAACGTCGGCATCAACCGTCTGGAAACCGGCGACTGGCTCATCTGGGCTGGCGCTCTCTCCCAGACCTGGCTCCTCGACAACGCCGGGAAGCTCACCCTTACCCCATAGCTCCTCCTCGTCGCCACGAGCCAGGGGCTTCCCCCCCCTCCCCCACCACAAAAAGGGGGCGGGGGAGGGCACATTTGGTCATCAGCCCTGTAGACGCACGGGAAGTCTCTGCGTTTTCATTGGGGAGGCGTTCGCCGCATCTGCTTTCTGGGGCACAGAGTGCAGACCTTGCCAGTGGAGTACAGCATGTATCAGGAGATCTCGCATGATCCGCAAAACGACGTTGTCCATCGTCCTCGCCGTAGTCTCGTTGGCCAGTTGGGCCGATGGGTACCAATTCGACATCTCGATGGGGCGGCTCTGGCTGAAGACCAACGATTTCCCGTTTGGCAATGAGGTCGGCAACTATGGCGCGGAGCGGAGCGGAGGGGCTCTGGTGGATCTCGATGGCGACGGTCGTACCATCGACGTCAGCCTGATCGTCCCCCTGGAGGTGTCGCACCCGAGCGCCCTCCGCCTCGGCTACGAGTACTGGAAGATCGAGGGGGGGACGACCGACCTCCTGCGCGATTACACGTGGGGTGGCAACTACTTCTGCATGCTGCCCATCGATCCAGACTCGCCGCACACCATCACCTACTTCAATAGCATCGACGATGGCGAATTCGCCTACTGGACGAGCAACCACTCCCTCACTCTCTATCTCATGGACTCAACCCAGGGCGGCTTCTTCGACGAGCTCTCCTGGGGCTACGGGCTCGTTTTTGGCCACTACCGGAACACGATGGGCCTCTTCCTCGCTGGCATTGATGTCGAAGAGGACGTTTTCGAGTTCGACTGGATCGAGATGGAGGCTACGAAGATCGGTATCGGGGGCATGTTCGACATCCGCAAGGAACTGCCCCTGGGCTTCTCCCTCACGTGCGGTGCCGAAGCGCGGCTTTGCCTCGGCTGGCAGGATGTCGATGCCTTCCAGGAACAGGCGGGATCGTACGACGAAGAGCCAGATGCCACCACCACTGCCCACGATCACAGCGATGCGGTATTCATGCCGGAACTCATCGCCAAAGCCGGTATCGAACGGCCGATCGGCAAGGGTTTCGTCCTCTTCGTCAAAGGCGACGTGCGCTACCTGGGCAACATGCCGGAGCTCCAGATGCCGCAAGGCACGCCAGACGAGCGAGTCTCGGGGTTTGGCCTCAAGTCCACGTCCTTCTGGGGCTACCGGGTGATGGGTGGCCTCCGCAAGGAGTTCTAGGCCTGCCCTGCCGCACCGTGCGTGGGTCAGCGCAGCCGCCACTCACGCATGGTTGCGGAGCTGGAGTTCCACCGGGTGGGGATGGAGATAGAACTGCTCGGCCAGGTACTCGATCTGGTACTTGCGGACGTAGTGGTTGAGGAGGGTTGCGGGGATGGCCAGCGTGGCGGTCCCCTCGTGGTAGGCCTCGATAAGTTCCAGCAGCTCGGCCTTCTCGTCCGGACTCAGCAGCTTCTTGAAGTAGCCCATGATGTGTTGGAGCACATTGGTGTGCTTGGCCCGGGTGGCGAGGAGAGCCAGGGCCTTCAGGAACGCTTCCTCGTACTCCGCGAAAAGCTCGTCCAGCGGGCGCTCGGCACCCGCTGCCACCAACCGTCCGAGCAGACGGTACGCCTCGACGCTATGGGACATGAGCAGGAGCTTGTGCGCCGTGTGAAACGCGACAAGCCCCCCCAGCGTCCGGCGCTCCTCCCCCAGCTCGCGCCAGCGCCGCAGGGCGAAGATCCGCTCGACGAAGTTCTCGCGCAGAGCCGGATCGCACAGCCTGCCCTCCTCCTCCACCGGCAGCAGCGGGAAATGCTCCATGAAAGCGCGGGCGAAAAGCCCCATCCCGGTATAGGTCGGCATCCCCGAGGGACCGTAGACCTTGACCCGCTCCATGCCGCTGCTCGGCGACTTGCCCTTGAAGACGAACCCGCAGAGGCCCTCGCCCTCCAATTCCCGCACCCGGCGGTAGCACCAGGCGAGCATCCGCTCCGTGTGATCCACGCCGTCGTGCGGCGTGACCAGGCGCGGAGCCTGGGGATCGCCCTCCAGCCGCATGGACGGCCGAGGTACGCCGAACCCGGCCTCCACTTCCGGGCACACCGGCACGAACTCCACGTAGTTCCCGAGGGTGTCGCGCAGGTACCGGTCCAACTTGTGCTGGCCGTCGTAACGCACCGGTTCGCCCAGCAGACAGGTACTGATTCCCAGCCGAATCCGGTCGGTCATGGCCAGTCTCCATGGTGAGGGGGTAGTCCCCTCACCATAGAGAGTTTTGTGCGGGCGTCAACCGGCTAGAACAGCGCCTTGACCTCTTCGGCCAGGATCGCGATTCCCTGGCGGATAGCCGCCTCGCTGGCGTTGGTGAAATTGAGGCGCATCGCGTGACGGTAGCACCCGTCGGGCGAGAAGGATTCGCCCAGCGCAAAGACCACGCCCCGCGGCAGGGTCCGGGCCAGCACCTCGCGGGCATCCAGCCACGCGGGCAAGGTCAGCCAGACGAACATGCCGCCTGCCGGCCGGGTCCACATGACTCCGGGCGGCATGTGTTCCGCCAGGGCTGCCAGCATGGCGTCCCGCTGCTTCCTGTAGGCCGCCCGCAACCGTGCCACATGCTCCGGCAGATCCAGTTCGCGCAGCAACTCCGCCACAATGCGCTGGACGAAGGCCCCGGTGCAGAGATCGGTGGCCTGTTTGGCCTTCACCAGCGGCTCGATCCAGCGTTGCGGGCCCGCCACCCAACCAATCCGGAAACCGGGGGCCAGCACCTTCGAGACCGTCCCCATGACAAAGGAGTGCGCGCCGTAGCTCGCCGCCAGCATGGGACCCGGTTCGTCGCCGTAGGCCAGATGGCTGTAGGGGGCATCCTCCACCAGGGGCAGACGCCGCCTCGCCAACACCTCCACCACTTCCTCGCGCCGCTCGCGCGAGTAGAGGCGACCGGTGGGGTTCTGGAAGTCGGGAATGGCGTAGAAGAAGCTCGGGTTCTGGTCGCGGCAGCACCGCGCCAGGGCATCGGGGAGCACCCCTTCCTCGTCCATCTCCACCGGCAGGTACTCGGGTTCGTAGAGGCCAAAGGCCTGGATCGCCGCCAGGTAGGAGGGGTTCTCCAGGGCCACCTGCGCCCCGGCCTCCAGCAACACCTTGCCGAGCAGATCCAGTCCCTGCTGCGAACCGCTGGTAATGAGCACCTGCTCCGGCGACACCCGGACCCCGCGCGGTGCCAGCAACTGTTCCGCGATTAGCGCCCGCAGTTCGAGGTTACCCTCCGTGGAGGAGTATTGCAGCGCGGAACCGCCCTCGCGCAGCAGCACCCGGTCGGTCGCCTCGCGCACTGCCGCCAAGGGGAGCAGGTCGGGCCGGGGCAGACCGCCGGCAAAGGAGATGGTGTCCCGGCCTTCGGTGGCTTTCATGAGGTCGCGGACGCAAGAGGATGGCAGGCCCCGCATCCGGCGGGTGATGGTCAGTTGATCGCTATCGTTGTTCATGTTCGTCCCCTGTCCTTCCGGGTTTGCCACAAAACGCATAGACGGCGGCGTCAGCAGCGGCGGCAGCGGCGATGGCGGGAACGGCAAGGCGGATGACGGTGGCGATGGCGGGGTTCATGGCAGGCTCCTTGGTTGCGGATCGGGGACAAAAAAAAGACCGTCCAGGTGGTCCTGGACGGTCTTGGGAGGATTCGGCGATCGGTTCTGCTAGATCGGCTTCCCTTCCTGGGCGCATCCGGCCACGCGGCAAGCGGCAGCGGCGGCTACTACAGCCACAGCGGCGGCACCGGCAAAGCGGGCGACTTCCAGGTTGGTACGGTTCACGAACAGCATGGATGGAGAGGTGGTTCCGGGGCAAAGAAAACGCGGACCCGAGCCGGGTCCGCGTTACAGAGACTCTGCGCTACGCGGGCCTGGCTAGCAGGCCTTCTTGGCAATCTCGACCAGCTGGCCGAAAGCGGCAGCATCGGTGGCGGCGAGGTCGGCCAGAACCTTGCGGTTCATCTCGATGCCCGCCTTGTTCAGGCCGTTGATGAAGGAACTGTAGTTCCAACCCAGCGCCCGGCAGGCGGCATTGATGCGGGCCGTCCACAGGCGGCGGTACTGCCGCTTCTTCTGCTTGCGGCCGATGAAGGCGTTGGCCATCGCGTGATCGACGGCACCGTAGGCCATGCGGATCAGACGACCGCGGGAACCGCGGAAGCCGCGGGCCAGCTTCAGGACTTTGTTGCGACGCTTGCGCGAGGCGGCTGCGTTCGTACTTCTCATTTGGGCTTATGCCTCCTGCTTCAACAGACTACACACTCCCCGGGAGAGTGTGGCCACTGCTTGTCCTACAGACCGTAGGGCAGGGCCGCGCGGATCCGGGCGTTTTCGGTCGAGGCGATCTCGGTCGCCTGACCCAGACGGCGCTTGCGCTTGGAACTCTTCTTGGTCAGAATGTGGCGCCCACCGGCACGGTTGTGCAGGTACTTGCCCGTTCCCGTCTGCTTGAAGCGCTTGGCGGCCGATTTGCGGGTTTTCATCTTCGGCATTGGTCGTCCATCCGTATCTAATGGCGCACTTGGTGGTTACGCGTACTGCTGTTGTTCGACCGGCGCAGAAAACGGAACAGCGACCCAGGCCGCTGTTCCGGCTCGATTCCGCGCATCCTGTTCGCCGGCCTCGAGCCAGCGTCGCCGCGCGCCAGCTACTACCTTTGTGACTTCGGAGACAGCATCATCCCCAACATCCGGCCCGAACGCCGCGGAGGGGAGTCCACGATGATTCGTTCGCCGAGGTCGTCGATGAATCGCTGCATCAGATCCATGCCCAACTCCGAGTGCGCCATCTCGCGACCACGGAAGAACATGGAGACCTTCAATTTATCGCCCTTATCCAAGAACGCAACTGCATGATTGAGCTTTGTCTGGTAGTCGTGGGTATCAATGTTCGGGTGGAACTTGATCTCCTTGACCTTGTGCTGGGTCTGCTTCTTGCGTGCGTCGCGGAGCCGCTTGCTTTCCTCGTACTGGAACTTGCCGAAATCCATGATCCGGCACACCGGCGGCGTAGCCTTGCCGGCCACCTCCACCAGATCCAGTCCGTACTGTTCGGCTCGGGCAACGGCTTCGCGGAAGGACATGATGCCCAACTGCTCGTTGTCCGGGGCGATGACCCGGACTTCCTTGCCTCGATACAATCTGTCCCCGTCTTTAAGCTGCTTGGCGATTGGTCGATCCTCCGTGGATACTGCTGATATCGGGGTCCGGGCGACCGACTGGCCGCCCGCCCCGCGCGCAGGCCTCGTCGGCCCGGACGCGCAATTGTGCTGAAAATACCGGGATTTCCGCCGGGATGCAAGGGGAAATCACGTAGAAAAAACAACCGAACTCCCTTGGGCTCACACCTTTTCCGCCGTTTCGCGGACGATCCGGGCCAGGAAGACGTCGACCGCCATGGTCCCTTCCTCGCCCGCGCGACTGCGGACCGCGACCTCGTTGGTCTCGGCTTCGCGCTCGCCCACCACGGCCATATAGGGCACGCGCTGGTTGCGGGCCCGGCGGATCTTGGCGCCAATGGGATCGGCCTCGCCGTCCACCGTCACCCGGATACCCGCCTTGACCAGGGACTGGCGCACGCTGTCGGCATAGTCCAGGAACTTCTCGCTGATCGGCAGGATGCGCACCTGTTCCGGCGCGAGCCAGAGCGGGAACGCGCCAGCGTAGTGCTCCACCAGGATACCGAAGAAGCGTTCGAGGGAGCCGAGCAGAGCCCGGTGTACCATGTAGGGCTGGTGCTTCTCGCCGTCCGCGCCGACGTAGCTCATGTCGAAGCGCTCGGGCAGGTTGAAGTCGAACTGGATCGTGGTCGTCTGCCACTCGCGGCCGAGGGCGTCCTTGATCTTGAGGTCGATCTTGGGACCGTAGAAGGCGCCACCGCCCTCGTCCACCTCGCACTCGAGACCGGCGCGCTGCACGGCCTTTTCGAGGGACCCGAGGGCCTGCTCCCAGCGGGCGGGATCGCCCACCGCCTTCTCGGGCCGCGTGGCCAGATAGGCCTTGATATCCTTGAAGCCGAAGGCGTCCCACATGTAGAGGCTGAAGCGGAGGACTTCGGCGATTTCGTCCTCGATCTGCTCGGGCGTGCAGATGATATGGGCGTCATCCTGCGTGAAGCCGCGCACCCGCAGCAGGCCGTGGAGCACGCCGCCCTTCTCGTAGCGGTACACCGTGCCGAGTTCGGCCCAGCGCAGGGGCAGCTCGCGGTAGGAGCGCGGGCGGTTCTGGTAGATCTGGATGTGGAAGGGGCAGTTCATGGGCTTGACGTAGTAGTCGTTCTCGTCAATGCTCATGGGGGCGTACATGCCCTCCTTGTAGAAATCCAGGTGGCCGCTCGTCTGCCACAGGTTGGCGCGGCCCACGTGGGGCGTGTAGAGCAGCTCGTAGCCGTTGGCGTAGTGGGCGTCGCGCCAGAAGCTTTCGATGATGTTGCGGATACGGGCACCGTTGGGATGCCAGCAGATCAGGCCGGGGCCGATGGCCTCGTGCGTGCTGAACAGCTCCAGTTCCTGGCCCAGCTTGCGGTGGTCGCGCTTCTTGGCTTCCTCGATGGCCTGGAGATAGGCGTTCAGTTCCTCGGCGCTCGGGAAGGCCGTGCCGTAGATGCGCTGGAGCATCGGGTTCTTCTCGTCGCCCCGGAAGTAGGAGCCGGCGATGGAGAGCAGCTTCACCGCCCCGATCTGGCCGGAATGCTCCACGTGGGGGCCGCGGCAGAGATCGACGAAGTCGCCCGTCTCGTAGAGGGAGACGACCGCACCTTCGGGAATGTCGGCCAGACGTTCGAGCTTGAAGCTCTGGTCCTTCGCGGCGAAGAGCTGCTGGGCCTCGTCCCGGCTCACCTCGCGGCGCACGAAGGGCAGGCGGCGACCGAGCATCTTCTTCATCACCTGCTCGATCTTCTTCAGATCCTCGGGAACCAGGCGCGTGGGCAGGTCGAAGTCGTAGTAGAAGCCGTCCTCGGTCGCGGGACCGATGTCGAACTTGGCTTCGGGATAAAGCTGTTGGACCGCCGCCGCCATGATGTGGGCGGCGCTGTGACGGCGCGTTTGCAGATCAAAATCGGACATGGTCAATCCTCCGGATACGGGACAGCGGCCCCAGGCCGCAGTTGGGTGCATCTATGGGTGGCTGCGAGGGGCGGGCAAGCGGTCAATCCAGCACGCCCTTGGTAGACAGCACCCCTGTCGAGCGCGGATCAAGCTGGGTTGCCTGATCCAGGGCCCTCCCAAATGCCTTGAAGACGGCCTCGAAGGCGTGATGCACCTCCTCGCCCGCCAACAGGTCGATGTGGAGCGTCACCCCACCTCGGTTGACAAATGCCTGGAAAAACTCGCGGAACAGGCGGGAATGGAACCCGCCCACCTCCACCGCCGGGCTGTTCAGCCGGTAGGCCAGACAGGGACGGCCGGAGAGATCGAGCGACACCCGGGCCAGGGCCTCGTCCATGGGCACGTAGGCCGTGCCGAAACGGGCGATGCCCGCCTTGTCCCCGAGCGCTTCCCGCAGCGCGTCGCCCAACACCAGCCCGAGGTCTTCGAGCGTGTGGTGCGCATCCACTTCGAGGTCGCCCTTGGCGGCGACAGCGAGGCCGAACCGGCCATGCCGGGCGAAGGCCTCCAGCATGTGGTCACAAAACGGCAGGCCCGTGGACACCTGCACGGCAGCGGGACCGTCCAGCTCCAGTTGGAGTTGGATGTCCGTCTCGCGCGTCGTGCGTTTGATGTTGGCTTGCCGGTTCATACAGGGTCCGGTTGGGTGAGGGAAACAGGATAGCTAGCCATTGCCAGCCGTCCGGTACTATAGTCTATCGCTTGGCGAATGCACTCGCCGCGAATGGCGATGCAATATGGCACTCGGACCGCCGTTATCCGAACAGGTTGCAGAACGACGGCCGACCGACGTGCTTGCTGCCAACGACTCGGCCTAGGGAGTTCCCACCATGCTGCGGCACCGCCGTTTCACCCTCATCGAACTGCTGGTCGTCATCGCCATCCTGGCCATTCTGGCCGGCCTCCTGCTCCCCTCCCTGGCCAAGGCCAAGCAGAAGGCGCTCGCCACCGACTGCCTCGCGCGCATGAAACAGATCGGCGTTGGCGTGCTCATGTACACCGACGACTACGACGGCTGGATTCCCTCCCTCAGCCGAACCACGCCCACTGGCGTCGAGCTCTTCTCCGACGTCCTGCAGCCCTACTTCGACACCACCCAGATCTGGCTCTGCCCCGCTGGCGATCCCCACCCCAAGATCATCGACTCCGCCAACGGCGAGGTCCTGCACTACGGCCTCAGCTACTACGACTACGACGATGTGGACGGCGACGGCATCGACAACCACTTCCCCGGCTTCGGCGGCGTCCGCATCGGCCAGGTGGCCAACCCGGACGACTGCATCCTCATGGCCGACGCCGATCCCGAATCCAGCCCCGAAAACATCGGCGGTGCCCAGAGCGGCACCGAGGACTGGCCCCTCACCAGCCTCATGGAAAAACGCCACATGAACGGCTACAACGCCCT
>QKCY01000206.1 GCA_003245525.1 Victivallales bacterium | reverse complement strand
GGTGACGAAATCGGGAGTGCGCTCGGTCAGCACGTAGCCGTCGGCCCGGTTCCAGAGGATGGCGAGGGGGCCGCGCGGGGTGGTGAACAGAAGCCCCCGTGTGGTGGGATCGGAGAGCTTGGCCCAACCGGCGAAAGCGGCTTGGTCCAGGGCTTCGGCGATGGCGCAGTAGCCGAGCAGGGCCGGTTTGAAGCTGAGATCGCGCCGGACAAGCCCGAAGAAGTACTCGCGGCCCGTGGAATTAACCCCCAGCTTGTTGTAGTGGACGGAATCGAAGAGCTGGTAGTACATGGCGCACTTGACCCCTTCGGCCTTGGCGAGGGCGTAGCTGAGGACCACGTTCTCGGGGGCGTTGCGGGGGGTATCCTCCCAGGAGCTGTTCGGATAGGTGGGGGTGTAGACCTCGGTCAGCCACAGGGGCTTCTCGCCGTACGTGCGGAGCAGGGATTCGGCGGTGCGCACCGCTCCGTAGTAGTTCCAGAAGTTGGCTCCCTTCTCGCCCAGATCGTTGGAGTCGGCGGGGTTGGTCACCGGGTAGTCCGGGGTGAAGTTGCCCCGTCCGGGATGGAGGGCGAGACCGTCGAGCAAATCCCAGGTACCGAGTTCACGCATCTTGTCCACGAAGGGGACATCCATGCCTGCGATGCCGAAGCTGATGAGCTTGGTCTGGGTGAGCCCGGTCTCCTGCTGGACCCGGCGGATGGCGCGCACCCATTCGTCGTAGGGCTGGGCAAGCAGGGCCTTGCCGATGCCGCCGCCTTCCATGGCGATCCCGGCGGTGGACATGTTGATCTCGTTGGCGAATTCCCAATAGGGATTCTGGCGCTCCACGCACTGCTGAAGTTGCTCCCGAATCCAGGTGTCCCGCTTCTCGTCGGTCCAGGTCTGGCTGAAACGGACGCTGCTGTGGTGGTTCGCGATGCGGCCGGGGTGCTGCAGCCGGGTGTCGCCCGAGCGGACCCAGCGGACGCCCAGGCGGTCCAGCAGGTTCTGCACGTCCCCCTCGGTCGGAATCGGCCAGTAGGCGGCGATGCCGAAGATGCTGTCATCGGGAGTGGAATGGAAGGGGTGCGGCGGCAGGAGGGCGAGATTGGTGCGGGCAAAGGTCTCCTCGCCGGTGGTCAGGTCGGTGAACGAGACTTCGGCGAAGTAGATACCACGCTCGACCATGGGCTGGAAGGAAATGGTTTCGGTGGTGGTCTTTTCCGCCGGTAGGTCGAGGATGGCGGTCTTCCCGGCGACCACGTTGCCCCCCCAGTCGCGCACCCAGTAGGCGAAACGGCCTTGGCGGTCTTCCTGGGAGACGTTGGCGAGGGCGGCAGTGAGGGTCATCGGTTCCTGCGCATCGGTCCACCAGTTGTAGAGCTTCGGAGTGGCGAGTTCGAGGGCTAACGGACGGTTGTGCCAGCGCGCGGCGACGGCGGCGGTGGACCACCCGGCCGGAGGCACGAGAACGGTGAACTCGGACCGGAAGTGGCCCGGTTCCAGAGCCGTTAGTCCGGTGTGCTGGCGCGTGGCGTCCTTCCAGCCCAGATTGGCATGGTTGTCCGTGCCGAAAGCCAGCATGACGGATTCCTGACCATTGCCGAAGGGCACCAGCAGGCCGTCCTTCTCCTCGTAGGGGATACCGCCTTTCGGATGGCGCATCCAGCGCCCCAGCTTGGCTAGGGGGCCGGGCTCCATGCCCTTGGCCAGCACCCGTCCGAACATGCAGCCCTGGATGTTTGTCTCCTTGTCCGTCGGGGCGTTGAGGAGGTCGTAGCGCACGGCCAGGTAGTGCGGATAGAGCACGAACCGGGCAGTGACGGACAACGTCGTGGAATCGCCATACGTGATCTCGACGCCCGGTTGGCCATCCTCGGCCGTGATCGCCTCGGCGGCGGTGGGGTCAAGGTCGAGGCTAGGCTTCCAGCGGATGCAGAACCGGGGGAAGGTGATGAGGGTCTTCCCGGAGGCCCCGCGCAGTTCCACTCCTTTGGCCGCATTCACGAACAGCGCCACGCCGGGTTGCTGGCAGGTGATGGGTTCGGCATTTGTGCCGATGGTAGCAAGTAGAGCTGTCGCGTAGCCGAAACATTGCCAGAATCGCATATCTTGGTTTTCTCCGCTAGGAACTGAAAACATGCCCACCGGAAACCTCGCGCTCGCCTCCTTTGCAGTACCCAGCAAGCGGCTCGACAGTCCCCGGCAGGTGTGGGTGCAGATGCCGCCCGCAGGCCCTGTCACCCAGGCGGTTGTCTTCCTCGACGGCGAGCTCTACACCGAGCGGGTAAAGGCTCCCGAGATTGTCGCGGCGCTGCAGGCCGAGGGCCATCTGGCGACGACGGCCTGTGTCTATGTATCCTATGTGGATACCGTGGCGCGGCATGCGGAACTGACGTGCAACGTGGAGTTCGCGGAGTTCTTGGTTGCCGACTTGGCCGGATGGATCGAGCAGAACGTGGGCACTTGCCGACGGCTACTTCTCTGCGGCCTGAGCCTGAGTGGTCTGGAAGCGGCCTTCGCGGCCCGCAGCTATGCCGCCGTGTTTGCTGGGGCTATCTGCCAATCGCCCTCGGCCTGGTGGAACGACGAGTGGCTGACCGCTGCCGTAAGCAACGAACCGGCGTACGGCGGCCGCCTCTGGCTCAGTGTCGGGGACCGCGAACGGGAAGCGGGCGTGTCCCATCCGCCCAGCGGACTGCGCCAGGAAACCAGCCAGCTCGACAGCGTTCGCCGCTTGGCCAAGGCGCTGGCCGGAATGGGGAACAGCCTGCACTATGCCGAGTTCTCCGGTGGGCATGATCCCGCGTGTTGGGCGGCAGAGCTGCCTGCAGCCCTGCGCTGGTTGGTGGAAGAGGCGTAACGCCACCCACCGGGAGCGCTGGCTTCCAGCCGGCATTCCCCATGTATAGTAGGTCCGTGTTCGTTGAGCCGGTATGGATTGGAGCCGGTCGTGGTTACCGATCAGGAGCGAATACGGGCGTTGCCGTGGTGTCTGGCGCACGGGGTGCTGAACAGCATCTTTGCGATCTGGACCTTTGGCAGTTCCCTGTTTGTGCTGTTCCTCGGCGAACTGGGGTTGCCTAAGGGGCAGATCGGGAGCCTGTTGTCGCTGTTCCCC